>NZ_JBICKH010000025.1:0-134763 GCF_043103905.1 Pseudomonas sp. yb_2 | reverse complement strand
GCTATGCGTGATTCAAAGGCAGACTGACACGAATCCGGCATCCACCCAACTGCGACACCAGCGCCTGCAGCTGCCCGCCGTGGGCCTGGGCGACCGAACTGCAGATCGCCAAGCCCATCCCCATGCCACCGGTCTTGGTGGTATGAAACGCATCGAATACGCGCTCACGCTCGTCCGCCGCGATCCCCGGCCCGTTGTCGTCCACGCAGATCTCCACCTCGTCCTCGACTACCGCCGACGTAATCTTCAGCACCCCGTCACAGCGATACCCCGCCAACGCTTCCAGGGCATTGGTAATCAGGTTGAACACCAGCTGCTGCAACTGCACCGGGTCGGCTGTCACGCACACCCCGACCTTCAGCCGTGTCTGCACATCCACCTTGCCCTTGGCGGCGTCGGCCGAGGTCAGGCGCACCACCTCGCGGATCAATTCGTCCAGCTTCACCGCCTTGAGTTGCATCGGTGACTGCTTGGCCAGGGACCGCAGCGCCCGCACGATGTTGCCGGCCCGTTCGCTGTCGTTGCGGATGTCTTCCAGGCCGGCAATCGCTTCTTCCAGGTCGGGTTTGGCGCGTTTGAGCCAGCGCAGGCTGGCCGCGGCATTGGAGGCGATGCCCAGGAGCGGCTGGCTGATCTCGTGGGCGATGGACGCTGACAGCTCATTCATCGCCTGCAAGTGCGCACTGCGCGCCAGTTCCGCACGCGAGCGGCGCAACTCGGCCTCCATCTGGGTGCGGATCTGGTTTTCCTCGGCCAGGCGCGTGTAGAACTTGGCCGTTTGTAGCGACACCGCTGCCTGCGAGGCGAGGATTTCCAGCATGGCCAGGCGCTGACTGCCGAACAGGTTGGGCACGAGGCGGTTTTCCAGGTACACCAGGCCGATCAGCACGCCCTGGATCACCAGCGGCAGGCACAGCACCGAGCGGGCGTTGCGCGCCTGCAGCTGTTGGCGGAAGGCCTCCGGGCACTCACTGAGGGCATCGTTGAGCACCAGCGGTTTGCGGGTGCGCATGGTGGTGTTGATGACCGACAACGGTGCTTGGGTCATGAACTTCTGGCAGTTGTCCATGCTCACGTGCAGCCCGGCATCGTCGATGTAGGCCAGGGCGGCCATCTGGAATTCGGCGCCGCTTACAATCAGCAGCGCGCCATGGTCGGCACCGGAGTGCTGGGTCAGGTGGCCCATCAGGGTTTCGATCAGGCCTTCGAGCAGCACTTCTTCGGACAGCGCCCGCGCGGCTTCGATGCCGGCTTCGAGGTCCAGCCTGGCCTGGTGGGTGGCGCGATAGGTCTCCTGAATCGGCTGGGTACGCAAAAACGGATGCAACGTCTCCAACTGGTGCACCTTGCCGGTCGCGCCCCAGATGTGGAAGCAGTCGCGGGCAATGCGCAGGTGCAGGTTGGCGCCCGAGATCAGGCCGCTGGGGATGCACACCTCGGCCAGCTGTTCATGGGCCAGCGCCTGCTCGTGGATGAAGCCGGCAGCGGTGGCGGCGATTTGCGCCTGGTCGAAGCAGCGGATCGCGGCCAGGCCGTCGCCTTCGAGCTTGGCGATCACGCCTTCGATCAACAACTGCTTGCTGCGGAAGGTGGCCGGGTTGAAGCCGGCCCAGCGGCTAAAGCGCTCGCGCAGGGCCTGCAGCTCGGGCAGCTTGTCGATAAGGCTGCCTTGGGCCTCGGGGCTGCCCAGGGCCAGGCCGCGGAACAGGTGATAGTCGGCCAGGTTGATGTGCGCCGGTGCGGCCCAGGTGTTGTCGCCGGCCAATGCCAGGTCGCGCATGGTCTTTGGGATATTGCCCATGTAGAAGGCGCACATGGCGGCGAACAGGTGTTGGAAGAACCGCGTGGTGGGCGACTTCGAGGCGGTGGCCGGGGCGGGGCAGGGCGTGCCGCTCAGGTTGGCGACGAACGCTTGCTGTGCCAGCAGGATCTGCTCGATATCGCCGTAGCCGTGGCGACGTACAGTGGCCAGGCCTTGCGCCACTTCCTCGACCACGTCCGGCAGGTAGCGGCCCATGAACAGCGAATCTGAAACCAGGTGGTTGCAGGCATAGCAGCTCATCGCCAGGTCACCGCTCAGGCGCGCCGAGTCGACCGCGTCCAGCGCGGTACGTCGGGCGAATTCCATGGGCGAGGTCCAGGCGCTGACCTGATCCAGGGCCAGCAGCGCGCTGGTCAGATCAGCGTCGAAACCGTGCCGTTCGATCAGCTTGAGCGCGGCCAGGCAACAGGCATGGCCATCATGGTAAGCGCCAAAACGCTCGGCAATCATCACGCCGTACCAGGCCATGCCGTAGGTGCTGCCAGGGGCAACGCCGTGCAGTAGCGACAACTCCATGAGCTTGGCCAGGTGCAGGAAGCTGATGTCGTCCTTCACGAAGAAGGATGATGACAGAGTGGCCAGCAGGCTGATGGCAACCGTCACTTCCTCCGAGTCGGTGCGCGGCAGTGACTCCAGGCAATGCCGGTCCTTCTGTTCGATCAACGCCTGCACATGGGCATGACTGGCCTCGACCTGCTGCCAGTCGAGGCCCCGCACCGGGCTGATACCCAGTAAGTCCAGGCCGGCCAGGGCGCTGTCGATGGCCGCCTGATAGTCACCGCGCAAGGTGTACAGCAGCGCCTGCAGCCGGCACGCCCGTGCCTGGTCCAACACCGAGCGAGCACGCTGGCGGCATTCAGTGAGGCGGGCCTCGGCCGCGATCGTGCGTGACAGTTGCATGTCGCACTCCGTCGCCATGCAGGCGATGGCAAAGCCATGCGTGGCGCGGCTTTCCAGCGTGGCGCTGTGCTGCAGCAACTGCTCGGCGGTGTGCAGGTAACCAGCGGCCTGCTCGAAGGTGCCCGCGTCGCGTGCGCATGATGCGGCTTCGCGTAAAAGCTGCAGGAACGCTTCGCAGTCATCCGCTGCAAACCCGCAGGGGCTGGCGCGTTGTAGCTGGCTGGCGAGCTCGAACAACACCTCGTGCGTTCGCCCTGGCCAAGCCTGGCGCATGGCCAGGGCGATACGTGCATGCAGCGAGGCGCGCTGGTGCACGGGCGTGAGTGCATAAGCGGCCTCCATCACCCGGTCATGAGTGAAGCCCAAGCCGTTCTGGCCCGGTTGCAGGAAGCCAGCGCCAATCAAGGCTTTCAAGGGTTCGCCTGGCGGTTGGGCGAGCACTTGCCGAAGCAGGTGTTCATCGCAGTGGCTGCCCGCCGCGCTGACGACCCGCAACAGGTCGCGTTGCGGTGCCGGCAGGCGCTCCAGACGGTGGACCATCAGGTCGGCGACATTGTCGGAGTAGCAGTGCCGGGCCACGGCCTGCAGGCACCAAGACCAGCGCATGGCCTGGGTGTCGAAGATGAACAGCTGGTCTTCGACCATGGCCCTGAGGATCTGGTTGATGAAAAACGGGTTGCCCGCCGTCTTGCCATGCACCCGTTCGGCCAGTTGAAATGCGGCCTCGGGGGCAACATGGAAGCGCTCGCCAATCAGCTCGGCCACCGCCCCAACGGCCAGCGGCCGCAGGTTCAGCGTGGTGCTGCGCACCGCTGCGGGTATGGCCAGCGGTGCGCTGGTGGTGGGCGTATCGTTGCACCGGGTGAAAATCAGCAGCAGGTTGGCCGGCGCTTCAGCCAGCAGTTGGGCCAACAGTTGCCGGGTGGCGTCGTCGGCCCATTGCAGGTCGTCGAAGAACAGCACCAGCGGTTGGCCAGGCCGGCTGAAAACCTGCAGGAATTCAATGATCGCGTGCAGTTCCTTCTGCAACGCAAGGCGCGTGGGCTTGGCGGGTGATTGGGGCAGGGGGCCGAGAATCAGTTGCAGGTCCGGGGCCAGTTTGCCGAGCAGACGACCATGACTTTTGATGCGGCGCTGGATTTCGCGGCGCAGGGTGACGAGGTCCTGACTGTTCTTGGCCAGCAACTGGGTAGTCAGGGCACTGAGTATTTCGATCCAGGGCGTGTAGGGCACTGCTTGGGTGTGGCTGTTGCATTTGCCGACGGCCCAGTAACCTTCGGCGTTGGCCTTGAGAGCGGCTTCGACCAGGCTCGACTTGCCCATGCCAGCAGCGCCGTTGATGACCAGGGCTTGTGGTTTGCTATCGCGATTCAAGGCCTTGAGCAGCAGGGTGATAGCCTTTTGCTCGGCGCCGCGGCCAAACAGGCGCGCGTGGCCGGGCGCTACCGGGTCGGCGCAGCCTGGGGTGAAGGGTGCCATGGTTTTGTGGGCGGCCCACTGCCGCTGGCAGTGAGCCAAGTCCACTGCAAAGGCGCGCGCGCTCTGGTAGCGGGCGTCCGGCTCTTTGGCCAAGGCCTTTGCCAGGACCAGGCTGAGGGAGTGCGGCACCTTGCTGTCCGCTTCGCTGGCCGCCCGCGGCTGCACACCAGCATGCAGCTGTCGCCAGTGCAGGGTGTCGCGCCCGGCCAGCGGCAGTTCGCCTACCAGTAACTGGTAGAGGATTGCCCCCAGGGCATAGATGTCACTGCGTCGGTCGCTGCTGCTACCGTGCGGGCAAACCTGCTCCGGCGCCAGGTAGGCCCAGTTGCCGAGCGGGGTGCCCTGTTCGCTGATCCGCTCTGCTGGGTCGGCACGAAAGAAGCCCAGGCGCACCCGCTGGTGGGCGCGCAGGTACACATGTTCAGGCTGCAATGTACCGTGCAGCACATTGCGTTCGTGCGCTTGCGCCAACGCATGGGCAGCGTTCACCGCGATGTCGAGAAACGGCTCCAGTGCAGCAGGGCCTTCAGCGATCAGGTCGGCGACTGAGCGCCCGGCCGGGTACACCAGCAACGGGCCTTCGGCCGAGCGCACGAACGCCGAGGGGATCACCGCCCACTGCGGGTCCAGTTGCAGGCGGTAGTCACGTTCCAGGCGCTGACAGGCGGAAGGGGCCTCGAGCGGCGCGCGCACGGCGATCCAGGCCTGATTTGTGGCTGGGTCGCGCAGGCGGAAATAGCTGAGTTCACCTTCCTGGCCCAGCGCGCTGACCTCGCACCGCTTCAGCCAGCCCTCGTCGATTGACTGGTCGTAATCGATGGGCCTGTGGGCAAGGCGTTCATCGAGCATAAAGCACCCCCGCTAGCGACATCCTGAGGCGCGAGTATACGCAGCGGGCCCAGCATGGATGCGGGTTACAGCCTGCTTGGCAGGAACGGGCACGCTGTTGTCCGTTATCGTCCCCTTGGGGCAGGCGGGCTTTTGTATAGTCCTTGGGCCAACCTATCCCTCGGGATAATTGTCTGAACGCCAACGCTGGCCTAGGCTGCCCAGGGCAGCGAAAACGCCCGTGCCCGCGCGAGGAAGCCATGATCCGAATAGGCAATGCCCAGGTGTCGCTGGAGCGGCGCGAAGTCTTTGTCGACGGCAAGCCGATCCTGTTGGGTGGGCGTGCTTTCGACGTGCTGGCCACGCTGATCAGGGCCAAGGGCCGCGTGGTCGGCAAGGACGAGTTGTTCAGCCAGGTGTGGTCCGGCACGGTGGTCGAGGACAATAACTTGCAGGTTCAGGTGTCCTTGCTGCGCAAGGCCTTTGGCGACCGTGGCCTGATCCAGACCGTTCCGCGCCGGGGCTATCGCCTGGCCGCGCAGATCAGCCTCGAGGAGCCTGGTGAGGCATTGGGCAGGTCGTTGCTGCGCAGCCTGGCCGAGACTGTCGAGCCGCTCGATGAGCGCGTGAATGTGCCGGTGTTGGTGGTGGATGACGACTCGTCGGTGCGCACCGCGTTGGGCCGGCTGTTGCGCTCGCAGGACATCCCGCACCACTTGTTTGCCAGTGCCGAGGCGCTGTTCGAGGCCCGCCTGGAAACCCCCTGTGCCTGCCTGCTGCTGGACATGCACTTGCCTGGCACAAGTGGCCTGGAGGTACAGGATGCGCTGTGCCGGCTGGCGCTGCCCTGGCCGATCGTGTTCATGACTGGTTTCGGCACCATCCCGATGACCGTCCAGGCCATGCGCGCCGGGGCGGTGGAATTTCTGACCAAGCCGTTCGATGAAGACCAGTTGCTGACCCTGTTGCAGACAGTGCGCGCCCGGGCCGTGGCCGAAGGCCACAAGTGGCTGCAGGCGCGGCAGGTCGAGGAAAAGTACCAGCGCCTGACTCAGCGTGAGCGCCAGGTCTTCTCGCTGGTGGTAGGCGGCTTGTCGCACAAGCAGATCGCCAGGCAGATCGGCACCAGCGAGGTGACGACCAAGGTGCACAAGAAGAACATCATGAACAAGATGCAGTCCCGCTCGCTGCTGGAGCTTGCGGCCATGCACAACCTCCTCGGAGCGCGGTCTGCGAGCCTGGGCGGCGCATGAGCAGAGGGGTGTGCATCGTCGACGACGATGCCTCGGTGCGCAAAAGCCTGGCCAACCTGCTGCGCTCGGCGGGGTTCGAGACCTTGTCGTTTTCCGCCGGGCACGCATTCCTGGCTTCGCCACTGGCGGGCGAGGCGGGCTGTGTGTTGCTGGACCTGAAAATGCCGGGGATGAGCGGGCTGGAGGTACAGCGTGAGCTGGCACAGCGGGGGTGGCGCTTGCCGGTGATCTGTATGTCGGCACATTGGGACGATGGCTCGGTACGGGCAGCGATGGGCCTTGGGGCACTGGCCTGCCTGGGCAAGCCGTTTTCTGAAGAGGTGCTGCTGAAGGTGGTTGAAGAGGCTTTGGCTGGCGGTCAGTGAGGTATGGCTGTGCCGGCCTCTTCGCGGGTGAACCCGCTCCTGCAGGGGGGCATCACAACCCTGGCAATCTAACTGCTCCCCGGTCGGTACTGCAGGGCCTCGGCCAGGTGCGCCCGGCCAATCGTCTCGCATCCCTCCAGGTCCGCCAGTGTCCGCGCCACCTTCAACAACCGGTGCGCCGCCCGTAGCGACAAGGTCAGCCGCTCGCAGGCCCCTTCCAGCCAGACTTGGTCCGCCGCTACCAACCCACAGTGATGCCTTAAACCTTCAAGGTCGAGAAATGCATTCGCACACCCTTGTCGCCTGTGCTGCAGCTCCCGCGCTTCAGCCACCCTGACGGCGACATCGGCACTGGTTTCACCGCAAGGCTGGTTGTTCAATGTAGTGCTCTCGCGAGCCACGGTCAGGTGCAGGTCGATGCGGTCCAGCAGTGGCCCGGACAGCTTGTTGCGATAGCGCGCGATCTGCTCGGTGCTGCAACGGCAGCGGCCAGTGGGGTCGCCCAGGTAGCCGCAAGGGCAGGGGTTCATCGCTGCCACCAGCTGGAAACGCGCGGGGAAACGCACTTTGTCGCGGGCACGGGCAATCACGATTTCACCTGACTCCAGTGGCTCGCGAAGCACTTCCAGTACGCGCCGCTCAAACTCCGGAAGTTCGTCGAGAAACAACACGCCGTGATGGGCGAGCGTGATTTCACCTGGTTGCGGTCGGCTACTGCCACCGACCAGCGCCGGGCCGGACGCAGAGTGATGGGGGTGGCGAAAGGGTCGCTGTGGCCAGCTGTTCAGCGGCGCTTTCCCGCTGACCGACTGGATTGCCGCCACTTCCAGCGCTTCGTGCTCGTCCAGCGGTGGCAGCAGCCCGGGAAGGCGGCTGGCGAGCAAGGTCTTGCCGGTGCCGGGCGGCCCGGTGAACAACAGGTTGTAACCATATACACCAACAAGGCAAGCGGGGCACGAAGTTAGCATCGTGATGCGCATGCACAAACTCATGAAAAATGCAACTAAATTTACATGTATGTATTGACAAATAGAGAAAGTGAGTTACACTTTCCAGGCTTGAAAAAATATTCAAGTCCCTCCATTGGAACTCCCCGCCTGATTCGCCATAGTACAGTTTCAGCCTTCGCTTACTATGGCCAAAAACTTGTTGTCGATCCAAGGATCAGAATGATCGGCACCGGAAGATGCGAGAAGAAGACAGTTGTACAGGATGGCAGGTTTATTTCTTTACTTGCCTCAATGTAATCCCAGCCAGTGGGAGCAACGAAAACTGGCACCTATTCAAGATTTGCCCCGCAACGGGGTAATGCCCGCACTTGCTCCTGTCGAGTGTAATTAGTTGTACCACAAGCCCGAAGCTCATCCCGAGAACGGGCTTTTTTCACATCCAAGCAAACTCAACATACATACCATAGGTAACATAAATGGCAAAACAGCGCCCACTACGGCTACGGACCTGCGTGTCTTGCGGCCGAAACTTTTACAGCCGCAGCAGCCTTAGCCAATATTGCTGTGTCGCCCACCAAGTTAAAGAATGGCGAGCACGAAACAGTGCCAGCCAGGATCAACTAGAGCAGGCGTACACAGAACAAGAGGCAGTGAAGAGCAACGAACAACAGGTTGCCGCATAAATGAAACTATACCATCAAATTGACCACTCATCTGGCGAAGTGCTTGGGCTTACTACAGCCCGCTATGACTTGGAAACCTTCCATTACCTCCTAGAGCATGATGACGATTGGAGATTCCTGGATGCCTGGAGCAAATCTTGGCCTGGAGTTAACCCCCTAGTCTCAGAGCTGAAGCTGTTTCGTAAATGGCTGAACGTTCAACGTCAATTCAAGGTTATCCACCTTCGACCTGAGGGCATCACACAATGACAAACACCAACATCTGGTTAGAAGTCGATAAAAGCAACGGCGCCCTGCTGAGCTACTACCTTGAACGCCCAACTACTCAATCCGCAGCAGTGGAATATGTCGAAGCAACCCAGGATGAACTTCTCTACTTGAACACCCTGGAGGACTACATTCTCCCCGCTGGCACTGTAGTAACTCTGAGCGACCTACAAGAGCACAGGAAGCGCCTACAAGAGGCGAAAATAGCAAAGGCAGCCCAACATATTAAGGCAACCCAGAAAGCCCCTCAGAAGCCTTCTCAGGACGCTACAGCAGCAAACAAGAAACAATCCGAAAGCAAAGCAAGAATCTTCCAATTCAAAGCCGGATTCAAATCAGTCCGCCCCCAAGGAAAGTAAGTTATGACCACAAAATACAAATACGAAACTGACATTGTTGAGTTCTTCAAGCACGACGCCAACGAACTTCAACAGCTAGTTGACCAACGCACCGCACAATATTTCCGCCACTCTGAGTCGCCAGCATATCCACAGCTAGGCGCCCACGTTGATTGGTTCAGTGACAAACCGCTAACCCACGCCCTCAATGAAATGCTTGAGTGGACCAATAAAGGCTATGTAATCTCCGGTGCATTCCACCAGCTGCTATACCTGAAAGTGCAACTAAAAAAGCCTCAGGAGATGATTGACGCTGATCTAGTTGTACTGGCGAAGGAAGTAGCAGAGGAATATTCCGAACGTCGCTATGCTCGCAACGTTGCAGAGACTACCCGCCAGGTGGAAATCACCCTTGCCCGTAAAATCCGGGAACAGGAAGCAGCGGCAGCAAAAGCGTTGGCCGAAAAACTGGAAGCTGCTCGCCAGGAAGCACACGCCGCGTTGATCGCTGAATATGCCAAGCCCGCAAAGGCGAAGGCCAAGATTGACGCCCCGGCAGGGGTGGCAGCGTGAGAGACCAACCTAGCAACCACACCAGAGCGCTAGGCGTGAGTTTCACGGCTGATGAGTTCCACGGCCTTTGCTACCACGCACGACGCCACGAAATGCCTGTCCGTGAGTTCATAGAATGGGCCATGCGATGCTACGTCAACGCCTGGCGTCAGGATGAAGAAAAGGCCCAGGCAGGTACGAAACGGGGCCGGTGACGGCCCTTGATTCTACCGCACTAATTGTACAGAATCGCCCCGCTTAGCATCCCTCGCCCCAGGTCATCAGAGCCACCGCCCCCCAGTATTCAAGGGGCCGAAGCCCGTTTTACACCGTCCCAGACGATTCCCCACAGGGGCCAGTTCTCTAGGAGGTGAAAATGAAGACTCTGTAAGGCTATTCCCTGTACCAGCTATCACCCTGTAGGCGGAATTGAATATTGGAAACGTCTGAAGAAAAGACTAAGAGAAAGTTTACTGCTTACCTTCGCAGACCGATATGGACGTACCAGTACTCAGTCTTCTATGTGAACCGGGAAGATAGTGGGAATCTGCTGGAAGACCAGAAGCGCTTTAGACGGGAGCTGAAAAGGAAATTCCCTGATCAGCCCTTCCTAGTGCGAGTGCAGACGTTGCAGCGTGGTGCATCCCGGCAAGCGTACCTAACGATATACACCACACAGCAGACCGCAGGAATCGAAGCACTGGCGAAGCGTTATTTTCCCAGCGAAGTTAACGTACCAGGGCGAGCCGTTACGGTGGATGAGTGCGAAGTCAAAGCACACAAGATAATGACGCAAAAGCCCCAGGACTTAGCCAAGTTGCTCGGGGACGTGCGGATACGCAGATACGGAGTCATCAACAAGCATCTGCTGGAAGGCCATGAAGACGCATCGGAATAACTGGTTAAAAAATGACCAATAACTAATCTGGTTCAGGCATAGCCAGCAGCCCAACCGACAGCCGATCCTCCTGGAAGCGCCTATTTACGCGGCCTGCATCACAGTGGGGTTAAGCAATCCGCCCCCGACACTCGATTTCCCGCTGTATCGGCTGAACTTCAAAGCCCCACCGCCAGGGGCGCCAGCAAACAGCCTGATAAACCCTCCGGCAGACGCCACACCAGCCTGGCAGCAGCCACCATCCCCACCCAATCTGGATCGCCCTCCGGGGCGGAACAAGCAACGTGCCAACCTATCATTTGACTCTAGTCATCTGAGATAACGATAAACAGTTATCGACACCTATCAATCACCAGTTGATAGTTAGTCAAACGATAGGTTATCATTCAGCTATCACAAAATAAGACAAAGGATAAAAACCATGATTAACGCCCACCTCTACCTCCGCGCCTCAACCAACGACCAGGACGCAGAACGAGCCAAGCAACTTCTGCTGGAGTTCGCCCAGGACAACAGCCTGCAAGTGGCCGATGTGTACGCAGAGAACATCAGCGGCACCAAGCTGGAACGCCCTGAACTGGCCCGCCTGCTCGATTCTGCTGCATCTGGTGAAGTGCTGCTGGTGGAGTCGGTAGACCGCCTCTCTCGCCTCTCCCAGGCCGATTGGCAGCACTTGAAGGGCGTCATCAAGTCCAAGGGCTTGCGTCTGGTAGTTGCTGACCTGCCCACCTCCCACCAGCTCATCGCAGACAAAGGCATCACTGGCCAGATCATGGACGTTATCAATGACATGCTCATTGACCTAATGGCGACAATGGCCCGCCTGGATCAAGAGAAGCGGGTAGAACGCATCAAGCAGGGCCTGGACAACAAACGTGCCCGTGGCGAGAAGGTGGGCGGCAAGGGTCGCAACCAGGAAAAGTGGGAGAAGGTAGCCGACCTACTCAAACGTAACGGCAACACTATGGAAGAGATTGCCAAGCTGGCGGATGTAGGTATCGCCACCGTCTACCGGATCAAGAAGGAATTGACCATGTAAGGCCGCAGGAAGCGATTACAGCAACGTTCCGGGGTGGCCTTTGTCACCCACGATATTTCAACGAAATCGGCACCTATGGCCCTGCTGTAAGTCAGGAGCATCAAGGCCCGCGCCAGAGCCAGCAGGTTTTAGCCACTCCCCGCAACCTCGTCCGATATTTCCGCCCTGGAACACAGCCGATATTCCCGCCTGGGCAATGTGCCGTAGAAAAATTTTAGGGAATCTGGCCTTTGGAAAAATGCCTACCCTGCCAGCAGGCCCGAGCGTCCTGTAAGCTCCCTGGATCGTGCATCACCGCCAGGATAAGGGAATCCCTGATATGGACGACAAAGCCGCTGCAACCGCTGATGCCCTTGAGCTGCTGCTGATGAACCAGACAGCCCTGCGAGCTGCTATCGAGGAACTGAGTACCTGGATACGCCAGCGTGGCTCTGTGAACGTCCACATCAATGCGATGGTAGCTTTGCAAGCCCTCGACGCAAATGCGGATGCCATCACCTCCGCGATTGAACGCCTACGCTCATAGCCCACTCCAGGCTGTGCTTGTGTCCAGGTGACAAAGTGCTAGCACTGTTTTACTGTCTGCAAACACATTGCACGGAGCACTTATGAGCATCCCTGATCACATACTTGAAATTGTTAGAACCAATCCTACGCAAGCCGCACACAGTGCTTGTAACTACGCATTGGATATGGTTGATCAAACCGCCGAGTGGAGCGTTGAAGAGCACGAGTTACTACTCGAGTGCTATGCTTTAATCTCAGCAATGGAAGATGCTGGTTTGATCAGTATCTTTGCTGACCTTCGTGATATTGATGCCGATCTGCGTTCAGCTTGTATCAAGTTACATCAATACCTAGAAGCAGTTTACGAAGAGCTTGAAAAGGAACTCGCCGATCATCGCTTAAAGGCTATGAAATCGAGGTTTGCCGACCTCGTGGCTCACGGTTTTTCATATGAGTTTACTGAAGGTGATGTTAATCGAATCCAAGTTCTTATTAACGAGCTGAGAACACTGATTAGCGACAACACTGAGTTAGAGGACCAGCATAAGCGCCGGTTGCTGAAAAGGCTTGAAAAGCTACAGTCTGAAATGCATAAGAAGATGTCCGACCTGGATCACTTCTATGGTCTCACGGTTGAAGGGAGCGTGATGCTGAAGAAGGTCGGTGGAAACCTGAAGCCTATCGTTGATCGGATCAGTGAAATCACGAAAATCACATGGGCTACCCAGTCTAGGGCTGAAGACCTCCCTTCTGGAAGTGAGCCACCGCTGTTAGGGCACGATGACGACTCACATTCGCTAGAGTAGTCACGACTTAGGCGTCCTCCGGGAGGAAACATTCGATGCTTCCTCCTGTTCACTTGCATCATCCGAAGGGGTTACCGAACCATGCCCCGTCGATGCCACCTACGTGGTCACGGTATACGTCTTCTTCAGTGATTTCACCCTGTTCGATCTGCCTTTCCCAGATATCGTTATCCAGCGGCTGAGTGGACGTTTCTCCGTCTTTCCACTGAACACCGAACAACATCTTCTCAATCTCGTCGGTGATAGTCTCGTCGGAATTGTCCAGCACCCAGCAGCGAAAGTGGGTCGGGTTATGGCGTTGGAACACAACCTGTAGCTCCAGGCGTTTGAGCAAGCTGTTAGCAGCGGCTCTGCCTTCGTAGGTCACAAGGTCAATCTGCTTGAAGAAGTCGTCCCGGCTGATGACGCGGTGTGATGCAAGCTGTTGCCGAAGTTCTTCCCGTTCTGCCAGGGACTGGGCGTGTTCCTGTTCCAGGTTCTGGAGCAACTTGGCGCCAGCCATTGAGAAGTGGGCCGCCTGTACTTTGATAGCTCGCTCAAGCCTCTCGCCTATGTCTGCCAGTCTGCCCTCTGCAACTTCCAGGCTTCGACGAATCTCGGCACTTCTACCGTGGATCAGCGACAAGCTGTCAACGTTGGCCAGGATTTCCGTGAACACGGCTTCGGTCTGCTCGACCCGAATGCTGCCACTACGGCATATGCCTTTCTTCGCTGAATAGCACTGTAGGTACGTGTACCCCTTGGGCGGACGTCCCTTGTTGATCAGGTGCATCGCGTCACCGCACAGGCGGCACTTGGCCAGTCCCTGCCAGACATTGAAGTTCTTCGACTGCTTCGTCGTCCCTGCTGTCTTCCGCTGTTCCCGTGCGGCCTTCGCTTGCAGGAATACTTCCGGGGTGATGATTTCCGGGTAGTAGCCTTCGATGGGGTCACCGTCGTTCTCTCGCACACGCCCGACAAGGTGCGTCGGTTGGTATTCACCCAGCAACGCACGGTTGTTCAGAATCTTCTCCACAGAGCTTGTGCCCCATAGGCCGCTTTTGTTCCTGGGCTTTTCCTTCGTTGACCGTGTACTACCGAACACGGGCACGTTGTCCTGGTTCAGGCGACGGGAAATCATCGCTTGGCCATATCCCTGGATTGTCATATCGAATATGCGGCGGACTACCTCTACACGATCCCCAACTTCCTGGTAAACGCCTTCCACGAGTTTCAGCCAGTACGGACAGGCAGCACCGAGCGGCGTTTTCTTGTCTCGGGCGAGCACTCGCTTCTGCCTCCAGGCATCTGATACTCGCTTACCTTTGGTGCTGGATTCCTCGTGTGCCCGTGACATCGAGATAACCGAGATTACAAGGTCCGTTAGGTCGTAGTTCTTCGTGTACAGCCGTTTGTCGATGCTCGTGTAGATGCAGATTTCTTTCTTCAGCAGGTCCAGGAAGCGGGGCAGGGCTTCCTTCACTTCCTCGCGGCTGAGTCGGTCCAGGCTCTCGACGATCAAGTAGCTCCCGGCTGGAATGGTCCCGTCATTCACACACTTGAGGAACCGGCCAAAATCACCCGTATCGTCCAGATGCTCGGCCTTGAACGCGCTTCGCCCGCTGTCAAAGAACAGGTATTCCTTGGTATCAGCCAGCTCCAGGCCATTTTCGGCACAGTACGCCTCTGCCGCCGCACGCTGCCGCCTGTAGCTATCGCCCTTCGCCTGTTCGGGGCTGCTGAAACGAATGTAACTGTAGGCTTTCGGCTTCATCGGGTCTGGTCCTGGAGATGTTGGTGTATTCTCACACAACCTAAGCAGGTTGTGCGCCCCGGCCGCAGCCAGCAGCAAGGCGCGCTTGGCTGCCAGTTGGCCCTGCACTTCGCTCAAATCCGGGTAGGGGCGTTGCTGCAGGATCAGGCCGTTGGCAGCGTAGGGCGGCAGCGGCACCTGGCCGTTCAGGTGGGCGACCAACTCCAGCAGGTGGCCCACCGCATACACCACCAACCCGCCGGCCAGGCTGGCTTCCTCGGCATTTTCCCGTGGTACTACCAGCGCCCGGCCTGCTTCGCGTGCCGCGAGTGCAGCAGGCAGCACGCCCTGCACTGGGCGCAATTTCCCCGACAGGGCCAGTTCGCCCAGGCATTCCATATCGGTCAGGGTGGCAATCGGCACCTGGCCGTCGGCGGCGAGGATGCCCAGGGCGATGGCCAGGTCATATCGGCCGCCATCCTTGGGCAGGTCGGCGGGGGCGAGGTTCTGGGTAATGCGCCGCTGCGGGTACTTCAGCCCGGAGTTGACGATGGCGCTGCGCACCCGGTCCTTGCTTTCCTTGACTGTGGTTTCCGGCAGGCCGACCAGGGTGAGATGAGGCAGGCCGTTGGCCAGGTGGGTTTCGACGCTGACCGCCGGTGCCTGCACGCCTTCCTGGGCGCGGCTGTGGACGAGGGCTAGGGACATGAACACTCCGTTGTTGCTGGAAAATGCCGCTTCCTGCGGCTGGGCAAAGAATAGCCAGTGCTGCCACGACAGGCGCAACAAGTGTGCGTCGTGGTTTTTCAGGGTAGGGGTTTTCCCTGCGTTTTCATGGGCTTCGGCAAAAATGGATCCAATAGGCTTTGCGCAGTCGTCAGGTATGACTTAGTGTTGTTGGGTAACCGCAGTTGCCATGGGATGGCACTGCGTCTTCTTACAAATGGACTTGAGGTATTGCTCCGTGCAAACGCTCGCCCGCACGCACCAGGTAATGCGCGAACTGGTGCAGGCCAGTGCATTCGTCGAACTCAACCGCTTTTTCGACAGGCTCGAGGCTCAGTGGCGTCAGGCCCCGCCCGGCGAGTTCCCGGCCTACTTGGCGGCCATTGAAGGGCACATGCTGCTCGACCAGGAAAACCAGAGTGACAGGGCCCTGAGCCAAGTGCTCAGAGCCTGGATTGACGCGTGCCCCAGGGCTTACCACCCACAAGTGGTAATGGGTATGCACTGCTTCCACCGGGCCTGCCAGGTGCAGGTTGATGGACCACGCAACGCTGCACGCTTGCTGGCGGTCGCGCAAATTTGTGAATCCGCCACCGCGCACCTGTTGCGTGCAATGGACCGCTCTGCGCACCCCGTGGCAGCGGCCATTGGCATGCTGCGCATCAGTGCGCAGTTCCATGAGCCTGGTTGGTTGCTGCAACTGTTTCAGGGGGAGCCTGCACGCTTCAGGCCCAGTGCCCATGCCGATGTAGAGGTACAGGAAGCTGCAGCGCCGTTGCTGGTGAGGCATGGGCTGTTGCCCTTGGCCGAGCTGCCACAGTCGCTGCCGCGCTATCTGGGCAAGCGGGTCGACCATGAAAACGAGGACCCTCGCTATTACTGGCTGCGCCATGCGCTGATCGCCCGCCCCGGCTGCTTCGAAGCGATCCAGGCCCTTGCTGTGTACCTGCTGCCCCGCTGGGGCGGCAGCCTTGATGCGTTCGAGCTGTTGGTCAATGGCCCGCTGTGCGCAACCTGGGACGAGCGTTTGCGTAATGCGCTGCGCTGGATGGCTGTCGAAGGCCGGCTGAAGCTGCCACAGGCTGACAAGGTGCAGGCCGTCGCCGACTGGCAGCACGTGTTCGAAGACTGGTCACAACGCCCGTTGAGGCCCAGGGAACGTGCTGTCGTTCTGGCATGGCGGGGGGCACTGCGCAGCAGGGTATCGGGCGACCATGCTGGCGCTATGCGCGACTTTGCCGCGAGCTTGGCGTGCAATGCCGATCTCGGCGCCATCCGCGCCATGGGCGTGCCTTTTCGCTGTTTGGCCGAGCTGATACTGCGCGATGGCATGGCAGATGAGAAGCAACTGTTACACGGCGCCATTGAGCGCCTGTGTGACGGCCGTTCACATGCTGCTGCCTGTGCATTACGCGCTGCCGGGCACCGTTTCGGGCTGTGGGCGCTGCCACGCTCGGCCGAGCAGGCAAGGCTATGGTTGCAACGGGCGGTGAGTCGCCAGTTCGCGGGCCAGGCACCGGGGTTCGAAGTGCTTGAAGTGGCGCGATTGCTGTGGGCAGCCAACCGGCATGAAGTGGCCTGCTACCTGTATGAACGCTGCGCCGAACTGAACCTGCCGGGTGCTGCCCTGGCCTTGTATGAGCTGCACCATGGCGGCCTGGCCAACACCCCGGCGCATTACCTGGATGACGAGGCAGCCGGGTACTGGCTGCAGCGTGCGGTGGAGGCGGGCAGCAGGCAGGCCAAGTACAACCTGGCCTGCCTGCGCATGGACGGCGATGAGGATCTGAACGAGCGCAGTGCCATGCTGGCGGTCAGGCGCCTGCTTGTCGACGCGCTGGGCAACGGGCAGACCAATGCGTGTGCGCGGTTGCACCTGGGGATTTTGTTACGCCGGTTTGGTGAGGCGCAGGAGCGAAGTGAGGCGGTTGCTTACCTGCTGAGCCTGGTCGAGCACCCGGACCCGTGGCTTGCAGGGCGTGCCAGCGCCGAACTGGGGCTGGCCTGGATGCAGGGGCGTGGCACCCGCAAGCAAAGCCGCTTTGCCGCCATCCAATGGGTGAACCGAGCGGCCAGCTTGCAACCAAGGGATTCGGCCATTGGTGATATCCAGGCCCAGATCCTCAATTCGCACAGCCGGGTGAAGACTTTGTTTACTCAGTGCGGGGCGGCATTGTTCCGCGGCACACTGCATGCAAGTGAACTACCACCGAAACAGGCCTTTACCCATGCCGAGTCGTTGCGGGTTAAACCTGCATCGGACGGGCTCAGGCGCGCACATAAACCCAGGCTGTCAGGCCCGATGCAAGGGTGACGGCGACGCGCTTATAGTCGGCAACTTCATAGCGGTCCGCCGCTGCCAGTTCGTCTTCGCTGATCTGGAAGACCATACCGGCCACGCTGTCGTTGGCCTGGCTGCTGGGGGAAACGATGGGATGATGGGACTTGCCGCTGGTCGCCAGTACGCCCGGGTCGGTGATCTCGACCCAGTCCAGGCGGTAGCCCGGCATACGGTCGGCCTTGCCGTTCAGCTCACGGCCAAAGTTGGCCAGTTGCACGGCTTTATCCTGCAAGGTGCCGTAGGAAAACAACAGTACCGGGTATGCGCTGGAGGGCTGCATTCACTCATCCTGTGAAGTTGGGTTCAGCCGCGCTTCCAGCTCGGCTACCTGTTTTTCCAAGGCCTCGAGGCGTGCGCGGGTGCGCGCCAGTACGACCATCTGGCTGTCGAACTCATCGCGGCTGACCAGGTCCAGCTTGCTGAAGGCACCTTGCATCAACACTTTGAACTGGCTTTCCAGTTCCGCACGGGGCTGGGCGGCATCGCTGCTGAACAGGCGCGAGGCCTGGTCGCTCAGGGCATCGAGAAGGGCTTTGGGCGCGAGCATGGGGCTGTCCACTGAAACGGAGAAATGGCCGCCAGTGTAGCACGCACAAACCTGCCGCCTGAGTGCACATTGGCCTTTGTGGGAATGGCCTTGCGTGGCGATTGGGCTGCACAGCGGCTCCGGCAATATCGGCATCAAGGCACAAATCGTAGGGGCGCTTCGCACCCCCATCGCGACGCAAGGCCGCTCCCACAAAGAGCGCGTGCGATTTTCAATCAGTTGCACATTTTTCGCGCAACTTGCCCCGCCTCGGCGCACCGAAATTGTGCATGTTTTCAATGCTGGCGACTGGCCAATCCCGACCAAATCACATAACTCGCTGTTTTTCGGCGCTTTGTCCGAACTGGCAAGGTTTCTGCAAAGACCTGTACGAGCCATGCACTGAAGCAGTTCCTTGTGACCAGGCAGTGCGCACGCGGAGCCGGATGCCGACGACGCGTTACAAAGCCAACCGCTGCGCTTAGACTTGAGACGGGTTTGTTTTCCTGGGGCAAGTCCACCAAATCGGGAGAGAGTTTCATGAAGCTAGTCACAGCCATCATCAAGCCGTTCAAGCTGGACGACGTGCGCGAGTCGCTGTCGGAAATCGGCGTGCAGGGCATCACCGTCACCGAAGTCAAAGGTTTCGGTCGGCAGAAGGGCCACACCGAGCTGTATCGCGGTGCTGAATATGTGGTCGATTTCCTGCCCAAGGTGAAGATCGATGTCGCCATCGATGACAAAGACCTTGATCGGGTAATCGAAGCCATCACCAAGGCAGCCAACACCGGCAAGATCGGTGACGGCAAGATTTTCGTGGTGAATCTGGAGCAGGCGATCCGCATCCGTACCGGCGAAACC
Organism: Pseudomonas sp. yb_2; assembly: GCF_043103905.1. Lineage (NCBI taxonomy): Bacteria > Pseudomonadati > Pseudomonadota > Gammaproteobacteria > Pseudomonadales > Pseudomonadaceae > Pseudomonas > Pseudomonas sp. yb_2. The sequence goes on along the minus strand of NZ_JBICKH010000025.1, from coordinate 115,890 downwards.
GATACCGACGCGATCTAAGCAGCAAAAAAGCCTCACCAAACCCAACGCCCCAGGAGAAAACAACATGACTCTGCGTAAGATCGCAGGGCTAGGAGCCCTATTGTCCCTCGTAATGCCCGGGCTTGCCCTGGCAGAGGAAGCTGCCCCAGCGCTTAATTCCGGCGACACCGCCTGGATGCTGACCGCAACGGCGCTGGTGCTGTTCATGACTATTCCGGGCTTGGCCCTGTTCTATGGCGGCATGGTGCGATCCAAGAACGTGCTGTCGGTGATGATGCAGTGCTTTGCAATCACCGGCCTGATGAGCATTCTCTGGGTCGTCTACGGCTACAGCATGGCCTTCGATACCGCCGGTATGGAAAAGGGCGTGCTCAACTTCAACTCCTTCGTTGGCGGCTTCTCCAAGGCCTTCCTCAGCGGTGTCACGCCCGACAGCCTGACCTCGGCCACCGCGCTGTTCCCTGAAGCGGTGTTCATCACCTTCCAGATGACGTTCGCCATCATCACCCCGGCGTTGATCGTCGGTGCCTTTGCCGAGCGCATGAAGTTCTCGGCGATGCTCGTATTCATGGGTATCTGGTTCACCCTGGTGTATGCGCCGATCGCACACATGGTGTGGAGCGGTGACGGTGCCCTGATGTGGGACTGGGGCGTACTGGACTTCGCTGGCGGCACCGTGGTGCACATCAACGCCGGTATCGCAGGCCTGGTCTGCTGCCTGGTACTGGGCAAGCGCAAGGGCTACCCGACCACGCCGATGGCCCCGCACAACCTCGGCTATACCCTGATGGGCGCAGCGATGCTGTGGATCGGCTGGTTCGGTTTCAACGCAGGCTCTGCTGCTGCCGCCAACGGTACTGCCGGCATGGCCATGCTGGTCACTCAGATCGCTACCGCCGCCGCCGCCCTGGGCTGGATGTTCGCCGAGTGGGTCGGTCACGGTAAGCCAAGTGCTCTGGGCATCGCTTCGGGCGTGGTTGCTGGCCTGGTCGCCATCACCCCGGCTGCGGGCACCGTCGGGCCGATTGGCGCGCTGATCATCGGCCTGGTTTCGGGTGTGCTCTGCTACTTCTGCGCCACCACGCTCAAGCGCAAACTCGGCTATGACGATTCGCTGGATGCCTTCGGCGTGCACGGTGTTGGCGGCATCATCGGTGCCATCCTCACGGGTGTATTCGCGGCTCCGGCGCTGGGCGGCTTCGGTACCGTCACCGACATCGGCATGCAAGTCTGGATCCAGGCCAAAGGTGTGATTTTCACCGTGGTCTACACCGCCATCGTCACCTACGTGATTCTCAAGGTGCTGGATGTGGTGATGGGCCTGCGGGTCAACGAAGAAGAAGAGTCGGTCGGCCTCGACCTGGCTCAGCACAACGAGCGCGGCTACAACCTGTAACTGCGACGCGGTAAAAATTTGCCCGGCTTGCCGGGCATTTTTTTGCCAGTTTTTCAGCATTTCCCGCACGGCAAACGGTTTATTCGACACGTTCGTGACGTAGGTAAAAAACTTACAAGCCACAGGGCGTTTATGGTGCTTTGCTTTTTCCACGGGCGCGCTAGAATGCGCGCCGAAGGGTGTTTGACGAGTAGTCCACACACTTCGCCAGCCTTTGCTAGGCTTGCCAATAGCGTGTGGCCAGCAGGGGCTAATGGATTTGTCAGGTCCTGCCAGGAGCAGGGCCTGCTGGGTGCCGCCTCCCATCAGGAGTGCCGACCCAAGGGCAGTGGCCTAACCCACGGCCAGTTGAATTTTCACTGGTGGCTGCCGGTCTACGGCTGCACTGGTCTATAACCAACCTGCTTTTCGCAAGTCATGAGGTAGAACATGAGCGACGACGATCTGGAAAATGATGACCTCGAAGTAGGCGACGAAGACGAGGGTGATGAGGTCCTTGAAGGGGCGGCTGATGACGGCGTTGAAGACGCTGGCGATGACGACAGCAGCCCGGCACCCGTTGCCAAGGGCAAATCCAAGGCCGCAGTCTCGGTAGACGAGATGCCGAGCATGGAAGCCAAGCAGAAAGAGCGTGATGCACTGGCCAAGGCGATGGAAGAATTCCTTTCTCGCGGCGGCAAGGTGCAGGAAGTCGAGGCCAACGTGGTCGCTGACCCGCCCAAGAAGCCAGACAACAAGTACGGCAGCCGCCCTATCTGAGTGGCTGATCGCAAAAAAGCCCGCCGTCGCTGCGGGCTTTTTTATGCCTGTGGGTTTTGTGTTGCCCGTGCCCGCGAATGGGCCGCAAAGCGGCTCCCGTCAGCGCCAGCGCGCGAGCACGTCGGGCAGCTGCGACAGGCGCTGGATTTCGGCATCCGGCGCCTGATCGCCAGTCCAGGCCTTGCCCTGCGGGTTGAACCACACCGCGCGCAAACCGGCGCGCTGGGCACCGGCAATGTCATCGCCAGGGTGATCGCCGATGTGCACCGCCGCACCCGCGTCCACCTCGCCACGGCGTAGCGCTTCGAGGAACGGCGCCGGGTCTGGCTTGCCAATGCCCAGGTCCTCGGCGCACAGGGCAAAGCGGAAGTAATCGGCCAACCCCAGCCGGCTGACGTCGGCATTGCCGTTGGTGACCACCCCCAGGATGTATTGATGGCGCAAGATTTCAAGCACCGGCTGCACCTCTGGGAAGATCTCCACCTGGTGGCGGGCATGCAGGAACACTTCGAAGCCTTCGTTGGCCAGCGCCTGTGCGTGCTGTTCGCTGTAGCCGACCTCTTCCAGGGCATGAAACAGCACGCGCCTGCGCAGGGCGCTGATGCGGTGCTTGAGGCCGGGCTCTGCTTGCACCAGGCGCTCGCGGATGGCGAACAGGTGTTCCACCGGCACGCTGCCGAGGGTTGGTGCGTTGGCCTCGAGCCAGTCGCGCAGCACGACTTCCGCGGTGGCAATCACCGGCGCGGTGTCCCACAGGGTATCGTCGAGGTCGAAGGTGATCAGCTTGATGCTCATGAGTCTGTGCCTTTGCTGCGTTTGGCCCGAGGGTGGGCGCTGTCGTACACCGCGGCCAGGTGCTGGAAGTCCAGGTGGGTGTAGATTTGCGTCGTGCTGATGTCGGCATGGCCGAGCATCTCCTGCACCGCGCGCAGGTCCTGGGATGATTCCAGCACATGGCTGGCGAAGGAATGGCGAAGCATGTGCGGGTGCAGGTGTTGGCCCAGCTCACGCTCACCGGCAACCTTTACCCGCAGCCTCACTGCCCGGGGGCTGATGCGATTGCCCTGGCGGGTAATGAACACTGCACGGTCGCGTGGGTTGCCGATGCCGCGCAAACGGTACCAGGCCTGCAACGCCTCGCGAGCCTTGCGACCCACCGGCAGTACGCGGGCTTTTCCACCCTTGCCCAGTACCTGCACCAGGCCGGCGGCGAGGTCGAGGTGATCAAGATCGAGGTTGGTCAGTTCCGATAGGCGTAGGCCCGAGGAATAGAACAGTTCGAGGATCGCCTGGTCACGCCGGGCGATGAAGTCGTCGTCGACGCCACCATCGAGCAGCTGCAGTGCGCGGTCGGTATCCAGTACCTTGGGCAGCCGCCGCTCACCTTTGGGCGCGCTCAGGCCGTTGGCCGGGTCGTGCTGGCACAGGCCTTCGCGGTTGAGGTAGCGGTACAGGCCGCGCACTGCCGACAGCAGGCGTGCCAGGCTGCGCGGAGATTGGCCATGGTGGTGCAAGCGGGCGATCAGCTGGCGCAGCTGCTGGATTTGCAGCGCCTGCCAATCGGCAATGCCGTGTTCTTCGCAGTAGGCGATGACTTTTTCCAGGTCGCGACGGTAGCCCTGCGAGGTGTGCTCCGACACCTGGCGCTCGTTGCGCAGGTGTGCGCAATAAGCCTCCAGCTGGCGTTTCATCAGCGTACCGGGCGCAGGGTCTGGGTGACGCGTGGCACAACGCGGCCAAGCACCTCGGCGATATAGCCGAGGAAAAGGGTACCGACGCTGCTCTTGTAGTGTTGCGGGTCGCGGCTGCCGATGGCCAGAACCCCATGCAGCCCCTGGTACTCAAGAGCTGCCACGGCGCTGGAGCCTACTTCCCGGCGCTGTTCTTCACCGAACAGGAACGCCAGCTCGTGCTCGCGCAGGTTGCCACTGACGGTCTTGCCACCGCCCAGCAGGGCACCGATGGCTTGCTGCGCCTCGGCATTGCTGACCCAGCGCCCGACTGGCGCGACGTTGTCGCCGAACAGGATCAGGCTGACGAAGGGCACCTGGAATTCCTGGCGCAGGCTGTCTTCGACCGCCATTACCACTTCTTCCAGGCTGCCGGCATCGAGCAGGTCAAGGATCAGCCGGCGGGTCTTGTCGAACAGCCGGTCGTTGTCGCGGGCCACGTCCATCAGTTGCGACAGGCGATGGCGCATTTCGATGTTGCGGTCACGCAGCAGCTTGAGCTGGCGTTCCACCAGCGACACGCTGTCTCCTCGCTGGTGCGGGATGTACTGTTCGATCAGCAGCTCGTCGTGCTCGGCGAAGAAGGTGGGGTGGGCGCGCAGGTAGGCGACCACCGCTTCGGCATCGAGCTCGGCGGACTGCTTGGGTACAACCTTGGGCTGATCGGTCATGGCGGTTACTCGTTTAGAGACGAACCTGTCCTTCGTAGACGCGTACGGCCGGGCCGGTCATCATCACGGGCTTGCCGGGGCCGGCCCATTCGATGTGCAGGCGGCCACCGGGCAGGTCGAGGGACACCGGGGAGTCCATCCAGCCCTGGCTGATCGCCGCCACGGCCGCGGCGCAGGCGCCGGTGCCGCAAGCCTGGGTTTCGCCGGCGCCGCGTTCCCACACGCGCAGGTTGGCGCGGTGGCGGTCGATGACTTGAATGAAGCCGGCATTCACCCGCTGTGGGAAGCGTGGGTGGTTTTCGATCTTCGGGCCCAGCTCGTGCACGGGGGCAGTCTGCACGTCGTCGACACGCAGCACGGCGTGCGGGTTACCCATGGACACGGCGGCTATGGAATGCAGCTGGCCGTCGACCTCCAGTGGGTAGTTCAGCGCCTGCGCGTCAGCAACGAAGGGGATTTCGGCAGGGATGAAGCGGGGTGGGCCCATGTCGACACTCACCTGGCCGTCGTTCTGCACGTCCAGCACGATGATGCCGCTCTTGGTTTCCACGCGGATGCGCTTTTTCGCGGTCAGGCGCTTGTCCAGCACGAAGCGGGCAAAGCAGCGCGCACCGTTGCCGCATTGCTCGACCTCGGAGCCGTCGGCGTTGAAGATGCGGTAGCGGAAGTCCACTTCCGGGTTGTTCGGCGCCTCGACGATCAGCAACTGGTCGAAGCCGACACCGGTATGGCGGTCACCCCATTGCTTGGCGTGCTTGGGCTGGATGTGCGCGTGCTGGCTGACCAGGTCCAGGACCATGAAGTCGTTGCCCAGCCCATGCATCTTGGTAAAACGCAGCAGCATGGGCTTACTCCGGCAGCAGGCTTTCGCCAGCATACAGTTCGGCGACGGTCTCGCGGCGGCGTACTTCGAACGCCTGGTCGCCGTCGACCAGGATTTCAGCGCAACGGCCGCGGGTGTTGTAGTTGGAGCTCATGACAAAACCATAGGCGCCCGCGGACTCTACGGCCAGCAGGTCACCTTCGGCCAGGTTGAGGACGCGGTCCTTGCCGAGGAAGTCGCCAGTCTCGCAGATAGGGCCGACCAGGTCGTAGGCACGGCCTTCGCCTGCACGTGGCTTGACCGCACTGACACCCATCCAGGCCTGGTACAGGGCCGGGCGGATCAGGTCGTTCATCGCTGCATCGATGATGGCGAAGTCCTTGTGTTCGGTGTGCTTGAGGTATTCCACGCGGGTCAGCAGCACGCCAGCGTTGGCGACGATGTAGCGGCCTGGTTCGAACACCAGGGCCAGGTCGCGCTCGCCCACGCGCTCGCGGATGGCCTTGATGTAGTCGGCCACCCGTGGTGGCTGTTCGTCGCGGTAGCGCACGCCGACACCGCCACCCAGGTCCAGGTGGCGCAGGTGTATGCCGCACTCGGCCAGGCGGTCGACCAGCACCAGCAGGCGGTCGAGGGCGTCGAGGAATGGCTCGACGGTGGTCAGCTGCGAGCCGATGTGGCAGTCGACACCGACCACTTCCAGGTTCGGTAGCTGTGCGGCGCGTACGTAGATGGCCTCGGCATCGGCAATGGCGATGCCGAACTTGTTTTCTTTAAGGCCGGTGGAGATGTACGGGTGGGTACCGGCATCGACGTCCGGGTTGACCCGCAGCGACACCGGGGCAACCTTGCCCATTTCGGCGGCGACTACTTGCAGGCGCTCCAGCTCGTCGGTGGATTCGACGTTGAAGCAGTGCACGCCAACTTCCAGGGCGCGGCGCATGTCTTCACGGGTTTTGCCGACGCCGGAGAACACCACGCGGTCGGCACGCCCGCCAGCGGCCAGCACACGCTCCAGTTCACCACCGGAGACAATGTCGAAGCCTGCGCCCAGGCGCGCCAGCACGTTCAGCACGCCAAGGTTGGAGTTGGCCTTGACCGCGAAGCACACCAGGTGCTCGGTGCCTTGCAGGGCGTCTGCGTAGCTACGGTACTGGGCCTCGATGTGGGCGCGCGAGTACACGTAGGTGGGGGTGCCGTAATGTTCAGCAATGGCCGACAGGGCCACGCCTTCCGCGAACAGCTCACCGTCGCGGTAGTTGAAAGCGTTCATCTGGTTTCCTTACTGCGCTGGCGACTGCTCGGGCTCGGACTCGGACTGCAGCTCGGGCTGCTGTTCTTGTGCCGGGGCCGGCTTGGCTTTTGGCTGGTGCTGGTGCGACGTGTGCGCTTTGCCGTTATCGCCATCTTCAGGCAGATACAGCGGGCCTTTCTGGCCACAGGCCGAAACGAGGCAGGCAACAGCGACCAGCGCCGCGAAGGAGGAAATCAGGCGCTTCATGGGTGAAATCCTTAGAAAAATGCAGTATTGCGCCCGAGTATACCGAGCGACCGGCGGCTTGCCTATGCAAGGACCGGTCCGCCGGGCGGGCTATGCTTAGCCTCTGCGCAGCCCCCTGTAGGAGCGGGCTTGCCCGCGAAGAGGCCGGTGAAGGCAACGGCTAAACCTTTGCATTCGGCGGCAAGCGCCCGTATCTTGCCCGGCTTGCCTGTAACGCAGCCAATTTCGAGGTTCCTGCAATGAGTTTGAGTGAAGCGCGTTTCCATGATCTGGTCGACGCGACCCAACAGGCCCTGGAAGATCTGTTCGACGAGAGCGGCCTGGACCTGGACATGGAGAACTCCGCCGGTGTCCTGACCGTCAAGTTCGAGGGCGGCGCCCAGCTGATCTTCAGCCGTCAGGAGCCACTGCGCCAGCTGTGGCTTGCCGACCGCTCCGGTGGTTTCCACTTCGATTACGACGAAGACAGCGGCAAGTGGGTGTGCGAAAAGAGCGAAGAGTTGCTGGGGGAAATGCTCGAGCGTATCGTCTGGGAGCGGGCCGGCGAGAAGCTGGACTTCGACGAAATCTGACATGAGTAGCGCCCAGGCCCGGCCGCCCAAGCCGCTTTACAGCAACGTCAGCCCTGCAGTGCCGTCACCGTGCATCAGCGTATGCCGGCTGGACGAACAACGGGTGTGCACCGGTTGCCATCGGCATGTCGAGCACATTCGCGAATGGCGCTCGGCCGATGACGAACGGCGCCGGCAGATCTGCCGCGAGGCCCAGGTCTTGCGCGAGCAGGCTAAGGCACACTGAGCGCAGGGGCTTGAGTATTTGCCCGGCTGTGGTAGTGTCGGGTTCTGCGTCGGTGACGCCAAAGCCTTCTCAAACCCCGCCCTTGGGCGGGGTTTTGCTTTATTTGCACATTGAAAACTGCCTGTTCAAAGGAGTCTGACTGGATCATGAGCACCAAGCCTTCCCTCATCCTCACCCGATTGGACGTACAGCGTCTGGAGCGTCTGATCGACAGCCTCGACGAGAGTACGCCGGGTGTGCTCGCCCTGCAGGACGAGCTTGACCGCGCCGAGCAGGTGGTCGGTCACGAGGAAGTGCCGGCGGGCGTGGTGACCATGAACTCGCGGGTGCACTGCCGTGAGGAAGCCAGCGGCAAGGACTACCACCTGACACTGGTGTACCCCAAGGATGCCGGGCCGGAAGGCAAGGTCTCGATCCTGGCGCCGATTGGCTGCGCCTTGCTCGGGCTGTCGGTGGGCGAGCAGATCGATTGGCCGGCACCGGGGGGCAAGACCCTCAAGCTGAAGCTGCTGGAAGTGGAGTACCAGCCGGAAGCAGCGGGCGATTACGACCTGTAAGGGCCAGGGGGCCGCTTCGCGACCCATTTGCAGCACAAGGCTGTTCCACAGCAGTCTTGTGCTGCGAGTTCAGGCGCCCTGCGCCAAAACCTGTTCCAGCCCCTCATTCAAAGCCTGCTCCAGCACCCGCTTGTAGCTCAGGTAGACCTGCGTTGCCCCCAGCCGGTCATCCAGCAGCTCGGACAAATCCAGGTCGGTGATATAGCACCGGTACCGCTCTGCGCCACGGCGCTGACCGATGATCTGCCGGGCCACCACCGCGTACAGCTGCTCACCATGTTCCAGTTCGGAAAACTCCTGCTGGTCGCAGTACAACGTCACATGCGCCACACCCGCCACACCGGCCTGGATAATCGCCTGTACCTCATAGTAAGGCTGGTCGCTGCCCTCGGCCGGGGCCAGGCGCGGCTCGATGCTGCGTGCCTTGCCTGGGCCGGTGGGCAACAGCTGCGCGAAGTGGATATCCAGCGAGGCGGGCCGCAGGCTATCGAGGGGCAGGCGTGCATCGCGGCGCATCACCACCGAACGCAGAAAGCGTTGCAGTGGCAACAGCAGATGCGCTTCGTCATGCAGCGGCAGGCGTTGTTGCCACAATGCGTTGTATTCATCCAGCACATACACGTCGGCCCAGCCGCCCTGCAGACGGTAGAACACCTGAATGCAGGCTGGCCGGCCTTGCTCCAGCACCAGGCGCAGGTCGTGATCCTGCAGGGCATTGGCATCCAGGTACAGCGGGCTGTAGGCACTGCGTTCTTCGCCCAGGTAGGCCAGCAGCGCCTCATGCTCGGCCAGGGTCGTCAGGCTGACATGCTCGGGCAAAAGCTCCAGCACATGGGTGTGTTGGGCCACTTGTAGCAGGTAGCGGTGGTGGAGCCCTTGGTCCCGCAGCAGCTGCACAGTGTCGAAAATTTCCTCTACGCGCTGGCCGATAGGCTGGGCGCGGCTTTGGCAGAAGCAGCGTACCCGCACCCGTGGCCGGTGGCCGCGCTGCGCCGGGCTGTTGAGGAAGTCGCGCAGGCAGCGCACCAGCGCGTGTTCGCCGTCATAGCGCTGGACCAGCACCTCGTTCCAGCTGTTGACGGTGACCTGGTCCAGGGTCAGCACCAGGTTTTCGCGCACGCCAGCGTAGCTCAACGCGTCGGTGCGCTCTGTGGTCATCAGCACGTTCAGGTCGCGGTGGTGGCGCAGCGGGTCGACGCCGACGTTGACCAGCAACAACACCTCATCGGCAACGCTGGGCTGCAAAAGGCGCACTTCGCTGACGGTCGGCAAGGGCAGGGGGATACTTTGCCGCAGACAGCCCAGCAGGTTGAACAGCTCGAACTCCCCGAGGTCGCTGGCCCCTGGATGCAGTGCCATGCGGGTGCTGCTGTCGATCACCCCGTTGCGATGGGCCCAGGTCAGCAGTTCGAGTAGCTCGCGGCAGCGCTTCATCGGGCTGAAGTGCTGTACCTCATGGGTGCTCAGGTTGCCGCTGTACAGCTCCCAGTGGTAGCTGCCCGGCTCCTTGCGGTTGGGTGCCTGGACCAGCGTCAGGGTGTCTTCGGCGAGGTCAGGGGCGATGCCGGGGTTAATCACTTCGACCTTGCCGGCGCGGCGCTCGAAGGCGGCGTACAGGCGCCGGCCCAGCACATTGAGGTCGCGCTGGTCGGCGCGGCTGCTGGCGTTCTGGGTGCGGGCGAACTGGCTGAGGAAGCGATAACTGAGGTTAAGCTCGGCCACCAGCTCACGCCGCTCGACGGCGACCTGCTGCACTTTCCATTGGCTGCGGCTGTCCAGCAGGGCCAACTGGCGCTGGTCCCAGCCCCATTCGTCGGCCAGGCGCTGCAGCAGCCGACGTTGCCAGCCATGGCTGCGGCCCTGGTCGCTGAGCTTCTTGTTCACCTTCAGGTACAGGCTGCGTCTTACCAGCTCCAGGCGCGCGGTTTCGCCGCGTTGCAGCAGGTAACGTTCGATGCGCCGGTAGACCATCACGTAGGGGTCCAGCTCGTCGAGGTCGAGCTGGTTGGCAAACACTGCCTGCTTGTAGTCCAGGCTCAGGCAGCGCACCGCAGGGTGTTCGCTGGCGTAGGCTTCGGTCAGCAGCAGTTTGAGCAGCGATTTGTAGGGCGAGTCGATGCCTTTGAACAATTGCCACAGGCCAGCGCCGACGAACTCGCCGGGCGGAATGTGCGCCAGGTTGCCGAGGTCAAGGGCTTCCTGGCTGCGGATGAAGCGCTTGGACAGCAACGTCTGGGTGTAGCTGTAATAGTTGTGCTCCTCGTACACCGGTACCAGCCACCACAGCGGCGTGCGCCCGGCCAGCCACAGGGTGGTGCGGTAGAACTCGTCCAGCAGCAGATAATGCTGGGTGGTGCCGCAGTCGTCGGAGCCGAGCTGGCCATCGCGCTGACCTTGGGCGAAGCCCTGTGTGTCGATCAGGAAAAAGTGTGCTTCGGCGCCCAGGCTTGCCGCCCAGGCCTCCAGCAGCTGGCACTTGCGGCGCAGCTCACCCAGCAGCTGTTCGGGCAAGCCGGGTGCATGGCACACCCACAGGTCCATGTCGCTGTGCTCGGCCTGCGCCAGCGAGCCCAGGCTGCCCATCAGGAACAGGCCGTGGATCGGGCGTGGCGGGTTGCCATGCTGGGCCTTGTAGGTGAACGAGCGTGCCAGGCGTTGGGCATCTGCCACCAGCTCGGCGCTTGGCTCGTAAGCCGATACGCCCGCGGGGGTGCTGCCGGAGACGTAACCCGGCAATAGCGGGTGGTTCACGTGAAACAGCAGCGGCAGCAATGACAGTACCTGTTGCTGGCGCGTTGACAGGCCTTCCTTAGCCCGCTGCAGTCGGCCCTGGTTCAGATGCAGGAAGCGCGCACGCAATGTCGCCAGGACCTTGCGGTCGATGCCTTCGTCCAGGTCAGGGCGGATTTCGTGAGGGTGGTTCATTGCGCGCTCGGGCAGGCCATTGAAGCTGTGGCGAGTTTAGCCTGAGTGGCGGGGTCGGATAAGCGGTAATTGAATTTTTGGCGCCATTTTTCCAGCGCTGGCCTGCTCCAGCTTTCGCTGCGCTTCAGGCATGATGGGCGCATTGAGTTCATGTAGAGAGTGTCCAATGCGTGTATGGATCGATGCCGACGCCTGCCCCAAGGCGGCCAAGGATCTGATCGTCAAGTTCGCCCTCAAGCGCAAGTTCGAGGTGGTGATGGTGGCGGGGCAGGCGGTGGCCAAGCCGGCGTTCGCGATCGTGCGCCTGATCGTGGTGCCCAGCGGCATGGATGCGGCCGACGACTACATTGTGGAGCACGCCGTGCCGGGCGAGCTGGTGATCTGCAGTGACGTGCCGCTGGCCGACCGCCTGGTGAAAAAGGGCGTGGCCGCGCTGGACCCGCGTGGGCGCGAGTTCGACGAGCGCAACATGGGCGACCGCCTGGCGGCGCGCAACCTGTTCACCGAGCTGCGTGAGCAGGGCCAGGTGGGGGGCGGGCAGGCGGCCTATGGCGAACGTGAGAAACAGGCGTTTGCCAATGCACTGGACCGGATCATTGCCCGGCTCTCGAAAGGCTGACAGATTCCTGTAGGCGACAGCCCAGGCTGGCGCGGTGGATGGCACCGGCTCTGCCGGTGTTCGCGGGTAAACCCGCTCCTACAAGCGATCGCGCAGTTGCCCCACAGGCTATCGCGCAGTTGCCCCACAGGTACCGCGTGGCCTTGAAGCCTGCGCTGGACCTGTGGGAGCGGGCATGCCCGCGAAGAAGCCAACGCAGTAAGTTACTCGTGCGTCAGCTCCAGCACTCGGTCCACCAGCTTGTAGATCCCGCCCGCCGCCTCGCTGATCGACTTGGCCTCCATGTACGCCGGGGTAGTCACGAGCTTGCGCTGGGTGTCTTCGACAATGTCGTGTACATCGCATTCTTCATGGGTGCCGCCCATCTTTTCGACAGCCGCCGCAGTGCCGGCATCGCGCCCGATGGTGCAGACCACGCCCGGCCCGTAAATCTTCGCCGCCAGCGCCGGCGAGATGCAGATCAGGCCAACGGGTTTGCAGGCGTCGGCAAAGGCTTCGGCCAAGGCCAGCACGTCTGGGTTCACGCTGCAGTTGGCGCCTTCCACGGCAAAGTTGGACAGGTTTTTAGCGACCCCGAAACCGCCCGGCACGATCAGCGCATCGAAGTCTTCGGCCTTGGCCTCACGGATATCCTTGACCTCGCCGCGGGCGATGCGCGCCGACTCCACCAGTACATTGCGCGATTCGGGCATTTCTTTGCCGGTCAGATGGTTGATTACATGCATCTGTGCGATGTTCGGCGCGAAGCACTGCACCTGCGCACCGCGCTGGTCGAGGCGCAGCAGCGTGATCACGCTTTCGTGGATTTCGGCGCCGTCATACACGCCACAGCCGGAAAGAATCACCGCTACTTTTTTTGTCATGCTCATTACTCCAGTGTCGAGGCGCTAAATGTCCTCTAGTTTGGCAGATGTCGCCATAGGGATTCCTGCGGGGGCGGCCTAATCTTGGTGGATAACACCTGAGGTCGCGCCCATGGACCTGATACTGCTGGCCGTGCCGTTCTTTTTTGTGCTGATAGCCGTTGAGCTGGTCGCCGACCGCGTGCGCGGCCAGCACAATTTCACCCTGGCCGACTCGATCAACAGCCTGAGTACCGGCGCACTGTCGACCAGTACCGGCCTGCTGACCAAAGGCGTAGGGCTGGTCACCTATGCTCTGGCCTTCGAGCACCTGGCGCTGCTGCAATTGCCGGCGCAGGCAGGGTGGGTCTGGTTGCTGGCCTTTGTCCTGTACGACTTCTGTTACTACTGGCTGCACCGCCTGGGGCATGAGCGCAACGTGCTGTGGGCTGCGCACTCGGTGCATCACCAGAGCGAGGAGTACAACCTCACCACGGCACTGCGCCAGACCAGTAGCGGGTTCATCTTCTCGTGGCTGTTCTACCTGCCGCTGGCGCTGCTGGGCGTGCCGCCACTGGTGCTCATTACCGTGGCCTCGCTCAACCTGCTGTATCAGTTCTGGGTGCATACCCGGCATATTCCCAAGCTTGGCTGGCTGGAGTGGGTGTTGATCACGCCGTCCAATCATCGCGTCCACCATGCGCAAAACCCTGCTTACTTGGATCGCAATTACGGTGGTGTGTTCATTCTCTGGGACCGTCTGTTCGGCACGTTCAAGGAGGAGGACCCGGCCGAGCCGGTGGTGTTTGGGGTGACCACGCCGCTGGCCAGCTGGAACCCGCTATGGGCCAACCTGCAGTTCTATGCCCAGCTCTGGCACGACGCCCGGCGCACCACCAGCCTGTGGGACAAGCTGCGTATCTGGTTCATGCCTACCGGCTGGCGCCCGGCCGATGTGGCCGCACGCTACCCACAGGCCAAACAGGACTTGGCGCTGTTTCGCAAGTTCGAGATTGCCCTGGGGCGCGGGCAGCAAGCCTATGTGGCGGCGCAGTTCGTGGTTTATGTGGCCTTGGGCAGCTACCTGATGGACGTGGCCGACCGCGTGCCGGCCGCCGCGCTGGTGCTCGGCTGGTCACTGATGGCGTTTGGTCTGTTCGTGCTGGGCGCGTTGCTGGAGAACCGGCCCTGGTCTGCACGCCTGGAGCTGGCGCGGTTGTGTCTGAATGCGCCGGCATTGTACCTGGCCGGCGCCTTGGGCTTAGCGGTGGTCGTGCCGCTGACCTGGCTTCTGCTCGTGGCTTACAGCCTGCTCAGCCTCTGGGGGCTGGGCCTGGCTCGCCGCCCTGCGCTCCGCGCGCAGAGTACGGAAGCGCCGGCGCAGCCACAGCAGGCCGCCCAGCGCCACCAGGCCGCCAAGCACCCATAGCTCGTAACGCTTGACGTTGCCCAGCAAGCCTTCGAGGATGGCGCCGAAGTGGTAGGCGGCGGCGCCCAGGGCCACTGCCCAGACGCCCGCGCCAATACCGTTCAACAGCAGGTAACGGCGTGGCGGGTAACCCGACAGGCCGATGGCCACCGGCATGACCGTGCGTAAACCATAGACAAAGCGGAAGCTCAGCACCCAGATATCGGGGTGGCGGCGGATGTGGTCCAGCGCCCGGTCACCCATTGCCTGCCAGCGCGGCTTGCGCGCCAGGATCCTGCGCCCGTGGCGTCGGCCCATGAAGTACCACAACTGGTCGCCCGCGTAGCTGCCGAAGAAGGCCACCAGGCATACCAGATTGATATCCATGTAACCGCGGAACGCAAGGAATCCCGCAAGCACCAGAATGGTCTCGCCTTCAAAGAAGGTGCCTAGAAAAAGGGCGAAGTAGCCGAAATCCTGCAGGAATTGTTGAAGCATTTTCTGAGGTGCTGGCGAAATGAACGCGCAGCCTACCCCTTCGCGCGCGTTCGTGAAAGTGTCCAAATGTGTCTCGACGTGAACATTTCCAGCGCAGACAATGCCACAAGCCACTTGCCACGGCTTGCCCATGTGTGTAACACGGGCGTCATAATGAGCGCTTATCTTGCCGCTCAATAGATGATAGGGCGTTAACGTCCTCAGGAACGCCAGATGAATAATGAAGTGCTAAGCCCTGTCGCGATCAAGGATGCTCAGGAGCTCCCAGAAGAGATGCTGCAGACCCCGCCAGACCTGCCTCCGGTGGCCGAGCCTGTAGCGGAACAGGTGGTCGAGGCTGTGGCTCCGGTGCCCGCGCCGTCCCCGACCATCGCCGTCCCTGGCCTGGACGACAGCAGCCTGTACATTCATCGCGAACTCTCGCAACTGCAGTTCAATATCCGGGTGCTGGAGCAGGCACTGGACGAGAACTACCCGCTGCTGGAACGCCTCAAGTTCCTGTTGATCTTCTCCAGCAACCTCGACGAGTTCTTTGAGATTCGCGTCGCCGGCCTGAAGAAGCAGATCAACTTCGCCCGTGAACAGGCCGGCGCCGATGGCCTGCAGCCGCACCAGGCGCTGGCGCGTATCAGCGAACTGGTGCACATCGAGGTAGAGCGCCAGTACGCGATCCTCAACGACGTGCTGCTGCCTGAGCTGGAAAAGCACCAGATCCGCTTCATCCGCCGCCGCTACTGGACACCCAAGCTCAAGACCTGGGTACGCCGCTACTTCCGCGACGAAATTGCCCCGATCATTACCCCGATTGGCCTCGACCCGACTCACCCGTTCCCGCTGCTGGTGAACAAGAGCCTCAACTTCATAGTCGAGCTCGAGGGGGTGGACGCCTTCGGTCGCGACTCGGGCCTGGCGATCATCCCGGCACCACGCCTGTTGCCGCGGGTTATTCGCGTGCCGGAAGAGGTGGGCGGCCCGGGCGCAAACTACGTGTTCCTGTCGTCGATGATCCACGCGCATGCCGACGACCTGTTCCAGGGCATGAAGGTGAAGGGCTGCTACCAGTTCCGTCTGACGCGCAACGCCGACCTGGCGCTGGACTCTGAAGAGGTCGACGACCTGGCCCGCGCGCTGCGCGGCGAGCTGTTCTCGCGCCGCTACGGTGACGCCGTGCGCCTGGAAGTGGCCGACACCTGCCCGAAACACCTGTCGGACTACCTGTTGAAGCAGTTCAGCCTCAGCGAAAGCGAGCTGTACCAGGTCAATGGCCCGGTCAACCTCACCCGCCTGTTCAGCATCACCGGCCTGGACAGCCACCCGGAACTGCAATACACACCGTTCACCCCGGCGATCCCCAAGCTGCTGGCGAACGCTGACAACATTTTCAGTGTGATCAGCAAGCAGGACATCCTGCTGATGCACCCGTTCGAGTCCTTCACGCCAGTGGTCGACCTGCTGCGCCAGGCCGCCAAGGACCCGCACGTGCTCGCCGTGCGCCAGACCCTGTACCGCTCGGGGGCTAACTCGGAAATCGTCGACGCCCTGGTGGATGCGGCGCGTAACGGCAAGGAGGTCACTGCGGTGATCGAGTTGCGTGCGCGTTTTGACGAAGAGTCCAACCTGCAGATGGCCAGCCGCCTGCAAGCGGCTGGTGCGGTAGTGATCTACGGTGTGGTTGGCTTCAAGACCCACGCCAAGATGATGCTGATTCTGCGCCGCGAGCAGGGCGAGATCGTGCGTTACGCGCATCTGGGCACCGGCAACTACCACGCCGGCAACGCCCGCCTGTACACCGACTACAGCCTGCTGACTTCTGACGATGCGCTCACCGAAGACGTCGGCAAGCTGTTCAGCCAGCTGATCGGCATGGGCAAGACCCTGCGCATGAAGAAGCTGCTGCATGCGCCGTTCACCCTTAAAAAGGGCATGCTCGACATGATCGCGCGGGAAACCCAGTTTGCCCTCGAAGGCAAACCGGCGCACATCATCGCCAAGTTCAACTCGCTGACCGACGCCAAAGTCATCAAGGCGCTGTACAAGGCCAGCCAGTCGGGCGTGAAAATCGACTTGGTGGTGCGTGGCATGTGCTGCCTGCGCCCGGGCATTCCGGGGGTTTCGCACAACATCCAGGTGCGCTCGATCATTGGCCGCTTCCTCGAGCACACGCGGGTGTTCTACTTCCTCAATGGCGGCGAAGAGCAGATCTACCTGTCCAGCGCCGACTGGATGGAGCGCAACCTCGACAAGCGTGTCGAGACCTGCTTCCCGGTGGAAGGCAAGAAACTGTTGCTGCGGGTGAAGAAGGAGCTGGAAGGCTACCTGACCGACAATACCCACGCCTGGACCTTGCAGCCAGACGGGCGCTACGTGCGCAGCACCCCGACCGGCAACCAGAACCCGCGCAGCGTTCAGGCGACCCTGCTGGAGCGCCTGAGCAACCCGGTCCTCAACGTACGCTGAGGACGAAGCCGACCCGGGCCAGCCACTCCGCCTCGTTGGCGAAGTCGGCCTGGGTCAGCTGGTTCTGCTGCAGCCAACCTTCAGGGAAGGCTACATCCAGGCTGTTGTCCCCGCCGTGCAGTTCTACCGTTGGCATCTGCTGGGTGCCGCGGATGTGGTGGAACAGGATGGCAAAGCGCAGCAATACGCACAGGCGCAGCAGCTTGACCCCTTCATCACCCAGTTCGGCGTAACGGTCCTTGGGGATGTTGCGGCGGTGGCCGCGTACCAGCAGGGCCATCATCTGCTGATCTTCCCGGGAAAAGCCTGCCAGGTCCGAGTGCTCGATCAGATAGGCGCCGTGCTTGTGGTAGTGATAATGGGCAATGTCCAGCCCGATTTCGTGCACTTTCGCGGCCCAGCCCAGTAGATCGCGCCAGTTTCCGTCTTTCAGGTTCCAAGCGTCGGCCACCTGGTCGAATGCGTGCAACGCCTTGCGCTCGACGCGCGCAGCCTGGCCCTGGTCCACGTGATAGCGCTCCATCAGCGAGTTCAGGGTGCGTTCGCGCACGTCTTCGTGGTGGTGGCGGCCAAGCAGATCGAACAGCACACCTTCGCGCAGGGCGCCGTCGCAGTGGTCCATGCGGTTCAGTTCAAGGGCATCGAAGATCGCTTCGAGAATCGCCAAGCCCGCCGGGAAGATAGCGCGGCGGTCTGGTTTGACGCCGTCGAAGTCGATCTTGTCGACTTCGCCCAGCTTGAACAGCTTGCGTTTGACCCAGGCCAGGCCTTCGGCGTTGACCTCGCCATTGCCCAGGCCGCCGGCCTTGATGGCCGCGCCGATGGCGCGAATGGTGCCGGATGAGCCGATAGCCTCATCCCAGGTCAGGCGGTGCAGGGCATTTTCGATGCTCATCAGTTCCAGGCGTGCGGCAGTGTAGGCCTGGGCATAGCGGGCCGGGGTGATCTTGCCGTCGCGGAAATAGCGCTGGGTAAAGCTCACGCAACCCATCTGCAGGCTTTCGCGCAGCAGCGGCTCGAAGCGCTGGCCAATGATGAATTCGGTACTGCCGCCGCCGATGTCGGCCACCAGGCGCTTGCCGGGTGTGTCGGCCAGGGTGTGCGACACGCCCAGGTAGATCAGGCGCGCCTCTTCACGGCCAGAGATGACCTCCACCGGGTGGCCGAGGATGGCTTCGGCGCGCTGGATGAATTCGTTACGGTTGCGCGCTTCGCGCAAGGCGTTGGTACCGACGATACGCACGGCGCCTGCCGGCATGCCGTTGATCAGCTGGGAAAAGCGCTTGAGGCAATCCAGGCCCCTTTCCATTGCCTCTTCACTGAGCATGCGCTCTTCGTCGATGCCGGCGGCCAGTTGAACCTTCTCGCCGAGCCGCTCAAGGATACGGATTTCGGTATGGTGGGCCTTGGCCACGACCATGTGAAAACTGTTGGAGCCAAGGTCGATGGCGGCGATCAGGGACAGGTTCTTCGCGATGGTATGCGGCATGATTTGGTTGTTCTCGGTCGTTAACCTGGCAATCGTGCCACGATAGCAGGCTATCGCCAACGCGTGACACTCAGCCGTTGTACTGGCCTTGATGCAAGGCAATGTGCCATTCGATTCTATGACGGCCGTATGACAGTTTCGATTCGCGGCGTCTTGCGCAACTATAGTTACACTCAATCGTCCGTGGCTTCCTGTCCGGCGTGGGTGCGGCTATCATGGGCCACGTTTTTTGCTTACGACCCTGGAGATATCCATGAGCAGCGATCTGATCAAACATGTCACCGACGCCTCCTTCGAAGCCGATGTCCTGAAGGCCGAAGGCGCGGTACTGGTCGACTACTGGGCTGAATGGTGCGGTCCATGCAAGATGATCGCTCCGGTTCTGGACGACATCGCTTCCACCTACGAGGGCAAACTGACCGTCGCCAAGCTGAACATCGACGAGAACCAGGAAACCCCGGCCAAGCACGGTGTGCGTGGTATCCCGACGCTGATGCTGTTCAAGAACGGCAACGTCGAAGCCACCAAGGTTGGCGCACTGTCCAAATCGCAGCTGGCCGCATTCCTCGACGCCCACCTGTGATGTGAAAAGGCCCCGCAAATGCGGGGCTTTTCTTTTTCAGAGCACTAGACGCAGAAAAAAGCAAGTGTTACATTCGGCCTCGCACTGCTTTTCCAGTGCCCTCTACATGCCGTCGCCGAAGCATCCCTAATTCGAATCAGTACGCGATCCTGTCGCCATCCAGCGGCGCGGCCTCATTAAGCCAGAAGCTTAATTCTCCCTTCTTACATGATTACGTCATTCCCCTTATGAACCTGACTGAACTCAAGCAAAAGCCGATTACCGATCTTTTGGAAATGGCCGAACAGATGGGCATCGAAAACATGGCCCGTTCGCGCAAACAGGACGTGATTTTCGCCCTGCTGAAGAAGCATGCGAAAAGCGGCGAAGAGATCTCGGGTGACGGCGTGCTGGAGATTCTCCAGGATGGTTTCGGTTTCCTGCGTTCGGCTGATGCGTCCTACCTGGCCGGCCCAGACGATATCTATGTCTCGCCCAGCCAGATCCGCCGTTTCAACCTGCGTACCGGCGACACCATCGTCGGCAAGATCCGCCCACCGAAGGAAGGGGAGCGTTACTTCGCCCTGCTGAAGGTCGATACCATCAACTTCGACCGCCCGGAAAACGCGAAGAACAAGATCCTGTTCGAAAACCTGACGCCGCTGTTCCCGAACAAGCGCCTGAAGATGGAGGCCGGTAACGGCTCCACCGAGGACTTGACCGGTCGCGTCATCGACCTGTGCGCCCCGATCGGCAAAGGCCAGCGCGGCCTGATCGTTGCCCCGCCGAAAGCCGGTAAGACGATCATGCTGCAGAACATTGCGGCCAACATCACCCGCAACAACCCCGAGTGCCACCTGATCGTCCTGCTGATCGACGAGCGCCCGGAAGAAGTGACCGAAATGCAGCGCACCGTGCGTGGTGAAGTGGTTGCTTCCACCTTCGACGAGCCGCCTACCCGCCACGTGCAGGTTGCCGAGATGGTGATCGAGAAGGCCAAGCGCCTGGTCGAGCACAAGAAAGATGTGGTTATCCTGCTGGACTCGATCACTCGACTGGCACGTGCCTACAACACCGTGATCCCGAGCTCCGGCAAGGTGCTGACCGGTGGTGTCGACGCCCACGCCCTCGAGAAGCCCAAGCGCTTCTTCGGTGCTGCGCGTAACATTGAGGAAGGCGGTTCGCTGACCATTATCGCCACTGCGCTGGTTGAAACCGGCTCGAAGATGGACGAAGTGATCTACGAAGAGTTCAAGGGCACCGGCAACATGGAGCTGCCGCTGGACCGCCGCATCGCCGAGAAGCGAGTGTTCCCGGCCATCAACATCAACCGTTCCGGTACCCGCCGCGAAGAGTTGCTGACCGCTGACGACGAACTGCAGCGTATGTGGATTCTGCGCAAGCTGCTGCACCCGATGGACGAAATCGCCGCCATCGAGTTCCTGGTCGACAAGCTCAAGCAGACCAAGACCAACGATGAGTTCTTCCTGTCGATGAAGCGCAAGTAAGCGCGCGTTTCAGGCTGGATTGATTGGGGCCGCCTTGCGGCCCTTCGCGGGCAAGCCCGCTCCTGCACAGGTCACTGCGGCCCTTGTAGGAGCGGGCTTGCCCGCGAAGGGGTGCAAGCGGCCCCAATGCATTTTCACCCCCAAACAAGGCCCGAACGGCGCTACACTCTGCACCCCGACCGATACGGCCAACACGAGGCTCCTGCATGCAGTATCGCGACTTGCGCGACTTCATCCGTGGCCTGGAACAGCGCGGCGAGCTCAAGCGCATCCAGGTACCGATCTCCCCCGTCCTGGAAATGACCGAGGTCTGCGACCGCACCCTGCGCGCCAAGGGCCCGGCATTGTTGTTCGAAAAGCCCACCGGCTTCGACATCCCAGTGCTGGGCAACCTGTTCGGTACTCCGGAGCGGGTGGCCATGGGCATGGGCGCCGAGTCGGTCAGCGAACTGCGGGAAATCGGCAAGCTGCTGGCCTTCCTCAAGGAGCCCGAGCCGCCCAAGGGCCTGAAGGACGCCTGGTCGAAGCTGCCGATCTTCAAGAAGGTCGTGTCGATGGCGCCAAAAGTGGTCAAGGACGCGGTGTGCCAGGAAGTGGTGGTCGAGGGGGATGATGTCGACCTTGGCGCACTGCCGATTCAGCACTGCTGGCCTGGCGACGTGGCGCCGCTGATTACCTGGGGCCTCACCGTGACCCGTGGCCCGAACAAGGACCGCCAGAACCTGGGCATCTACCGCCAGCAGGTGATCGGCCGCAACAAGGTGATCATGCGCTGGCTCAGCCACCGTGGCGGCGCCCTCGACTACCGAGAGTGGTGCGAGAAGAACCCCGGCCAGCCGTTTCCGGTCGCCGTGGCGCTGGGCGCTGACCCGGCGACCATTCTCGGCGCCGTGACCCCGGTACCGGACACTCTTTCCGAGTACGCCTTCGCCGGCCTGCTGCGAGGCAACCGCACCGAGCTGGTCAAGTGCCGTGGCAGCAACCTGCAGGTACCGGCAACCGCCGAGATCATCCTGGAAGGGGTGATCCACCCGGGCGAAATGGCTCCGGAAGGCCCGTACGGTGATCACACGGGCTACTACAACGAAGTGGACAGTTTCCCGGTGTTCACCGTCGAGCGCATCACCCACCGGCAAAAACCGATCTACCACAGCACCTACACCGGCCGGCCGCCAGATGAGCCGGCCATTCTCGGCGTGGCGCTGAACGAAGTGTTCGTGCCGATCCTGCAGAAGCAGTTCCCGGAAATCACCGACTTCTACCTGCCGCCGGAAGGCTGCTCGTACCGCATGGCGGTGGTGACCATGAAGAAACAGTACCCCGGCCACGCCAAGCGCGTAATGCTGGGTGTGTGGTCGTTCCTGCGACAGTTCATGTACACCAAGTTCGTTATTGTCACCGATGACGATATCAACGCTCGTGACTGGAACGATGTGATCTGGGCCATTACCACGCGCATGGACCCCAAGCGTGATACGGTAATGATTGACAACACCCCGATCGACTACCTGGACTTTGCGTCACCGGTGTCGGGGCTGGGTTCGAAGATGGGCCTGGACGCTACTCACAAGTGGCCGGGCGAGACTACACGCGAATGGGGCCGGGTCATCGTCAAGGATGAGGCCGTCACCCGCCGTATCGATGAGCTGTGGGATCAGTTGGGAATAGATTGATGCAGGTAACGTTGCAGCCGTCCGGGGCGGTGCTGGCGCTTGAACCCGGGGAAAGGATCCTGGATGGAGCACGGCGGCTGGGCTATGACTGCCCAAACAGCTGCCGCAATGGCAATTGCCATGTTTGCGCCGCGTTGTTGGTTGAAGGGCGGGTTCGCCAGGATGGCGAAGTCCGCGACCATGGCGAGTTGTTCACCTGCATTGCCGAACCGCTGGAGGACTGCGTGTTGCTCTGGGACGGTGTGCTTGCCTTGGGCGAACTGCCAGTGCGCAAGCTGGCGTGCAGCGTCAGTGAGTGCGTCGACGTCGGCGGCGACGTCTGGCGGGTGCGCCTGCGTGCGCCTGCCGGCAAGCCTCTGCGCTACCACGCGGGGCAATACCTGATGATCGAACGTGAGGGCGGCAAGCAGGCAGCCTTCTCGCTGGCGTCCGCGCCACATGCCGGGCGTGAACTGGAGCTGCATGTGCTGGCGCGTGAGCCCAGTGCGGTGCAACTGATCGACCAGCTCAGGCGAGATGGCCTGGCGCGCATCGAAATGCCGTTTGGCGACACCCACCTGGCCGAGCTGCCCGACGGGCCGCTGGTGCTGATTGCCGCTGGCACCGGCATGGGCCAGATGCACAGCCTGGTCGAGCACTGCCGGGCTCAGGGCTTCAAGCACCCGGTTCACCTGTATTGGGGGGTGCGCCGGCCTGAGGATTTCTATCAGATAGAGCACTGGGACGAATGGCAGCGTCTGCCTAACCTGTTCCTGCATCAAGTGGTCAGCGACCTGTGCGGCTGGGAAGGCCGCTGCGGCATGCTGCATGAAGCGGTCTGCGAAGACATTGCCGACCTCAATAGTGTGCATGTGTATGCCAGCGGCTCACCGAACATGATCTATGCCACGCTCGACGCCCTGGTCGAAGCCGGTATGGATGCGCACCGCATGCGTGCCGATGTGTTTGCCTACGCGCCGCGCGGTTAATAACCGAAGTTTGAAAGTATCGGTATAAGGCGGTAATTGTTACCGCCTTGGCCAATAACTTTCACCGCTGCTGAAACAGTACTTCCCAGTCGTCGGAGCCGTGTATGAAACGCGTGCTCAAGGGCTTGAGTATTCCTGCAATTCTGGCCTATGGTTACTGCAAGCGCCCTTGGTAAAGCGGCCTGGGGCCGCAGCGTAATCGAATCTCGCTACATCTGTAGTTCACAGGAATAATGGCGGCAGCTTATGTCGGCACTTGAAAGTATGTCTTGGGAAGTTTCATACCCTCCGGCACTTGATTTCGGTCAGCAACATACTCGCGAACAGTTGTTCAGCTCCATGAAGACAACCATGTCCAGGCACCAGGGCGGGCCTGTGTGGCTGTTTGCCTATGGCTCGTTGATCTGGCGCCCGGAGTGCAATTCGGTGGAGCGCCAGCGCGCGCGGGTACATGGCTATCACCGTGGCTTGTACCTGTGGTCCCATGAACATCGCGGTACCCCGGAAACGCCCGGCCTGGTGTTTGGCCTGGACCGCGGTGGTTCCTGCAGCGGCTTTGCCTACCGGCTGGATGAACGCAACCTGGACGACTCACTGATGGCCCTATGGCAACGCGAGATGCCCTATCCGGCATACCGGCCGCACTGGCTCAACTGCCGCCTGGGTGATGGTAGCAAGGTGCAGGCCTTGGGCTTTGTACTGGAGCGGCATCTGCCGTGCTATGCCGGCAACTTGCCGGATACCTTGCTCAGCCAGATCCTGGCCAGTGCCAAGGGGCGTTATGGCACCACGCGGGAGTATGTCGAGCAGACCTTGAATGCACTGCGCAGTCACCAGATGCCCGATCGCAACCTGGAAGCGCGATTCAGGCGTTGCCACAATCTGCGCGAAGTGTGAGCAACCTGTTCCGGCCTCTTCGCGGGTAAACCCTGCACGGTCGCCTGTAGGAGCGGGTTTACCCGCGAAGAGGCCGCTACTGCCTTACCTGGCCAGCACCACCAACTTACCCACAGCCTGCCGTTGCCCCAGCTTCTCGATAGCAACCCCGGCTTCTCCCAGTGGATAAGTCTGCGACACCAGCGGCTTCAACTTGCCCTCGGCATGCCAGGCAAACAGCTGGTGGAAGTTGGCCGCGTTGTCCTCCGGCTGGCGCTGGGCAAATGCCCCCCAGAACACGCCCAGTACCGCCGCGCCCTTGAGCAGCACCAGGTTGGCCGCCAGCTGTGGAATGCTGCCACTGGCGAAACCCACCACCAGCAGCCTGCCATTCCAGGCCAACCCGCGCACCGCTTGTTCGAACAGCTCGCCACCGACCGGGTCATAGATCACGTCCACGCCCTGGCCACCGGTCAGGCGTTTGATTTCTTCGCGCAGGTTGGCCTGGCTGTAGTCGATCAGCTCATCCGCCCCGGCAGCCTTGGCCACGGCCAGTTTCTCGGCACTGCTGGCCGCCGCGATCACCCGCGCGCCCATGGCCTTGCCGATCTCCACCGCCGCCAGGCCCACCCCGCCGGAAGCGCCCAGTACCAGCAGAGTCTCGCCGGCTTGCAACTGGCCACGCTGGCGCAGGGCATGCATCGAGGTGCCGTAGGTCATGCCGAAGGCCGCTGCGGTGGTGAAGTCCATGCTCGCCGGGATCGGCAGAACGTTATAGAACGGCACCGCCACTTGCTCGGCGAACGCACCCCAGCCGGTGAGCGCCATGACCCGGTCGCCGACCTTGAACGCGCCGGCCTTTTCGCCGACGGCGGCCACCACGCCCGCTGCCTCGCCACCTGGAGAGAACGGCAGCGGCGGCTGGAACTGGTACTTGCCTTCGATGATCAAGGTGTCGGGGAAGTTGACCCCGGCAGCTTGCACGTCCAGCAGGATCTCGTTCTTCTTCGGCAGTGGGCTGGCCACCTCTTCCAGCACCAGGTTGCGCGCCGGACCCAGGGTTTTGCACAACACAGCTTTCATCGGGGCTATTCCTTTGCGGGTAGTGGCCGATAAGTGTAGGAGGGCCGCTTGGCAGGTCAACGAGCATGGCCCGCCCTGATGGGCCGGCATAAGCCCGGGCTTGGGTTTGAGCGGTGTGCTGGGTAAGCTGGCGCCAACTGTATTGAGGAGCGAATTCGTGAAAGCGTGGATCTTGATGGTGCTGGCGCTGCTGCTGCCGGCTGCGGCCATGGCCGAGGAAGCCAAGGAAGGGGTGCCCAAGGTCGCCTACATCAGTCTGAGCCCGCCCTTCGTTGGCAACTATGCGCTCGACGGCAGCCCGCGGCTGCGCGTGTACAAGGCTGACGTGGCCCTGCGCGTGACGGGCGACGAAGCGGCCAAGACGGTGAAGCACCACGAACCGCTGATCCGTAACCAGCTGGTGGCACTGTTCACCCAGCAGACGGTGGACAGCATGAGCAACGTCGAGGCCAAGGAGCATCTTCGCCAAGAGGCGCTGAAACAGGTGCAGCAGGTGCTGGAGGCGGAAGAGGGCAAGCCGATCGTTGAAGACTTGCTGTTCAACAACCTGATCGTGCAGTGACCTGAAACAGGGTGAGGTCCATCACTGGTAAGTCGGATTGAATCCAGGCTTACCCCGTGTGTAGGACCCTTCTGTCTTTCCTGTAAGCCATGCTGGGCCAAGTGCGACATGATCTACACGGTGGCTACCTCCAGATTGGACAGATGTCGGGTCAAATCGCGGCAAGGAAGTGGTCGGGAATACATGACCTTTACAATGCGGCCAGAGCATTTCGCCGCCGTGAGGGCTGCAGTTGGCTTTACGCTGGGTTTCACACATCCAGCAACAGAGCGGTCTGTTGTCAATGTTACGCTCGATGCGTGATGATCAGCCTGTTCCCGCAAGGGGCTTGTAAGACTCTGAGGATCCTGGTTCGACCAGCAATTACAGAGCCGGGCAGGTATATGGCGATGACAAGTCGACCTGTCTGTGAGTAGGGCGCCGAAAGGCGCCCTTTGTCTTTGTGCCAGTTTTCCAATTTTCGGCGGACGCTCGCGCATGCCTTCAAGACGCCAGGCTCCGACGAAACCGTACCAGCGCCACGCTGAAGAACACCAGGCCGATCAGCGTCAGCGCCAGGATATCCGGCCATACCACCGCCCACCCGGCATCCCTGAACAGGATTGCGGCACTCAGGCTGACAAAGTGCGTTGAGGGTGACCCTTGCATCACCCACTGCAGCCACTGCGGCATGCTGTCCAGTGGTGTGCTGCCGCCGGACAGCAACAGCATCGGGATGATCACCGGGATCGCCAGCAGGCCGAACTGCGGCGTCGAGCGCGCCAGGGTGGCGAGGAAAATGCCCAGCGATGTACTGGCGAACAGGTACAGCGCGGTCACGGCCAGGAACAGCCCCATCGAGCCAGACAGCGGTACGCCCAGTGCACCTTTGACGACTACCACCAACGAAATCCAGGTGCAGATCACCACCACCAGCGCGTTGCTGCCGATCTTGGCCAGCATGATCTCCAGCGCGGTCAGCGGCAGCACCAGCAGGTGGTCGAGGGTGCCATGCTCACGCTCGCGCAGCAGCGCGGTGCCAGTGAGGATGATCGCCAGGATGGTGATGTTGTTGACGATCTGGATCACGGCCAGAAACCAGCCCCCCTCCAGGTTGGGGTTGAACAGCGCCTTGGGGTTGATCAGCACCGGGCTTTGCTCGTTACCACGCTGGCTGTAGTCGAGCAGCTCGCGCTCGAAGATGCGGCCGATGTAGCCGGCGCCCATGAACGCTTGGCTCATGGCCGTAGCATCGACGTTGATCTGCAGCTCCGGCGAGCGCCCGGCCAGCAGGTCGCTCTGGAAGTTAACCGGCACGTTGATGACGAAGGTGTACTGGCCGCTGTCCATGGCCTGGTCCAGGCGCTGCGGAGGCAGCGGCACGGCTGGCTGGAACTCGGGCGGTTGCAGGGCTTCGCTGAGCTTGCGCGAGAGCAGGCTATGGTCTTCATCCACCACCGCCACGCTGGCGTTGTGTACGCCGATCACCGAGCCGGCTGCCGGCATGTAGATCGCCACGCTGAAGGCATATAGCAGGAACAGCAGCAGGACGCTGTCATGGCGCAGGCTGGTCAGTTCTTTCAGGCCCAGGCGCAGGGTGTGGTTCATGCGCGACATGTCAGGCCTCCTGCTTTTTCAGCATTGCCAGGCTCAGGCCGGTGAATGCGGCAAAGAAGCTCAGCAGGATCAGGCACTGCGGCCACAACTCGCGCAGGCCTAAGGCCTTGGTGAAGGTGCCGACTGCGATGTCGAGGAAGTAGCCCGCCGGGAACAACTGGCCCATCACCGCTGCCGCGCCGTCCAGCGACGAGCGTGGCACGATCAGCCCGGAAAACTGGATGGTCGGCAGGCTGGTAATGATCATGGTGCCGAGAATGGCGGCGATCTGGGTGCGGGTGAATGCCGAAATCAGCAGGCCCAGGCTGGTGGTTGCCAGCAGGTAGGCCACGCCGCCACATGCCAAAGCCAGTACGCTGCCCTTGAGCGGTACGGCGAACAGCCAGCGGTTCATCGCCACCAGCAGCGCCAGGTTGACCAGGCTCACAGCCAGGTAGGGCATCTGCTTGCCAAGCAGGAATTCCAGGCGGGTGAGGGGTGTGGCGTAGAAGTTGGTGATGGAGCCGAGCTCCTTCTCGCGCACGATGCCCAGTGCCGTGAGCATGGCCGGAATGAAGGCCAGTATCAGTGCCATCACGCCCGGGCCGATGGCGTTCACGCTGACCACATCCTGGTTGTAGCGGAAACGCGTTTCCAGGCGCACCGGGTCCTGGCGTGGCTGCGGTTGTGGGCTGGCCTTTGCCAGTTGCTCCAGGTTGGCCTGGTGCACGGCTTCCACGTAGTTGCGGCTGGTTTCGGCGCGGAACGGCATGCCACCGTCGAGCCAGGCAGCCACCACCGGCTGGCGTCCTGCGTACAGGTCGCGACCAAAGCCGGGCGGAATTTCCAGTGCCAGTTTGATTTCCGAGCGTTGCAGGCGCTGGTGCAGCTCGCTGCTGTCGCGGATCGGCGCCTGTTCGGCGAAGTAGCGTGAGCCACGGAAGGCTTCGAGGTAGGCACGACTTTGCGGGCTCTGGTCCTGATCGTGCACGGCGAAGGCGAGGTTTTCCACATCCAGTGAAATGCCGTAGCCGAAGATCACCATCATGAACACTGCGCCCAGTAAGGCGAAGGCCAGGCGCACCTTGTCGCGCAGCAACTCCTTGCCCTCACGGACGGCCACTGCCAGCAGGCGGCGCAGGCTGAAGCCCCGGCGTAGCGGTAGGGTGGGGGTGGACGCCTGTTCCAGCACGTTGCTGTCGGTGGCGGCTGGCGCCAGTTCCTGGGCCTGTTCCAGGCAGCGGACGAACGCGTCTTCCAGCGTGTCGCCCTGGTACTGGTGCTGCAGGGCATCGGGCGTGTCGCAGGCCAGCACCCGCCCGGCGTGCATCAGCGAAATACGATCGCAGCGCTGGGCTTCGTTCATGAAGTGGGTGGAGAGGAAAATGGTCACGCCCTGCTCGCGGGACAGTTCTACCAGCAGGCGCCAGAAGTCGTCGCGGGCGGCCGGGTCGACGCCGGAGGTCGGTTCGTCGAGGATCAAGACTTCCGGGCGATGCAGAACCGCCACTGCCAGCGACAGGCGCTGGCGCAAACCAAGGGGCAGGGCGCCAGACGGTTGGTCGGCGATAGCGGCGAGGTCGAAGCGCTCGATCAGCTCATCGATGCGCTGGGCGCTCTCGGCTTTGGGCAAGTCGAACAGGCGGGCATGCAGGGCCAGGTTCTGCCGGGTGCTGAGCTCGCCATACAGAGAGAAACTCTGCGACATGAAGCCGACCCGCTTGCGTGTAGCCAGGTCGCTGGCGTCCACCGGGCGACCCAGCAGGCTGGCGCTGCCCTCGCTGGCCGGCATCAGGCCGGTGAGCACTTTCATGGTGGTGGTCTTGCCGCAACCGTTGGAACCCAGGAAGCCGAAGATCTCCCCGCGGCCAATGGCGAAACTGACCTTGTTCACCGCTGTGAAGTCGCCAAAGCGCAGGGTCAGGTCGTGTGCCTCGATGGCGACCGGGCCGTCCGTGGCTTGGCGCGGCGGGATTGCCAGTGGTTGATGCTGCGCCTTGCCCGCGCCCTGGTAATGGGTAAAGGCATCATCCAGTTTGCCGCTCGGGGTGACTGCAGCCAGTTCGTG
Source organism: Pseudomonas sp. yb_2 (assembly GCF_043103905.1). Taxonomy (NCBI): domain Bacteria; kingdom Pseudomonadati; phylum Pseudomonadota; class Gammaproteobacteria; order Pseudomonadales; family Pseudomonadaceae; genus Pseudomonas; species Pseudomonas sp. yb_2. The sequence goes on along the minus strand of NZ_JBICKH010000025.1, from coordinate 86,542 downwards.
GCTAGGGCCGGCGGCCAGCAGCCGGCCGCCATCGAGCATCAGGCAATGCTCGAACTGTTCGGCTTCTTCCATGTAGGCGGTAGCCACCAGCAGGGTCAGTTGCGGGCGTTGTGCGCGAACCTGTTCAACCAGCTCCCAGAAGCGCCGCCGCGACAGTGGGTCAACGCCGGTGGTCGGCTCGTCCAGGATAAGCAGGTCTGGCTCGTGGATCAGCGCGCAGCAAAGGCCCAGCTTCTGCTTCATGCCACCCGACAGCTTGCCGGCCGGGCGCTGGGCAAAGCGCTGCAGGTCGGTGGCCTGCAACAGATTGGCCATGCGCTGTTCACACTCGCGGCGGCCCAGCCCGAACAGGGTGGCGAAAAAACGGATGTTCTCGCTGATCGACAGTTCCGGGTACAGGTTGTTGCCCAGCCCCTGCGGCATGAACGCCACTTTGGGGTAGAGCGCCGTGCGATGGCGGCGTTGGCGGATCGAGCCACCCAGCACCTGCAGCTCTCCCTGCTGTAGGCGTTTCACGCCGGCGATCAGCCCCAGCAGGGTCGATTTGCCAGCCCCGTCAGGGCCGATCAGCGCGCATCGGGTACCCACAGGAAGGCTGAAGCCTAGTGGGTGGAGGGCTATCAGGTCGCCGTAACGGTGGCTGATGCCTTCGGCCAGCAGTGCCGGGGCGTTCATTGCAGGTTGGCCGGCCAGTCCACCTCAGCCGTGCGTACATAGCCGGCGCCTGGCATGCCTGGTTTGGCTTGCGGCACGGCGCCTGGGTCGCTCAGGCGCAGTTTGACCCGGAACACCAGCTTTTGCCGTTCGTCGCGGGTTTCCACCTGTTTGGGGGTGAACTGGGCCTTGGCTGCGACAAAGGCCACCTTGGCCGGCAGCGCGCGCTCGGGCAGGGCGTCGAGCACGATGCGCGCCTGGTCGCCTACGGTCAGCCGGCCGCTGGTGGACGCCGGCAGGTACAGGTTCATGTACTGGTCGCTGGGGTCGATCAGCATCAGCACACGGCCGCCGGCACCCAGCACTTCACCGGGTTCGGCCAGGCGCAGCTGGATGATGCCGTTGATGGGCGCACGCAGGCTGCTGTCGTCGATTTCGCTGGTGAGCTGCGCCACTTGGGCTTCGGCGGCGCCAATGGCGGCCTTGATCGCTGCCAGTTGGGCGCGGGCAGCGACTACTGCTGCGTTGGCCGTGTCAAAGCGCGCCTGCTGTTGGTCGAGCAACTGCTGGCTGGCGAACTTGCGCTGGAAGATTTCGCGTACGCGCTTGAGCTCCTGGCTGGCCAACAGCAGTTCACTCTGGCGCAGTTGCACGGTGGCCTGGGCGGCGGCGTAGTTTTCCCGGGCGCGCAGCACTTCGGCTTCGGCCTGGCTGCGCTGGGCTTCCATGGTGCGGGTGTCGATGCGCGCCAGTAGCTGGCCACGGATCACGTTGTCGCCTTCATCGACCAGTACTTCGGCCAGGCGACCGGGGATCTTGCTGGCGATCTGCACTTCGGTGGCTTCCAGGCGCCCGTTGCCCATGCTCAGGCCTTCGGGCAACTGGTCGTGGAGCGACTTCCAGTACCCCAGCCCGCCGGCTGCAGCGAGCAGTGCGATCAGTGCAGTGGCGAAGATTCTAGGGGCATATCGGTTCATCGTTCTGCATCCTTGCGGTCATGCACGGTACATCATGCCTGGCGGCCATGTGTGGCGTGTTGATGTCGGTCAAGCCCTTGACCTTAGCTGCCTATTCAGCGCAATGCGACAATCACCGCCCATTGCTCGGGCGTTACCGGCATGACCGACAGGCGGCTGCCTTTTTGCACCAGCGGCAACTCGACCAGACCGGCCTGCTGTTTCAGTCGCCCCAGTTCCAGCACCCTTGGAAAGGTTTGTACGTGGGCCACATCCACCGCGCTCCACGGGTTCTTGTCGGTCGTGGCCTTGGCATCGTGATAATGGCTTTCAGGGTCCAGCGCGGTCGGGTCGGGGTAGGCCGCGCGGGTGATTCTGGCAATGCCGGCTATGCCGGGTTGCGGGCAGCTGGAGTGGTAGAAGAAGAATTCGTCACCCACGCTCATGGCCCGCAGAAAATTACGCGCCTGATAGTTGCGCACGCCGTCCCAGCGCGCTTCACCCAAGCGTGCAAGGGCCTCGATGGAGAGATCGTCGGGCTCGGATTTCATCAGCCAGTAAGCCATGAATGCTGCTCCTGAAAAGGTTTGAAATAACCTGTTGCACGAAACCGACAGCCGGTTGGCGTCAAGGTTTGCGTGCGGACGCATGTTGTCGGAAAATGCGCCCCGTTTAAAGCGCGTGCGCCGGCGGTACCCAGAATATCGCCGAGTACTGAACAGTTTGCCTGGGGGGCAATCTTCGATGAATCAACGTAAAAAGCCGGATCTGCTGTGGATCCTGGTGTTCATTTTCGGCCTGGGTGTGGTCACTACCGGTTATGCGCAAGGCTTCTGGGAGCGCAAGCTGGACAACGCCTATCAGATGCCGGTCGACGCCAGCCAGCCACAACGTTGATACCCCCCCGCTGGCGCCGCTCAACGTGGCGCCAGGTACCAGCCACGGTCCGAGACCGTGCCCTGCAGCGGAACATCCCAACTGGCCTGCGCCAGCCGCTCGACCTTCTGGCATTCATGCGCCAGCCCCAGCAGCAAGGGTTTTTTCCAGGTTTGCCGACGCGCCTGGTAGGCCAGGCTGCGATCATAGAAGCCACCGCCCATACCCAGGCGGCCGCCCACTTCGTCAAACCCGACCAGCGGTAGCAGAATCAGATCCAGCGCCCAGATCGGCCGCTGGCGTTTGCGATCGATAATCGGCTCTGGAATACGGAAGCGGTTGGGCTTGAGCTTCTCACCCTGCTCAAAACGCTGGAACACCATGCGCGTGCGCGGCCAGGCGTGCAGCACCGGCAGGTAGGTGCACTTGCCGCGACGCTGGGCTTCGCGCATCAGCAGGCGAGGGTCGATTTCGCCGTCGTTGGGCAGGTACAGGGCGATGTGGCGGGCGCGGCGGAACAAGGGGTGTTGCGCCAGTTGGCGGTACAGGCCGAGGGTGGCCTGGCGTTGCTGGGCAGGGGTAAGGGCGCGGCGGGCATTGCGAAGCAGGCGACGAAGCTGGGGGCGGGTGAGCGGCACGTTTTCGGTCATGGCACGGGCAATCCCAGATGTGCTGGCTTGGTACGAACAGTGCCTGCGCGGTGGATCGTCGTACAAAGCTTGAATAAAGTCGGCCAAAACGAATTGCCCGCCTTGGGGGCGGGCAAGAAAATTCAGGCTCCCCGATAAGACCGCTATCGGTGTAGCCCTTGAACCCGAAAGTTCAAGGTGGAGATTGCAGGGGGCGTTAAGGCTTTCCGTCGGGCGGACATGCACACCGGCCCCAGCGTGCAACCCCCGTGGTTGTGCGTATCGGCTCAGGGACATAACCGACTGGCGCATCCCCCAGGGAGTGGCGCCAGTATACCAATCTCAGCCGATTTTGGTATCCGTGTCGTCGGACAAAGCCTTATCCACCCGATCCAGCAGGTCGCGCACCTGTTCGCGGTTCGTGCCGGTGACCGGCGCATCGTTGCGGTCTTCCTGGCGGTGCAGCATTTCGTGGGTAATGTTCAACGCCGCCATGACCGCGATGCGGTCTGCACCGATCACCTTGCCGCTGCTGCGAATCTCGCGCATCTTGCCGTCCAGGTAGCGCGCAGCGCTGACCAGGTTGTTGCGCTCTTCCGGCGGGCAGATGATCGAGTATTCCTTGTCGAGGATCTGCACGGTGACGCTATTGCTTGAACTCATGAGTCTTGCTCCAGAGCCTTGAGGCGTAAAATCATCGACTCGACTTTGCGCTTGGCGATCTCGTTCTTTTCGATGAGGTGGGCGCGCTCTTCGCGCCAGGATTTTTCCTGAGCTACTAGGAGTGCATTTTGCCGTTTTAGTTGCTCGACGCGTTCGATCAGCAACTCGAATCGGCTCATCAGTGCCTGCAGGTCGTTCTCTTGCGTGGGTTGCACTCGATTCGCTCCGTCGTTGACTCACCTGGCGATGATGCCTCTCCCTGGGCGGCAACGGCCAGTGCCGATGGTCTTGGCGCGCCTGCCGGTGCTAGGATACAAGGTCTTCATTCTAGACATTGCGCCGTCTGGCGCCTAGCTGCCCATGCCCAATACTCAATCGCCCTACAACGCTTTCGCCATGCTGCTCTCGAGCAATGGCCATCCTGTCACCCCGGCCGAACTGCACGGCCTGCTGATTGGCCGCAGCTGCGCCGGCGCCGGCTTCGATGCCGATGCCTGGTTGGCCGATGCCGCCCAACTGCTGGAAATCGAGCCTGGTGACAGTGTCCGCAATGCCTTGGTCGGCTTGCAGGAAATGGTCAAGGGCGAGCTGACCAGCGACGACATGGCGATCGTCCTGCTGCTGCCTACCGATGATGCTGCACTGAGCGACCGCGCCACCGCGCTGGGCCAGTGGTGCCAAGGCTTCGTGACCGGTTTCGGCCTGAACGCTGGCGGGAAGGACTTGTCCGACGAGGCCAAGGAAGTGCTGCAGGACCTGGTGGCCATTTCGCAGGTCCAGGAAGCGCTCGAAGAGTCCGAAGACGGCGAGAGCGACTACATGGAAGTCATGGAATACCTGCGCGTGGCGCCCCTGCTGCTGTTCTCCGAACTGGCCAAGCCGGCCGCACCCGCGCCCAAGCCCTCGCTGCACTGATCAACCAAGGGTAGTCTGCCCATGAGCCACATTCCCAAGGCCGAGTATGCCCGTCGGCGCAAGGCGCTGATGGCGCAGATGGTCCCCAACAGCATCGCCATTCTGCCCGCCGCTGCGGTTGCCATCCGCAACCGCGACGTCGAGCACGTGTACCGCCAGGACAGCGATTTCCAGTACCTCAGCGGCTTCCCGGAGCCCGAGGCGGTGATTGCGTTGATTCCAGGGCGCGAGCATGGCGAGTACGTGCTGTTCTGCCGTGAACGCAACCCTGAGCGCGAGCTGTGGGACGGCCTGCGGGCCGGCCAGGAAGGGGCGGTGCGTGATTTCGGCGCCGACGATGCCTTCCCCATCACGGATATCGACGAGATCCTGCCTGGCCTGATCGAAGGCCGCGAGCGTGTCTACAGCGCCATGGGCAGCAACCCGGAGTTCGACCGCCGGCTGATGGACTGGATCAACGTGATCCGCTCCAAGGCACGCCTGGGCGCCCAGCCACCGAACGAGTTCGTTGCGCTGGATCATCTGCTGCACGATATGCGCCTGTATAAATCGGCGGCGGAAGTAAAGGTGATGCGTGCTGCCGCGGACATTTCTGCGCGGGCCCATGTGCGGGCCATGCAGGCCTGCCGCGCCGGGCTGCACGAGTACAGCCTGGAAGCCGAGCTGGACTACGAATTCCGCAAGGGTGGGGCGAAGATGCCGGCCTACGGCTCGATCGTTGCGGCCGGGCGCAATGGCTGCATCCTGCACTATCAACAGAACGACGCGCCGCTCAAGGATGGCGACCTGGTGCTGATCGACGCTGGCTGCGAAATCGACTGCTATGCCAGCGACATCACCCGCACCTTCCCGGTCAGTGGGCGGTTTTCGCCCGAGCAGAAGGCCATCTACGAGCTGGTGCTAAAGGCACAGGCGGCGGCGTTTGCCGAAATAGCCCCCGGCAAGCACTGGAACCACGCCCATGAGGCGACCGTGCGGGTCATCACCGCGGGCCTGGTGGAGCTGGGCTTGCTCGAAGGTGATGTGCAGGCGCTGATCGAAAGCGAAGCCTATCGCGCCTTCTACATGCACCGCGCCGGGCACTGGCTGGGCATGGATGTGCACGACGTGGGCGAGTACAAGGTGGGCGGCGAGTGGCGGGTACTGGAACCCGGCATGGCGCTGACCGTGGAGCCGGGTATCTACATTGGCGCCGACAATCAGGCCGTGGCCAAAAAGTGGCGCGGCATTGGGGTAAGGATCGAGGACGACGTGGTAGTGACCAGGCAAGGTTGTGAAATCCTGACTTCGGGCGTGCCGCGTACGGTCGCCGAGATCGAGGCGCTGATGCAGGCTGCCCGCAAGGCCGTGGCATGAGCCGGGTAAACCTGGCGATCATCGGCGGTGGCCTGGTTGGCGCAAGCCTGGCGTTGGCCCTGCAGGCCGGCGCCAGGGCGCGCGGCTGGAAGATCCTGCTGATCGAGCCGTTCGCCCCCGGTGACAGCTACCAGCCCAGCTATGATGCGCGCTCTTCGGCATTGTCATTCGGCACCCAGCAGATTTATCAGCAACTGGGCCTGTGGCAGGCCATCGGCCGCCGCGCCGAGCCTATTCGCCAGATTCACGTGTCCGACCGTGGTCGTTTTGGCGCCACCCGCCTGGATGCCCTGGAAGAGGGCGTGCCGGCGCTGGGTTACGTGGTGGAAAACGCCTGGCTCGGCCAGTGCCTGTGGCAAGGGTTGGACAGCGAGGTGGTGAGCTGGCGCTGCCCGGCCGAAGTGACCTCGATGCAGGCCATCGAACGCGGTTACCGCCTGCGGCTGAACGACGACACCCAGCTGGAATGTGACCTGGCGGTACTGGCCGATGGTGGCCGCTCTGGCCTGCGCGAGCAGTTGGGTATCCATGTACGCCACACGCCTTACCAGCAGAGCGCGTTGATCGCCAACATTACCCCGGGTGAGGCCCACGGCGGCCAGGCTTTCGAGCGCTTCACCGAAGAGGGCCCCATGGCCTTGCTGCCGTTGCCGGAAAACCGCTGCGCACTGGTGTGGACCCGTCAGGGCATGGATGCGCGGCGCCTGGCCGACATCGACGAGCGTAGCTTCCTGCGCGAACTGCAGGGCGTGTTCGGCTACCGCCTGGGCGCGCTGCGCCAAGTTGGCGCACGGCACCTCTACCCGCTGTCCTTGATCGAGGCCCAGGAGCAGGTGCGGCCGCACCTGGTGGTGCTGGGCAACGCAGCACACAGCCTGCACCCCATCGCGGGCCAGGGTTTCAATCTGTCGTTGCGTGATGTGCAGGCCCTGGCCGAAGCGCTGCTGGCGGGCCCACAGCAGCCTGGCGACCTGACCACGCTGCAGGCCTATCACCAGCGCCAGCGCCTGGACCAGGCTATGACCATCGGCTTCTCCGACCAGGTCACCCGCCTGTTCGGCAGCAATCAGCCGTTGCTGACGGCCGGGCGCAACCTTGGCCTGCTCGGGCTCGACCTGTTGCCACCGGCAAAAAGCTGGTTCGCCCGCCAGGCGATGGGCCTGGGCACCCGCCCTGATCCGCGGGGCCAGGCATGAGCAACCCGCGTAAACTGGCGCGCCGGGCGCGCATGCTGCGCTGGATGCTGAACCTCTACCCACCGTACCTGGGTGCCGGTATCCGTGTGCAGCACATCAGCCCGGACCTGCGTAGCGTCAAGGTGGCGATGAAACTGACTCGCTGGAACCGCAATTACGTCGGTACCCAGTTCGGTGGCAGCCTGTATGCCATGGTCGACCCGTTCTACATGCTGCTGCTGATCGAGCAGCTGGGGCGCGACTACATCGTCTGGGACAAGGCCGCCAGCATCGATTTCATCTCGCCGGGCAAAGGCCCGGTTTATGCCGAATTCCACGTCGATGATGCGCTGCTGGACGAAATCCGCCAGCAGGCCGCCACCGGCAAGAAATGCCTGCCGCGTTTGCAGGTCGATATCCGCGATGGCGCCGGCGAGTTGGTGGCGCGGGTCGATAAAACCCTATACGTGCGGCTCAAGCCGCAAGCGAGGCAGGCGTAAGGCATGGAAATGCGCGCAGATCTGTTGATTGTCGGTGCCGGTATGGTGGGCAGCGCCCTGGCCTTGGCGTTGCGCCACAGTGGCCTGCAAATTTTGTTGCTCGATGGTGGCCCGCTGACGGTCGTACCCTTCGATGCCCAGGCCCCGTTCGAGCCGCGTGTCAGCGCGCTATCGGCGGCCAGCCAGCGCATCCTCGAGCGCCTTGGCGCCTGGGACGGCATTGCCCAGCGGCGCGCCACGCCGTATTCCGACATGCATGTGTGGGATGGCAGCGGCACCGGGCAGATTCACTTCTCGGCGGCCAGTGTGCATGCCCAGGTGCTCGGCCATATCGTCGAGAACCGGGTGGTGCAGGACGGCCTGCTGGAGCGCCTGCACGACAGCGACATCGGCCTGCTGGCCAATGCGAGGCTGGAGCAATTGCGTCGCTCGGGCGATGAGTGGCTGCTGACCCTGGCGGATGGCCGGCAACTGCGGGCACCGTTGGTGATCGCTGCCGACGGTGCCAATTCGGCGGTGCGGCGTCTGGCCGGCTGCGAAACCCGCGAGTGGGATTACCTGCACCATGCCATTGTCACCAGCGTGCGTTGCAGCGCCGGGCACCAGGCCACGGCCTGGCAGCGCTTCACTGACGAAGGTCCGCTGGCGTTCCTGCCGTTGACCCGCGATGGCCAGCAGGACTGGTGCTCGATCGTCTGGTCGACCACCCCGGAGCATGCCGAGCAGTTGATGGCGATGGATGAAGCGGCCTTCCTGCAGGCCCTGGAGCGGGCCTTCGAAGGGCGTCTGGGCGAGGTGCTTCAGGCCGACCCACGGGTGTGCGTGCCGCTGCGCCAGCGACACGCCAAGCGCTACGTGGATGAAGGCCTGGTCTTGATCGGTGATGCTGCACACACCATTCACCCACTGGCCGGGCAGGGTGTGAACCTCGGCTTCCTCGACGCGGCGGTGCTGGCTGAGGTGCTGGTCAATGCTTGCGAGCGCGGTGAGAGGCTGGCCGATGTGAAGGTGCTGAGCCGTTACGAGCGCCGGCGTATGCCACACAACCTGGCGTTGATGGCGGCGATGGAGGGCTTCGAGAGGTTGTTCCAGGCCGATCCGCTGCCGTTGCGCTGGTTGCGCAACAGCGGGTTGAAGCTGGTGGAGCAGATGCCGGAGGCCAAGGCGCTGTTTGTGCGCCAGGCGTTGGGTTTGAGTGGTGACCTGCCAGATCTGGCCAAGGCTTGAGCGTGGCGGGGCTGCGTAGCAGTCCTTTGCAACATCCGGTAACGCCTAGGTAGGTGAGCCAGAAAATGGGATTCACTACCATTCGCACCTCTCATACGATCGAGGAGTGCTTAAAATGTTGCCACGCAAGCCCCTACTGGCCGCCTTGGCCCTGACCCTGTTCGGCGGCACTGCCCAGGCAGCGGACGAAGTGGTGGTGTACTCCTCGCGCATCGACGAGCTGATCAAGCCGGTGTTCGATGCCTATACCGCCAAGACCGGGGTCAAGATCAAGTTCATCACCGACAAGGAAGCCCCGCTGATGCAGCGCATCAAGGCCGAGGGCGATAACGGCGTGGCCGACCTGCTGCTGACCGTCGATGCAGGCAACCTGTGGCAGGCCGAGCAGATGGGCATTCTGCAGCCGATCGAGTCCGACGTCATCGACCAGAACATCCCGGCGCAGTACCGCGCCTCGTCCCATGACTGGACCGGCCTGAGCCTGCGCGCCCGCACCATCATCTACTCCACCGAGCGGGTCAAACCCGAGGAGTTGAGCACCTACGAAGCCCTGGCTGACAAACAGTGGGAAGGCCGTCTGTGCCTGCGCACGGCCAAGAAGGTGTACAACCAGTCGCTGACCGCCACCCTGATCGAAACCCACGGTGAGGCCAAGACCGAGCAAATCGTCAAAGGGTGGGTCAACAACCTGTCCACCGATGTGTTCTCCGACGACAACGCGGTGATCCAGGCCATCGAGGCCGGGCAATGTGATGTGGGCGTGGTCAACACCTACTACTACGGCCGTCTGCACAAGCAGAACCCGAACCTGCCGGTGAAGATCTTCTGGCCCAACCAGGGTGACCGTGGCGTGCACGTGAACCTGTCGGGCATCGGCCTGACCAAGCATGCGCCACACCCGGAAGCCGCGAAGAAACTGGTGGAATGGATGACCGGCGAAGAAGCGCAAAAGCTGTTTGCTGATATCAACCAGGAGTTCCCGGCCAACCCGAAGGTGAAACCATCGGAGGAAGTGGCGGCGTGGGGCAGCTTCAAGGCCGACAGCATTCCGGTGGAAATTGCCGGCAAGCGCCAGGCTGAAGCCATTCGCCTGATGGATCGGGCTGGCTACAACTAAGCGCCAGGCTTTATCCTCTTTGGGCCCGTTAGGGCCCTTTCGCGGGTAAACCCGCTCCTACAGGATCTGCACTGCCTTGCGCGGTCCCCGTAGGAGCGGGTTTACCCGCGAACGACCGCGCAGCGGTCGCCATCGCACTCGAGATTTCAGCCTTGCCCCACACCCCCCAACGCCGCTGGTACCTCCCGGTCTCCCTGATCGCCGCCTTGGTGCTGCTGCCCCTGAGCGTGCTGCTGTTGTCCTGGCAATCCATCGACCTGCAGATCTGGTCTCATCTGCTCGACACCCAGATGGGGCGCCTGCTTGGCAATACCCTGACCCTGGTGGTGGGCGTGGGCATTGGTGTCACCGTGCTGGGCGTCAGCCTGGCCTGGCTTACCAGCCTCTGCGACTTCCCCGGTCGGCGCTGGCTGGACTGGGCGCTGATGTTACCGTTCGCCATCCCGGCCTACGTGCTGGCGTTCGTCTTCGTCGGCCTGCTGGACTTTGCCGGCCCGGTGCAAAGCGCCCTGCGCGAGGTGTTCGGGCCAATGCGCCTGCCTCGGGTGCGTTCCACCGGTGGGGTAATCACCGTCCTGGTGCTGGTCTTCTATCCCTATGTCTACTTGTTGGCGCGCACGGCTTTCCTGGCTCAGGGCAAGGGCCTGATGGAGGCGGCGCGGGTACTTGGGTTATCGCCCCTGCAGGCGTTCTGGCGGGTGGCCTTACCCATGGCTCGGCCGGCGATCGGTGCCGGTATCGCCCTGGCGCTGATGGAAACCCTGGCCGACTTCGGTGCAGTGGCCGTATTCAACTTCGACACCTTCACCACGGCCATCTACAAGACCTGGTACGGCTTTTTCAGCTTGTCCAGTGCGGCCCAGTTGGCCAGCCTGCTGCTGCTGGCGGTGATGCTGGTGCTGTACGGCGAGCGCCGCGCCCGCGGTGCCAGCCGGAGCGGCAACGAACGGCCGCGCGCGCAGGCGCTGTATCACCTGCGCGGCCTCAAGGCGCTGTTGGCCAGTGGCTGGTGCCTGCTGGTGTTCGCCTGCGCTTTCGTCATCCCGCTGCTGCAGTTGCTGGTGTGGTTCTGGCAACGCGGTCGGCATGACCTGGATGAGCGTTATATCGGCCTGGTGCTGCACACCCTGTACCTGGGCAGCATGGCGGCGCTGGTCACGGTATGCGTGGCGCTGCTGCTGGCCTTTGCCCGGCGCCAGGCACCGACGGGCGGTATCCGCGCCGGGGTTGGCCTGGCCAATCTGGGGTATGCCCTGCCCGGTTCGGTGTTGGCGGTATCGATCATGCTGGCCTTCAGTTACCTCGACAACCACCTGGTCATCCCGTTGTCCAGTTGGCTGGGCGGCGCCGGCAAGCCGCTGCTGCTAGGTAGCCTCTCGGCGTTGCTGCTGGCCTACCTGGTGCGCTTCATCGCGGTGGCCTACGGGCCGCTGGAGAGCAGCCTGGAGCGCATCCGCCCTTCACTCCCTGAAGCCTCGCGCAGCCTGGGTGTTGGCGGCGCAAGATTGTTTTTCAAGGTGTATCTGCCGCTGCTGGTGCCGGGGGCGCTTGGCGCCGCGCTGCTGGTGTTCGTCGATGTGCTCAAGGAAATGCCCGCCACGTTGCTGATGCGGCCGTTCGGCTGGGATACCCTCGCCGTGCGGGTGTTCGAGATGACCAGCGAGGGCGAGTGGGCGCGCGCCTCGCTGCCGGCACTGACCTTGGTATTGGTGGGCCTGCTGCCGGTCATCGGCCTGATTCGCCGTTCGGCCCGTCGACCCGGTCACAGTCACTGAGGATGTCAGTTTGCGACCTTGCGGCTACAATGCGCGGCATTCGCGCGGCGGGTGTGAGTAACAAGAAAAGCTGACGACCCAACGTCATCGACCGCCGCCGCTTCGCCACGCCCGGAAGGAGAAACCCATGGGACAGCGCACGCTTTTGTATGACCTGCACCTGGCGCTAGGCGCCAAGACGGTCGATTTCGGTGGCTGGGACATGCCCCTGCACTATGGCTCGCAGGTCGAGGAGCACCATCAGGTGCGCAGCGATTGCGGCGTCTTCGATGTTTCTCATATGACCGTGATCGATGTCGACGGCACTGATGCCACAGTTTGGCTGCAGCGCCTGCTGGCCAACGACGTGGCCCGCCTCGACGACCCCGGCAAGGCGCTGTATAGCCCGCTGCTGAACGAACAGGGCGGGGTGATCGATGATCTGATTGTCTACCGCACTGAAACCGGCTATCGCCTGGTCACCAATGCCGCCACCCGTGCCAAGGTGCTCGATTGGCTGCAATTGCAACGCGCCGGTTTTTCCGTGGACTTCCAGGTCCGCCCTGATCTGGCCATCCTTGCCATCCAGGGGCCGCGTGCCCGCGAAAAGGTGGCGGCCCTGCTCAGCCCCGCGCGCGCTGCACTCATCCGCGAACTGCGCCCGTTCGAGGGCGTTGCCGACGGCGACTGGTTCATTGCCCGCACCGGGTATACCGGTGAGGACGGCCTGGAGATCATCTTCCCGGGCGATCAGGCGGTGGCCTTCTTCAACGACCTGGTCGGCGCCGGTATCGCCCCAAGCGGCCTGGGCGCCCGCGATACCCTGCGCCTGGAAGCCGGCATGAACCTGTACGGCCAGGACATCGACGAAAACCACACCCCGCTCACCTCCAACCTGGGCTGGAGCATCGCCTGGGAACCGGCCGAGCGCAACTTCATCGGCCGTGTCGGCCTGCTTGCGGAAATCGAGCACGGCGTGCAGGAAAAGCTGGTGGGTCTGGTGCTGGAAGAGCGCGGTGTACTGCGCGCCCATCAGGTCGTGCGTGTAGCCGGCATTGGCGAAGGGGAGATCACCAGTGGTAGTTTCTCGCCTACGCTGAGCAAGTCCATTGCGTTGGCGCGTGTGCCTATGGCTACCGGGGATCGGGCCGAGGTGGAAATTCGCGGCAAGTGGTACCCGGTGCGGGTGGTCAAACCGACCTTCGTGCGCCACGGCAAGATTCTGATCTGAACAATTTATAACCGGCGGGCGTACCGCTGAGCCAATCGAGGAATTCAAGACATGAGCAATATCCCCGCCGAACTGCGTTTTGCCGAAAGCCATGAGTGGGCTCGCCTGGAAGCCGACGGCAGTGTGACCGTGGGTATCAGCGATCACGCCCAGCAAGCCTTGGGTGATGTGGTATTCGTCGAGCTGGCTGAAGTCGGCAAAGTGTTTGGCGCTGGCGACGCTGCGGGTGTGGTCGAGTCGGTCAAGGCCGCTTCGGACATCTATGCCCCGGTCGGTGGCGAAGTGATTGCGGTCAACGAAGAGCTGGCCGATAGCCCGGAACTGCTGAACGAAGAGCCTTACGGTTCGTGGATCTTCAAATTGAAGCCAAGCAACCCGGCCGAGCTGGACAAGTTGCTGGATGCGGCTGGCTACCAGGCGCTGATTGGCGAGTAAGACCGCGTTGCTTGCTTCGCGGCTAAAGCCGCTCCTACACAGGTACAGCACTGCATTCGAGACGGGTGCAGCCCCTGTAGGAGCGGCTTTAGCCGCGAAGAGGCCGGGCCTGCAAACAAGTTTCCCCGCACAATCGGCAATCCCTTCCTAGACTTGTAAGTTTCCATGAGGCCTGGTCTAGGAAGAGAGCGTCGTCATGTCCCAGTCGCCATCCCTGCATCAACTGCAAGAGCTCAACCCGTTTCTGCGTCGCCACCTGGGCCCCGATGCCACAGAGCAGCAGGCCATGCTCAACGCGCTGGGTATCGCCAGCCGCAACGAGCTGATCGAGCAGACCGTTCCGCCAGACATCCGCCTCAATCGCCCCCTCGACCTCCCAGCGGCACTGGACGAGCAAGCCGCCCTGGCCAAGCTCGCCGGTTACGCCGAACAGAACCAGGTCTGGACCAGCCTCATCGGCATGGGCTACCACGGCACCATCACCCCCACGGTCATCCTGCGCAACGTGCTGGAAAACCCTGGCTGGTACACCGCCTACACGCCCTACCAACCCGAAATTGCCCAAGGCCGGCTGGAGGCGCTGCTGAACTTCCAGCAAATGGTCATCGACCTCACCGGCCTGCCTCTGGCCAATGCCTCGCTGCTCGATGAAGCCACCGCTGCCGCCGAAGCCATGGCCCTGGCCAAGCGGGTGGCACGCAACAAGAGCAACGCCTTCTTTGCCGACGAGCACTGCCATCCGCAGACCCTATCGGTACTCAAGACCCGCGCCGAAGGCTTCGGCTTCGAGCTGATCGTCGATTCTGTGGATAACCTTGCCAAGCACTCGGTGTTCGGCGCCTTGCTGCAGTACCCGGACACCCACGGCGAAGTGCGCGATTTGCGCCCGCTGATCGACCAGTTGCACAGCCAGCAGGCCCTGGCCTGCGTAGCCGCTGACCTGCTGAGCCTGGTGGTGCTGGCACCGCCCGGAGAGCTCGGCGCCGATGTGGTGCTGGGCTCGACCCAGCGCTTTGGTGTGCCGATGGGCTACGGCGGGCCTCACGCGGCCTATTTCGCCTGTCGCGACGACTACAAGCGAGCCATGCCGGGGCGCATCATCGGCGTATCGCGCGATGCCCGTGGCAACACCGCATTACGGATGGCCCTGCAAACCCGCGAGCAGCATATTCGCCGCGAAAAGGCCAACTCCAACATCTGCACGGCCCAGGTGCTGTTGGCCAACATTGCCGGCTTCTACGCGGTGTACCACGGCCCGGAAGGCCTGCAACGCATCGCGCAGCGTGTGCACCGGTTGACCTTCATCCTGGCAGCCGGCCTTGAGGCCAAAGGCATCAAACGCCTCAATCAGCACTTCTTCGACACCCTTACCCTGAATGTTGGCGGTGCCCAGGCGGCCATCATTGAAAGCGCCGAGGCCGCGCACATCAATTTGCGCATTCTCGGTCGCGGGCACCTGGGGGTGAGCCTGGACGAAACCTGCACCGAACAGACGGTGCTGCGCCTGCTCGACATCTTCCTGGGGGTGGATCATGGCCTGGAAATCACCGCCCTCGATCAGCTGGCCCTGCCTGAAGGCATCCCCGCCAGCCTGGTGCGACGCACGCCATTCCTCGCCCATCCGGTGTTCAACCTGCATCACAGCGAAACAGAGATGCTGCGCTACCTCAAGCAGCTAGAGAACAAGGACCTGGCGCTGAACCAGTCGATGATACCGTTGGGCTCGTGCACCATGAAGCTCAACGCCACCAGTGAGATGATCCCCATCACCTGGCCCGGTTTTGCCCAGCTGCACCCGTTCGCCCCGGCGGCCCAGGCAGCGGGCTACAAGGCGATGATCGACGAACTGGAAAGCTGGCTGTGCGCGATCACCGGCTTCGATGCGATCTGCATGCAGCCCAACTCCGGTGCTCAGGGTGAATACGCCGGCCTGATGGCCATTACCCGCTATCACTGCAGCCGCCACCAGCCGATGCGCACGTTGTGCCTGATCCCGTCGTCGGCCCACGGCACCAACCCGGCGTCGGCACAGATGGCCGGCATGGAAGTGGTGATCGTCGATTGCGACAACGATGGCAACGTCGACCTGGCTGACCTCAAAGCCAAGGCGCATGCGGCCGGGGAGCGTCTGTCGTGCCTGATGATCACCTACCCATCGACCCACGGCGTGTACGAAGAGGGGATACGCGAAATCTGCGATGTGGTGCACCAGTACGGCGGCCAGGTTTACATGGACGGTGCCAACCTCAACGCCCAGGTGGGCCTGGCGCGCCCCGCAGACATTGGGGCCGACGTTTCACACATGAACCTGCACAAGACGTTCTGCATTCCCCACGGCGGCGGCGGCCCGGGTATGGGGCCGATCGGTATCCGCGCGCACCTCAAGCCGTTCGTCGCCAGCCATCCGGTGGTGCCGGTGCCTGGGTTGGACCCGAACAACAGCGCGGTCAGCGCCGCGCCCTGGGGCAGCGCAAGCATCTTGCCGATCAGCTGGATGTACATCGCCATGATGGGCCCGCAGCTGGCCGACGCCAGCGAGGTGGCTATCCTTTCGGCCAACTACCTGGCCAGCCAGTTGGGCGCGGCGTTCCCGGTGCTCTACCGCGGGCGCAACCAGCGCGTGGCGCATGAATGCATCCTCGACCTGCGGCCGTTGAAAGCGCTGACAGGCATCAGCGAAGAGGACGTGGCCAAGCGCCTGATGGACTATGGCTTCCACGCACCGACCATGTCGTTCCCGGTGCCGGGCACGTTGATGGTGGAGCCGACCGAGAGTGAATCGAAGGCCGAGCTGGATCGGTTCGTCGAGGCGATGCTGGCAATTCGGGCGGAAATTGACGAAGTACAGCAGGGCAACTGGCCAGCGGAGAACAACCCGCTGAAACATGCACCGCATACCTTGGCTGATGTCTTGGGGGTATGGGACAGACCGTATAGCCTGGAGCAGGCGGTGGCCCCCAGTGCTCACGTGCGCCAGCACAAATACTGGCCGGCGGTGAACCGGGTAGACAACGTGTATGGGGACAGGAACCTGTTCTGTGCGTGTGTGCCGGTGGAGGCTTATCGCTGAGGTTGGTGTTGGATGCTTCGCGGGTGCCTGTAGGAGCGGGTTCACCCGCGAAGCAGGCGACGCAGTTACTCGGCTACCGCATTCTTGGCCAGGATGGCATTGGCCAACTCCATGTCGGAAGCCTGCATCCCTGGGTTCTCTGCCCGTGCCTCGCGCATGGCCGCTTCCAGGAACGGCCCGCGGATCGCGCCTTCGCTGGCGACGAAGCTGCTGGCGTCATCCTGCGCGGCCACTACCAGCTTGTGATCCCGCGAGGTCAGGTAGCTCGACGCCGTGGTAGCACCGGAAGTCATCACGTTACGCCAGAAGGTATCGGCCATGGCCGAGCCAAGAGGCAGCGAAAGCAAGGTAGCGGCGGCAATGGCGGTTTTGAGACGCATGTTGAAACACCTCGAAGGGTGATGGTTGAAGATGCGCGCTTGGATCTTTTCGGGCAAGGCAAGTTCCTTGAATACAAAGGACTTTTCGTCAGTTGCAGACGCGCAGCACTTCCTCGGCACGGGTCTGCCCAGCGGCCACCTTGGCCTCGCCGCAACGGCGCAGGTCAACCAGGCCATCGGCCAGCGCCTGGCGCCGCAAACAGGTCAGGTCGGCATCAGGGCCGATCAATGCGCGCAAGGTGTCGCTGGGCTCGAGCAGTTCGAATAATCCCGTGCGCCCCTGAAAACCGGTGCCGCGGCAGGCTCGGCAGGTGGCTGATGAACCTGTCTGGCAGTCGGTGCAGACGGTTCGCACCAGGCGCTGGGCCATCACCCCGATAAGCGTCGCCTTGATCAGGTAGTCGGCCACACCCAGCTCTTGCAAACGGGTGATTGCTGCGCAGGCGTCGTTGGTATGCAGGGTCGATAGCACCAGGTGCCCGGTCAGCGCTGCCTGCACCGCCACCAGAGCGGTTTCGCGGTCGCGGATTTCGCCGATCATGATGATGTCGGGGTCTTGGCGCAGCATGGCCCTGACCGCGTTGGCAAACCCCAGGTCCAGCGCGGGCTGCACCTGCAACTGGTTGAAGGCTGGCTCCAGGCGCTCGATCGGGTCTTCGATGGTGCACAGGTTGACCTGTGGTGTGGCCAGCAGTTTGAGGCTGGTGTACAGCGTGCTGGTCTTGCCGGAGCCGGTGGGGCCGGTGACCAGGATGATGCCTTGGCGCTGACGAAGCAGGCGCTGCCATTGGGCCAGTTGCTGGCCGTGCAGGCCAAGGCGGTCGAAGCCCTCTTGCAACTGGTGCGGGTCGAACAGGCGCAACACCAGTTTCTCGCCAAATGGGGTGGGCAGGGTCGAAAGCCGCAGCTCCACTTCGCCACCACCGGGTAGGCGGCTTTGCAGCCGGCCGTCCTGCGGCCGGCGCTTCTCTGCAACGTCCATGCGGCCCAGGTGTTTCAGGCGGCTGACGAGGGCCAGGGTGACCCCGGCGGGGAAGGCGTAGACGGTGTGCAGCAGGCCATCGATACGGTAGCGCAGCTGGCCCTGTTCGCGGCGTGGTTCCAGGTGGATATCGCTGGCGCGTTGCTCGATGGCGTACTGCAACAGCCAGTCGACGATATGCACGATATGCGCGTCGTCTGCGCTGGCCTCGGTCTGGCGTTTGCCCAGCTCAAGCAATTGCTCAAGTTCCCCCAGGCTCGCCGACTGCTGGTATTGCGCGCCTTTTACCGACTGGGCCAGGCGGTGGAACGACTGCGCTGACTGACGGATCTGCTGCGGGCTGGCCAGTACGCGACGGATCGACCGGCCGAGGCTGCGGGCCAGGTCGGCCTGCCAGTCATCCTGGAAAGGCTGGGCGCTGGCGACGGTGACGCTGGAGGCATCGGCCGCGACGATGAGGATGCCGTGGCGCTGGGCGAAGGCTGGGGAGATCAGGCTGGTGACCTGGGGCAGGTCGAGTTGCATGGGGTCGATGCGCAGGTAGGGTTGGCCGACCTTGTCGGCCAGCCACTGGCAAAGGTGCTCCAAGTCCAGGGGCTGGCCGGGGTGCTGGCGGCTTTCCAGGCTGCAGGCGGCGATGTGCTCCAGCGGGTGGCTAGCGGGGTGGGCAGCGGCGTGTTCGAGTACTTGCAGGGTATCGCTGGCGTGCAGGTGCTGGTCAGCGAGCAGGGCCTGGAGCACGCGCTTGAGGTCGAGTGCGGGGTTGTCGGGGGTGTGCATGGTTGGCGTCCGTGCCTGATCGGGTAGTGCTGATCAAGGCTAGCCGGGCGGCGAAAAGCGATCGGAGCTGAAGGGTTTCGGGATTTTGCTGCGTCGGTGCCGGACGCTCAGACCACTGCCAACGCCACTCGCTGCAAGTTGGTCAGGCTCACCTCACCCACACACACCAGGTTACGCAGTTTCTGTGCAATGACCTCGGCCCGGTGCCAGCTCAACCCGCCAATGCCGATTTCGATATCCAGCCAGTCATCCTGCTGGCTGACCTGCACGCTATGCGGGGTCAGGAACTGCAAGGCGAACAGGTTGAGCACCCGGCACAGGCTATCGGGCTCGGCCTCGGCCTGCAGGCGATAGTGCACGGTGCTGTGGGCGTTGTTGGCGGCCCAGGCGTCGGTACGGGGCTGTGCGTTCATACTGGTCTCCGCAAATGAGGGAGAAATTCTTGCACGTTGCTGGCGGTATTTTTTCGCTATGATTGGGTGATTTCGCTCACTTGGCGAATTTTTTTATTCAAGAAAATATGGTGTGGAGAATAAATAATGCACAGCGAGCTGGACGCCTACGACCGTCGCATCCTCGAGCTGCTGCAGGAGGACGCTTCGCTGTCCAGTGCACAGATCGCAGAGCGCGTCGGGCTGTCGCAATCGCCGTGCTGGCGGCGCATTCAGCGCTTGAAGGAAGAGGGGGTGATTCGTGGGCAGGTGACCTTGCTGGACCGCAAGAAGGTCGGCCTGAACACGCAGATTTTCGCCGAAGTGAAACTGAACGCCCATGGGCGCTCCAACTTTACCGAGTTCACCGAGGCGATCCGCGGGTTCCCTGAGGTGCTGGAGTGTTATGTGCTGATGGGGGCCGTGGACTTTCTGCTGCGAATCGTCACGTCGGACATCGAGGCCTACGAGCGGTTCTTCTTCGAAAAACTGTCGAACGTGCCGGGGATTCAGGAGGTGAACTCGATTGTGGCGCTTTCCGAGATCAAGTCCACCACTAGCCTGCCGCTACCGCGGTGAGGCCATTCGCGGGTAAACCCGCGCCTACACCGGCCTCACGCCTGGCGCGAACCTTTGTAGGAGCGGGTTTACCCGCGAAGCAGGCGACGCGGTATCACGCCTTGAGCAGGTGCTTCCAGCCGCGGCTCTGGTCCACCGCCCGAGCCTGTTCGATACGCGCTTCCAGCACTTCATCGCTGATGGGCTGCTCGGCCAGCTCGTGCAGCTTTTTCAGGTCGCCGTACAAGCGGTCCATTTGCGGCGCTTCCAGCACCTGGCGGGCGTGGTGCAGCCAGGCCAGAAGTTGCTCGATACGTGGCAGCTGCTCGGCCAGGTCTTCCGGGCGCTGGGTGTACAGCGGCAGCTTCAGCGCGCGGCCTTCCTCGCCCAGCAGGTGCCCCAGCCAGCTGGCCAGTTGCGCCTTGCCCTGGCGTTCGCCGCGGCCCTTGCGCTCTGCGGTCCAGGTCCGGGCCATCAGCCAGCGTGAGGTTTCCAGCGAGAACTGGCCCCAGCGTACGTCTTCCAGCTCTTCGGCAAACTGCTCGGGCGCGGCGCGACGGATGTCTTCGTCATCGTTGCCGGCCTGCACCAGCGGGCGCCAGTCCTCAAGCAAGGCATCAAGGCTGGCGCGCAGGTCGCGGGTGGTGGCGCGCGGTGCTGCCTGGCCCAGGCTGGCGGTGAGCGCGCGCAGCTCGCTCAGGCACTCGACCCAGTCCTGGAGCAGGCGCCAGTGGCCGTTGTGGCGGTACTGCTCGGCCAGGCGCTGGCTGCTGCCCAGCAGCTGCCAGGCGAGGGCGGCATAGGCGTCGTCCAGGGCCATTTCGGCGTCCAGCGCGGTGTGCGGCAGGTCCAGCTCGTAGCTGTCCGGTTCCAGCAGGCGGTAACCGCGCTCAGCCTTGCTGATGTCGCACGGCATCAGTGGCAGGCTGGCGGCCAGTTCTGCAGCCAGTTCCAGCAGTGCTTGCGGTTCACCTTCACGCAGCTCCAGCTCCAGCTCGCAGATCTCTTCCTTGCGCTTGCCGGCGATCACGAAGCCTTGGTCCAGTGCAGCCTCGATCACCACCTTGCTCTTGCCACGGCCCCAGGCGATTTCAGCGTATTCACGGCTGAAGTCGGTGGTGAACAGCGGCTTGATGGTTTTCTTGTCCAGGTTGGCCAGTTGCTCGGGCCAGCAGGTGGCGTCCAGCTTCTTCAGGTCGAGCTTGACCTTGTCCAGGTTCCATTCGTACTCGTTGCGCTCTGACAGGCCAGCCACGCTCTGGCCGCGGCACTTGAGGGTTTGGATGACAGCGTCGCCATCGCGGCGCAGGCGCAGGGCGACACGGGCGGCGGACAGCTCACGCTCGGGGGTGTCGAAGTACTGGTTGAGCAGTTCACGGGTCTGCCAGCCGGACTTGTTGCGCTTTTTCAGCAGAGGGTGCTCGCGCAGGGCGGCAAGGGTCTCGCGGCTGGCGCGGAGCTTCAGTTCGGTTTCTTTGTGCATCACAGACTCGAAAGAGGGGGCGTGGTTGGCAGAGAGTCTACAGCAGTCAGCCCTCAACGGTTTATTCCAGACAGCGGATAGTCCTATGATGGGCAACGTTTCCGAGGAGTACGCGCATGCCGTTGCCGACGCTGAAAGACCAGTTTGCCGCCTTGATCGCCGCGCCTTCGGTCAGCTGTACCCAACCTGCGCTGGACCAGTCCAACCGCCAGGTTATCGACCTGCTGGCCGGTTGGCTGGGCGACCTGGGTTTCAAGTGCGATATCCAGCAGGTCAGCCCCGGCAAGTTCAACCTGCTGGCCAGCCGTGGCACCGGCCCGGGAGGGCTGGTGCTGGCCGGGCACAGCGATACCGTGCCCTATGACGAACAGCTGTGGGCCAGCGACCCGCTGAAGCTGACCGAGACCGATGGCCGTTGGGTCGGCCTGGGCAGCTGCGACATGAAGGGCTTCTTCGCCCTGGTCATCGAAGCGGTCATCCCGCTGCTGGAGCACGACTTCAAGGAGCCGCTGCTGATCCTTGCCACCTGCGACGAAGAAAGCTCCATGTCCGGCGCCCGTGCCCTGGCCGAGGCCGGCCAGCCACTGGGCCGTGCAGCGATCATCGGTGAGCCTACCGGGCTGCGGCCGATCCGCATGCACAAGGGCATCCTCATGGACCGCATCGACATCCTCGGTCGCAGCGGCCATTCGTCGGACCCAAGCCTGGGCCGCAGCGCCATGGAGGCCATGCATGCGGTCATGGGCGAGCTGATGGTCCTGCGCCAGCAGTGGCAACAAACCTATAGCAACCCGCAATTCACCGTGCCGACCCCGACCATGAACTTCGGCTGCATCCACGGCGGTGACAACCCCAACCGTATCTGCGGCCAGTGCGCCCTGGAGTTCGACCTGCGGCCGCTGCCGGGCATGGACGTGGACCAGCTGCGCGCGGCCATTCGCGAAAAGCTGGTACCCGTGGCCGAGCGCCATGAGGTGCGCATCGACTATGCGCCGCTGTTCCCGGAGGTGCCGCCGTTCGAGCAGGCAGCCGATGTCGAACTGGTACAGGTCGCGGAGCGCCTGACTGGCCATCGCGCTGAAGCGGTGGCGTTCGGCACCGAAGCACCTTATCTTCAGCAACTGG
Organism: Pseudomonas sp. yb_2; assembly: GCF_043103905.1. Taxonomy (NCBI): domain Bacteria; kingdom Pseudomonadati; phylum Pseudomonadota; class Gammaproteobacteria; order Pseudomonadales; family Pseudomonadaceae; genus Pseudomonas; species Pseudomonas sp. yb_2. The sequence continues at coordinate 64,245 of NZ_JBICKH010000025.1, read as the reverse complement.
GCTGCCAGACCATCGTGCTGGGCCCTGGCGACATTGCCTGTGCCCACCAGCCCGGCGAATACCTTGAAATGTCACGAATCGAGCCTACCGTGCGTCTATTGCGTGACCTGATCCGGCACTATTGCCTGCACTAAACGTCAATCGAACTGATTCGTTCCTGCCTAGAGGAGACCGCGCGTGACCGCAAGCCTGTTCCGACGATGATCCTGAACGCCCCCTGCATCGCCGTTCTCCGTCCACTTATCCACAGGCCCTGTCATGCCCGATTACGTCAACTGGCTGCGTCATGCATCCCCCTATATCAATGCCCATCGCGACTGCACCTTCGTGGTCATGCTCCCTGGCGATGGGGTGGAACACCCTAATTTCGGCAATATCGTCCACGACCTGGTGCTGCTGCACAGCCTCGGCGTGCGGCTGGTGCTGGTGCATGGCTCGCGCCCGCAGATCGAAAGCCGGCTGGCCGATCGCGGCCTGACCCCGCACTACCACCGGGGCATGCGTATTACTGATGCGGCCACCCTGGACTGCGTGATCGATGCCGTCGGCGCCCTGCGCCTGGCCATTGAAGCGCGGCTGTCGATGGACATCGCCGCTTCGCCGATGCAGGGCTCGCGCCTGCGCGTGGCCTCCGGCAACCTGGTCACCGCGCGGCCGATCGGCGTGCTCGAAGGCGTGGACTACCACCACACTGGCGAAGTACGCCGGGTCGACCGCAAGGGCATCAGCCGCCTGCTCGACGAGCGTTCCATCGTGCTGTTGTCGCCCTTGGGCTACTCGCCTACCGGGGAAATCTTCAACCTGGCCTGCGAAGACGTGGCTACCCGCGCGGCCATCGAACTGGGCGCCGACAAGTTGCTGCTGTTCGGCGCCGAGCCGGGCCTGTTGGACGCTGACGGTAGGCTGGTGCGCGAACTGCGCCCGCAGCAGGTTGCTCCGCATCTGCAGCGTCTAGGCAGCGATTACCAGGGCGAACTGCTGGATGCTGCGGCCGAGGCTTGCAAAGGCGGTGTGGCGCGCAGCCATATCGTCAGCTATGCCGAGGACGGCGCGCTGCTCACCGAGCTGTTCACACGGGGCGGTGGCGGTACGCTGGTGTCGCAGGAGCAGTTCGAAGTGGTGCGCGAGGCGACCATCGAGGACGTCGGTGGCCTGCTGGAATTGATCAGCCCGCTGGAAGAGCAGGGCATCCTGGTGCGCCGCTCGCGCGAAGTGCTGGAGCGAGAGATCGAGCAGTTCAGCGTGGTCGAGCGCGAGGGCATGATCATCGCCTGTGCGGCGCTGTACCCGATTGCCGATTCCGAAGCAGGGGAGCTGGCTTGCCTGGCTGTGAACCCGGAGTACCGCCATGGCGGGCGTGGCGATGAGCTGCTGGAACGCATCGAAAGCCGGGCACGGCAGATGGGCTTGAGTACTTTGTTCGTGCTGACTACGCGCACTGCGCACTGGTTCCGCGAGCGCGGCTTTGCGCCGAGTGGCGTGGAGCGGCTGCCGGCGGCGCGGGCTTCGCTGTACAACTACCAGCGCAATTCGAAGATTTTCGAGAAGCCCCTGTAAGCCTGGGCCGCCCTCTTCGCGCGCACGCCCGCTCCCACAGGTAAGTCACAGGCTTCAGCCTTCGAAATTACCCTGCGGGAGCGGGCGTGCCCGCGAAGAGGGCGACACCGGTCTCAAACAAAAACGCCGCCCTTGAGGGGCGGCGTTTTCGTTTACACGGTATGCAGGTACCAGTTGTACTCGAGGTCGGAGATCGAGTGCTCGAACTCTTCCAGCTCGCTTTCCTTGCACGCGACGAAGATGTCGATGTACTTCGGATCGATGTACTTGTTCAGGATCTCGCTGTCGTCCAGCTCGCGCAGGGCATCGCGCAGGTTGTTCGGCAGGCTCTGCTCCAGCTGCTCGTACGAGTTGCCTTCGATCGGCGCGCCTGGCTCGATCTTGTTGGTCAGGCCATGGTGCACGCCAGCCAGTACGGCAGCCATCATCAGGTACGGGTTGGCGTCGGCACCGGCGACGCGGTGCTCGATGCGCACGGCATCGGCCGAGCCGGTCGGTACGCGCAGCGCTACGGTGCGGTTGTCCAGGCCCCAGCTTGGCGCGTTCGGCACGTAGAACTGCGCGCCAAAGCGGCGGTACGAGTTGACGTTCGGGCAAAGGAAGGCCATGGACGCGGGCAGGGTCTCGAGCACACCGCCGACAGCGTGACGTAGCGCGGCGTTCTGCTCGGGATCCTCGCTGGTGAAGATGTTGTTGCCATCTTTGTCCAGCACGGAAATGTGCACGTGCAGGCCGTTGCCTGCCTGGCCCGGATAGGGCTTGGCCATGAAGGTGGTGTCCATTTCATGGTCGTAGGCGATGTTCTTGATCAACCGCTTGAGCAGTACCGCGTAGTCGCAGGCCTTGAGCGGGTCGGCCACGTGGTGCAGGTTGACTTCGAACTGCGCCGGGGCGCTTTCCTTGACGATGGCGTCGGCCGGGATGCCTTGTTCTTTCGCGCCTTCGAGGATGTCCTGCAGGCAGTCGGCATATTCGTCGAGGTCGTCGATCAGGTACACCTGGGTCGACTGCGGGCGTTTGCCCGAAATTGGCGAGCGTGGTGGCTGCGGGCGGCCGTTCACGTTCTCCTGGTCGATCAGGTAGAACTCCAGCTCGAATGCGGCGCAGATAGTCAGGCCCAGTTCGTCGAACTTGGTCACCACCTGACGCAGCACTTCGCGCGGGTCGGCGAAGAACGGCTCGCCTTCCAGCTCGTGCATGGTCATCAGCAGCTGGGCGGTGGGGCGCTTTTGCCATGGCTCGTTACAGAGCGTGTCGGGGATTGGATAGCAGATGCGGTCAGCATCGCCGATGTCCAGGCCCAGCCCGGTGCTTTCGACGGTGGAACCGTTGATGTCCAGGGCAAAGAGGGAGGCCGGCAGATTGATGCCTTTCTCGTAAACCTTGTGGAGGCTGGTGCGCTCTATGCGCTTGCCACGCACCACACCATTCATATCTGCAATCAGAAGGTCAACGTAGAGAACCTCAGGATGTTCCTTAAGGAACGCGTTCGCTTCGTTAAGCTGAACGGCACGCGGGGGTACCGACATGATGCAACACCTTTGTTGTTAAAAATATCAATCAAGGGGGGCTTGCAAGACCAGTCAATCGAAAAGAGATACTGATGTCAAGCCGACCCCATGATGCCCTGAAATGGCACATCTACGGCAGATTTGCTGCATATCGGGGCAATCCATTATCCGCTATTTCCCGGGTAAAGGGCTATCTCCGGTGCGCCGTGTTTTATTTTTTACGGAGGTGTTGTGTAAAAAAATGAACAAGGCTAAGCTCGGTTTCAACCCAAAACACAATAATACGAGGGTCACATGGTCCGCTTGCCGCGACCTGAAAGCATTGCCTGCGCAGTGCCATCGGGTACCTCCGTCGTTTTTGCAAGCTTCGTCAATGGCGTGGTCGCCCTGGCCGCAATAATTGACGTTTCGCGTTCCCGGACCGGTCCTCGCAGCGGCTTGCCGCCTTTCGCTTCACCTTCCTGCCTTTTGAACTCATTACGGACACAGCTGATTTCAGTGTATCCACTGTGGCTCTGCGCGTGGGTTTTTGCTTTAGCAATCGACTCCATCCAGAATCAAGTCGCGGACCACCTTACCTCCTGAGGTATTTATGAGTAACAACCTCGACCAGCTCACCGATTGGTTGAAAGAGCACAAGATCACCGAAGTCGAATGCATGATCAGCGACCTGACCGGCATCACGCGCGGCAAGATTTCGCCAACCAACAAATTCATCGCTGAAAAAGGCATGCGGCTGCCCGAGAGCGTGCTGCTGCAGACCGTGACCGGCGACTACGTCGACGACGACATCTATTACGAACTGCTCGACCCGGCAGACATCGACATGATCTGCCGCCCTGATGAGAACGCTGTGTTCCTCGTGCCGTGGGCCATCGAGCCGACCGCACAGGTCATCCACGACACCTACGACAAGAAGGGCAACCCGGTCGAACTGTCGCCGCGCAACGTGCTGAAGAAAGTGCTCAAGCTATACGCCGACAAGGGCTGGCAGCCGATCGTCGCCCCCGAGATGGAGTTCTACCTGACCAAGCGCAGCGAAGACCCGGACTTTCCGCTGCAGCCCCCGGTAGGCCGTTCCGGTCGCCCGGAAACCGGTCGTCAGTCGTTCTCGATCGAAGCTGCCAACGAATTCGACCCGCTGTTCGAAGACGTCTACGACTGGTGCGAGCTGCAGCAGCTGGACCTCGACACGCTGATCCACGAAGACGGCACGGCGCAGATGGAAATCAACTTCCGTCACGGCGACGCCCTGCACCTGGCCGACCAGATCCTGGTGTTCAAGCGCACCATGCGCGAGGCGGCGCTCAAGCACAACGTGGCTGCCACCTTCATGGCCAAACCGATGACCGGCGAGCCGGGCAGTGCCATGCACCTGCACCAGAGTGTGGTCGACGTGGCCACCGGCAAGAACATCTTCAGCAATGAAGACGGCAGCATGAGCGCGCTGTTCCTCAACCACATCGGCGGCCTGCAGAAGTTCATCCCCGAGGCGCTGCCGCTGTTCGCGCCCAACGTCAACTCGTTCCGCCGCTTCCTGCCCGACACTTCGGCGCCGGTGAACGTGGAGTGGGGCGAAGAAAACCGCACCGTCGGCCTGCGCGTACCGGATGCCGGCCCGCAAAGCCGGCGCGTCGAGAACCGCCTGCCGGGCGCCGACGCCAACCCGTACCTGGCCATCGCCGCCAGCCTGCTGTGTGGCTACATCGGCATGGTCGAAGGTATCGAGGCCAGCGCGCCAGTGCAGGGCCGTGGCTACGAACGCCGCAACCTGCGCCTGCCCCTGACCATCGAGGACGCCTTGGAACGCATGGAAAACAGCCGTGCGCTGGTGCAGTACCTGGGCAAGAAATTCATCACCGGGTATGTCGCTACCAAGCGCGCCGAGCATGAAAACTTCAAGCGCGTCATCAGTTCGTGGGAGCGTGAGTTCCTGCTGTTCGCTGTCTGATCAACCCTGGTGCCGCAGGAGCGCGGCGGTCCAATAACGGAGAAGCACATGAGCGTCAACAACCCGCAAACCCGTGAATGGCAAACCCTGAGCGGGGAGCATCACCTCGCACCTTTCAGTGACTACAAGCAGCTGAAGGAGAAGGGGCCGCGCATCATCACCAAGGCCCAGGGTGTGCATTTGTGGGATAGCGAGGGGCACAAGATCCTCGACGGCATGGCCGGTCTATGGTGCGTGGCGGTCGGCTACGGACGTGAAGAGCTGGTGCAGGCGGCGAAAAAACAGATGCGCGAGCTGCCGTACTACAACCTGTTCTTCCAGACCGCTCACCCGCCTGCGCTCGAGCTGGCCAAGGCGATCACCGACGTGGCGCCGAAAGGTATGACCCATGTGTTCTTCACCGGCTCCGGCTCCGAAGGCAACGACACTGTGCTGCGCATGGTGCGTCACTACTGGGCGCTGAAGGGCAAACCGCACAAGCAGACCATCATCGGCCGCATCAACGGTTACCACGGCTCCACCTTCGCCGGTGCATGCCTGGGCGGTATGAGCGGCATGCACGAGCAGGGTGGCCTGCCGATCCCGGGCATCGTGCACATCCCTCAGCCGTACTGGTTCGGCGAGGGAGGCGACATGACCCCTGACGAATTCGGTGTCTGGGCCGCCGAGCAGTTGGAGAAGAAGATCCTCGAAGTCGGCGAAGACAACGTCGCGGCCTTCATCGCCGAGCCGATCCAGGGCGCTGGTGGCGTGATCATCCCGCCGGAAACCTACTGGCCGAAGGTGAAGGAGATCCTCGCCAGGTACGACATCCTGTTCGTCGCCGACGAGGTGATCTGCGGCTTCGGCCGTACCGGCGAGTGGTTCGGCTCGGACTACTACGACCTCAAGCCCGACCTGATGACCATCGCGAAAGGCCTGACCTCCGGTTACATCCCCATGGGCGGTGTGATCGTGCGTGACACCGTGGCCAAGGTGATCAGCGAAGGCGGCGACTTCAACCACGGTTTCACCTACTCCGGCCACCCGGTGGCGGCCGCGGTGGGCTTGGAAAACCTGCGCATTCTGCGTGACGAGAAAATTGTCGAGAAGGCGCGCACGGAAGCGGCACCGTATTTGCAAAAGCGTTTGCGCGAGCTGCAAGACCATCCACTGGTGGGTGAAGTGCGCGGCCTGGGCATGCTGGGAGCGATCGAGCTGGTCAAGGACAAGGCAACCCGCAGCCGTTACGAGGGCAATGGCGTTGGCATGATCTGTCGCACCTTCTGCTTCGAGAACGGCCTGATCATGCGTGCGGTGGGTGACACCATGATCATCGCGCCGCCGCTGGTAATCAGCCATGCGGAGATCGACGAACTGGTGGAAAAGGCGCGCAAGTGCCTGGACCTGACCCTTGAGGCGATTCAATAAGCGTTTGCTAGGCTAGCGTTGTGACATTAAGTCGTTACATGGCCCTGCTTTCCTTGATACAGGGCCTTGTAACTTGCCAGACTAGCGACTGTTTCAGTCGCCGCGCGCTCTGCACCGTGGGTTCTGGCTGCTGGACAGTTGCTAAATAAAAATTCTGGAGCATTACGCATGAATAAAATGGGCAAGACGTTGCTGGCCGCCGCCCTGATGGGTGCCATGGCCTCCGCTGTTCAGGCTGAAGACAAAGTGTTGAACGTCTATAACTGGTCGGACTACATCGCTCCGGACACCATCGCCAAGTTCGAGAAGCAGACAGGGATCAAGGTCAAGTACGACGTCTTCGACAGCAACGAAACCCTGGAAGCCAAGCTGCTGGCAGGCAAGTCGGGCTATGACATCGTCGTGCCTTCGAACAATTTCCTGGCCAAGCAGATCAAGGCGGGCGTGTACGAGGAGCTGGACCGTTCCAAGCTGCCGAACTGGAAGAACCTCGATCCTGACCTGCTCAAGGCCGTTGGCGATGCCAGCGACAAGGACAACAAGCATGCCTTCCCTTATATGTGGGGCTCGATCGGCATCGGCTACAACCCGGAGAAGGTCAAGGCTGCGCTGGGCGTGGACAAGATCGATTCGTGGGACGTGGTGTTCAAGCCTGAGAACATCGCCAAGCTCAAGAGCTGCGGCGTGAGCTTCCTCGACGCCCCGACCGAAATGCTCCCGGCTGCGCTGCACTACCTCGGCAAGCCGACCGACAGCACCAAGAAAGAAGACCTGAAGGCCGCCGAGGACCTGTTCCTCAAGATCCGTCCTTCGATCACCTACTTCCACTCGTCCAAGTACATCGGCGACATGGCCAACGGCAACATCTGTGTAGCCGTCGGTTACTCGGGTGACCTGGAGCAGTCCAAGGCCCGTGCCCATGAAGCGGGCGACAAGGTCAAAGTGGACTACGTCATTCCGAAGGAAGGTGCCGGTACTTTCTACGACATGGTCGCCATCCCGAAAGATGCCGAACATAAAGACGCTGCCTACCAGTTCATGAACTTCCTGATGCAGCCGGAAATCATGGCTGAAATCACCAACGCCGTGCGCTTCCCGAACGGTAACGCTGCTGCCACCCCGTTCGTGGACAAAGACATCACCAGCGACCCAAGCATCTACCCGCCTGCCGAAGTGAAGAAGCAGCTGTACGCGATCGCTGCGCCTGACGCTTCTGTGCAGCGAGTGATCACCCGCAGCTGGACGAAGATCAAGTCGGGCAAGTAAGCCCGATGCGACAGCTCTGGGCCGGGTTTTTCGGCCCAGAGCCATTGAAAGGTAATTGATGATTGCGGCATCGAAGCTGCGAAGTTAAGTTGCGCGCCGGTTTTGCGTGTGCGGCAGCATTGTCGCTACCCAGGCACTGATTGTGAGGACCCCCACTTGTCTATTTCTGTATTCCGCAAGGCCTTGATGGCTGGCGCGGGCCTGACGCTGGCATGCAGCGTCCAAGCGGCGCCGACGGTGCACTTCTATAACTGGTCCGACTACATCGGCCCCACCACACTCGCGGACTTCGAGAAAGCCACGGGCATCAAGCCTGTGCAAGATGTGTTCGACTCCAACGAAACCCTGGAAGGCAAGCTGCTGGCCGGTAACACCGGCTATGACGTGGTGGTGCCGTCCAACCATTTCCTCGGCAAGCAGATCAAGGCGGGCGCCTTCCAGAAGCTCGACAAGAACCTGCTGCCCAACTATTCCAATCTCGACCCGGCGTTGATGAAGCGCCTGGAAAAGAACGACCCGGGCAACCAGTACGCGGTGCCTTACCTGTGGGGTACCAACGGCATCGGTTACAACGTCGACAAGGTCAAGGCCGCGCTGGGCGTGGACACCATCGACTCCTGGGCCGTGCTGTTCGAACCCGAAAACATGAAGAAGCTCTCCAAGTGCGGTGTGGCCTTCCTCGACTCGGCGGACGAAATGCTGCCAGCGGTGCTCAACTACATGGGCCTCAACCCGAACAGCACCGACCCCAAGGATTACGCCAAGGCCGAGCAGAAGCTGCTGGCCGTGCGCCCGTACGTGACCTACTTCCACTCGTCCAAGTACATCACCGACCTGGCCAATGGCGACATCTGCGTCGCGGCAGGTTTCTCGGGTGATGTATTCCAGGCCAAGGCCCGCGCTGAAGAAGCGAAGAAGGGTGTGAACCTGGCCTACGCCATTCCCAAGGAAGGCGGCAACCTCTGGTTCGACGTGCTGGCGATCCCCAAGGACGCCAAGAACGTCAAAGAGGCGCATGCCTTCATCAACTATTTGCTGAAACCTGAGGTTATCGCCCAGGTCAGTGATTACGTCGGTTACGCCAACCCGAACCCCAAGGCTGGCGCCCTGATGGACCAGGCCGTAAGGACTGACGCCGCGGTTTACCCACCGCAGGAAGTGCTGGACAAGATGTTCGTGAACTCAGAGTTGCCACCCAAGGTGCAACGGCTGATGACCCGCAGCTGGACCAAGGTCAAGTCGGGCAAGTAAAAAATCCAGACCCGCGACGGCGCCGTAGAACAGGCCACGCGGGCACAAAAATCTTGTTGGGAGTTTCACTCATGGCAGTTGCCTCCGGTGCCTATAAAAAAGCCCTCGAGGGTGGCCAGCAACCCAAGCAGGTGCTGGTCAAGATCGACCGGGTCACGAAAAAGTTCGACGAAACGGTAGCCGTGGACGATGTGTCCCTGGAAATCCGCAAGGGTGAGATCTTCGCCCTGCTGGGCGGCTCCGGTTCCGGCAAGTCCACCTTGCTGCGCATGCTGGCCGGCTTCGAGCGCCCGTCCGAAGGGCGGATCTTCCTCGATGGCGTCGACATCACCGACATGCCGCCCTACGAGCGGCCAATCAACATGATGTTCCAGTCCTACGCACTGTTCCCGCACATGACCGTGGCGCAGAACATCGCCTTCGGCCTGCAGCAGGACAAGATGCCCAAGGCCGAGATCGATGCCCGCGTGGCCGAGATGCTCAAGCTGGTGCACATGACCCAGTACGCCAAGCGCAAGCCGCACCAGTTGTCGGGCGGCCAGCGTCAGCGTGTGGCGTTGGCCCGCTCGCTGGCCAAGCGCCCTAAACTGCTGCTGCTCGACGAGCCAATGGGTGCACTGGACAAGAAACTGCGTTCGCAGATGCAGCTGGAGCTGGTCGAGATCATCGAGCGCGTGGGTGTAACCTGCGTGATGGTGACCCACGACCAGGAAGAGGCCATGACCATGGCCCAGCGCATCGCCATCATGCACCTGGGCTGGATCGCCCAGATCGGCTCGCCAGTGGACATCTACGAGACACCTACCAGCCGCCTGGTGTGCGAGTTCATCGGTAACGTCAACCTGTTCGAAGGTGACGTGGTCGACGACGCCGAAGGCTACGCGATCATTGCCAGCCCGGAGCTGGAGCGCAAGATCTACGTGGGCCACGGCATCACCACCTCGGTGGAAGACAAGCACATCACCTACGCCCTGCGCCCGGAAAAGATGCTGGTCACCACCCAGCAGCCAACCTGCGAGCACAACTGGTCGCGCGGCAAGATCCACGACATCGCCTACCTGGGCGGCCACTCGGTGTTCTATGTCGAGCTGCCGAGCGGCAAGGTCGTCCAGTCGTTCGTTGCCAACGCCGAGCGCCAAGGTACCCGTCCTACCTGGGGCGATGAAGTGTACGTATGGTGGGAAGACGACAGCGGCGTGGTACTGCGGTCATGAAACTGCGCAAGCTCAAGCGAGCCTTCCAGCGTCTGGTCCCGGAGGGGCGGCACTTGGTGATCGGCGTGCCGTTCATCTGGCTGTTCCTGTTCTTCATGCTGCCGTTCTTCATCGTCCTGAAGATCAGTTTTGCCGAAGCTGACGTGGCAATTCCGCCGTATACCGAGATCTACACCTACGTCGAAGACAAGATCCAGCTGGTCCTCAACCTGGCCAACTACGGGCTGTTGACCGAGGATGAGCTGTACCTCTCGGCCTATCTGGGTTCGCTGAAGATGGCGTTCTTCAGCACCCTGCTGTGCCTGCTGATCGGCTTCCCGATGGCCTACGCCATTGCCAACGCCAAGAAGGAGACCCAGACGGTCCTGCTGTTGCTGATCATGATGCCAACCTGGACCGCGATCCTGATCCGCGTCTATGCCTGGATGGGTATCCTCAGCAACAACGGCCTGCTCAACGGTTTCCTCCTGTGGACCGGCTTGATCGACCAGCCGTTGCAGATCCTCAACACCAACCTGGCGGTGTACATCGGCGTGGTCTATTCGTACCTGCCGTTCATGATCCTGCCGCTGTTCGCCAACCTGGTTAAGCATGATCCGAGCCTGCTCGAAGCTGCCTCCGACCTGGGTTCGAGCACCTTCAACAGCTTCTGGAAGATCACGGTACCGTTGTCGAAGAACGGCATCATCGCCGGCTGCATGCTGGTGTTCATCCCGGTGGTGGGCGAGTTCGTGATCCCGGAACTGCTGGGTGGCCCGGAAACCCTGATGATCGGTAAAGTGCTGTGGCAGGAGTTCTTCAACAACCGTGACTGGCCGGTGGCATCCGCCCTGGCGGTGGTGATGCTGGCAATCCTGATCGTGCCGATCCTGCTGTTCAACCGTAGCCAGGCCAAAGAGATGGAGGGCCGCGCATGAAACGCTTCAGTTTCTCCAAGCTGATGCTGGTGCTCGGCTTGCTGTTCATCTACCTGCCGATGCTGATCCTGGTGATCTACTCGTTCAACGCCTCCAAACTGGTGACGGTGTGGGGCGGCTGGTCGATCAAATGGTACGTCGGCCTGCTCGACAACTCCCAGCTGATGGGTTCGGTGATGCGCTCGCTGGAAATCGCTTGCTACACGGCGGTGGCGGCAGTGGCGCTGGGTACCCTGGCGGCCTTCGTGCTGACCCGCGTCACCCGCTTCAAGGGCCGCACGCTGTTCGGTGGCCTGGTCACTGCGCCGCTGGTAATGCCCGAAGTGATCACCGGTCTGTCGCTGTTGCTGCTGTTCGTGGCCATGGCGCAGATGATCGGCTGGCCTCAGGAGCGGGGTATCGTCACCATCTGGATCGCCCATACAACGTTCTGTGCGGCGTATGTGGCGGTGGTGGTGTCGGCTCGCCTGCGTGAGCTGGACCTGTCGATCGAGGAAGCGGCGATGGACCTGGGTGCCAAGCCGTGGAAGGTGTTCTTCCTGATCACCATCCCGATGATCGCGCCATCGCTGGCGGCGGGCGGCATGATGTCGTTTGCCCTGTCGCTGGACGACCTGGTATTGGCCAGCTTCGTCTCTGGGCCTGGCTCGACCACCTTGCCGATGGAAGTGTTCTCGGCGGTGCGCCTGGGTGTGAAGCCTGAGATCAACGCCGTGGCCAGCCTGATCTTGCTGTCGGTATCGCTGGTGACCTTCTTCGTCTGGTACTTCAGCCGCCAGGCCGAAGAGCGTCGTCGCAAGGCGATTCAGCAGGCGATCGAAGAGGGTGCTGCAGCCAACGCTTCGCAGCCGCAGGTCAAGCGCCCGGCGCAGGTGGCTGCGTCGGCCTGACCTGGCCCTTTCGCGGGCACGCCCGCTCCCACAGGGACCTCACAGCCTTCAGGGTTGTGGTGAGCCCTGTGGGAGCGGGCATGCCCGCGAAGGCTCCAGCACCGATTCAAAGCCATACCGCATCCCAATGTGGATAGTCCCTGATACTTCTGACCAATCCAGCCCTCAAGGGATTGGCAACAATGTACCGGGCTACATGAACCACACACTCTTCCTGCCGCAGCGCATGGTCCTGGTAACCCGGTTGCCATATCGGCTTGTGCCCGACACCGGCCTTGCGCAAGGCAATCGCTGTGCGTGATTTGAACTTGCGCATCAACGTTCCCAATGTCACTTCTTTCAGCTCAATCAGCCAATGCAGATGGTCCGGCATCACTACCCAGGCCAACGATTGGCAGTCCTGAATGTCATCTGAGGCCCGAAGGTGTTTGACCACCAGACGGGCATGGTGGAAGTCGCGGAACAGTGGTTTGCGTTGATGCGTGATGGTGGTCAGCTGTAGAGCCTGCCGGGCTCGGAGAAGCGCCCACGGCGCAATCGGTGGCATTCGGCTAACGGCATTTTGATCTTCCTTGAATGTGAGCCTCCCTGTGAAAGGTAGCGGTTGGAACGGGGATGGCCGATGCCTGATGGTTTCTGGATATGGCAGATACTGATACATGGCTGTGGAGGCCTCTTCGCGGGCTCGCCCGCGAAGAGGCCCCCGCAGGCACCAAAAATGCCAGCATGGCCCCCGTCAGTGATGTTTATCGAACCCTGAACTACGCTCACAGTCGCATCCCACAAATCATTTGTGCACAAGCAAGGAGCCAGCATGGCGTTGATGCGTCCGCTGTCGGTTGTCTGCCTGGGGCTGTTGTACATGCTCACCGGCTGTAGCAAGGAAGAGGTCCCCGAGACACTGCCTCGGGTGGGTGTGCAGCAGGTACAACCCACCGATTTCGCTGCCAGGGTCACTTTGACCGGCGACGTGCAGGCGCGGGTGCAGACCGATTTGTCATTCCGCGTCGGCGGCAAGATCATTTCGCGTAGCGTCGACGTGGGCGATCACGTCAAGGCCAACCAGGTGCTCGCCCGGCTTGACCCGAAAGACCTGCAGAACAATGTCGACTCGGCCAAGGCCGAGGTATTCGCCGCGCAGGCGCGGGTCACCCAGACCAGTGCGGCCTTCGTGCGCCAGCAAAAACTGCTGCCCAAGGGCTACACCAGCCAGAGCGAGTACGATGCTGCCGAGGCCGCGCTGCGCAGCAATCAGAGCGCACTCAAGGCCGCCCAGGCGCAACTGGCCAATGCCAACGAGCAACTCAGCTACACCGCACTGGTCTCCGAGGCCGCCGGGGTGATCACCGAGCGTCAGGCCGAGGTTGGCCAGGTGGTGCAGGCGACCATGCCGATCTTCAGCCTGGCCGTCGATGGCGACCGCGATGCGGTGTTCAACGTCTACGAGTCGCTGCTGGTGGCGCCGCCCAGCGATGCCGGGGTAGTCGTGAGCCTGCTGGACGATCCCAAGGTCCAGGCCCATGGCTTCGTACGTGAAATCACCCCCACGGTGTCGGCGCAAAGCGGCACCGTACAGGTCAAGGTAGGGCTCAAGGACGTGCCGCCCGGGATGCAGTTGGGGGCACCGGTTACTGCCACCACCAACGCCCAGGGCCGGCCCAGCATCGAGCTGCCATGGTCGGCACTGACCAAGGCCTTGCATGAGCCTGCCGTGTGGGTGGTGGGCGAGGGCGACAAGGTGGAACTGCGCAAGGTCGAAATCCGCCGTTACCTCACCGGCAAGATCGTGGTCGCCAGCGGCCTGAAAGGCGGCGAGACCGTAGTGGTCAACGGCGGCCAGTTGCTGCACCCCGGCATGCAGGTACTGAAGGTCGACGCCAAGGGCCCGGGGGGTGAGCTATGAAGCGTCTGTTGCTGATGCTCTCGGCCGCTGTGCTGCTGGTCGGTTGCACTAGTGAAGAAGAGGCACCAGAGGTGATCCGGCCAGTGCTGTCGGTCAAGGTCGAACCTCAGGTGCAGTCGCAGCTGGGCCGCTTCGCCGGCAGTATCCAGGCGCGCTTCGAAAGCACCTTGGGCTTCCGGGTTTCCGGGCGCATTGCCCGACGCTGGCTGGACGTGGGCGCCCAGGTGAAGCCGGGCGACACCTTGGCCACCCTGGACCCGACCGACCAGCAGAACCAGTTGCGCGCCGCCGAAGGCGATCTGGCCAAGGTGCAGGCACAGTGGATCAACGCCCAGGCCGATGCCCGTCGCCAGCAGCAGTTGTATGACCGTGGGGTAGGCGCCCAGGCACAGCTGGATATCGCCCAGACCAACCTGAAAACCACCAGTGCGGCGTTGGAGCAGGCGCGCTCCGCCGTCAGCCAGGCCCGTGACCAGCTTGACTACAGCACCCTGCGTGCAGACCACGCTGCCGTGATTACCGCGTGGCAGGCCGAAGCCGGGCAAACCGTTACCGCCGGGCAAGCCGTGGTGACCCTGGCCCGGCCGGACGTGAAGGAGGCGGTAATCGACCTGCCGATCGGCCTGGCCGAGCAGTTGAGCAAAGGCCTGACCTTCACCGTTGCCTCGCAACTGGACCCGACCATCAACACCACGGCCAGCCTGCGTGAACTGGAGCCCCAGGCTGATGCTACCACCCGTACCCGCCGCGCTCGCCTGACCCTGGCCAGCACACCGGCGGCCTTTCACCTCGGCACCGCCATCAGTGTGACCCTTAGCTCGGAAGTGTCCCCGCGCAGCGAACTGCCCTTGAGTGCCTTGCTCGAGCGTGATGGCAAGACCCAGGTGTGGGTGATCGATACGCAGAACAAGACCGTGGCCACCCGTGACGTGGCGCTGATCGACCGCACCGCTGACAGCATCGTGCTGAGCGCCGGTGTGCAGCCCGGTGAGCGCGTGGTCACCGCCGGCGTCAACAGCCTCAAGCCTGGCCAGAAGGTCACCTTCGACGAGGATGCGCAATGAAAGGAAGCTTCAACCTGTCCGACTGGGCACTCAAGCATCAATCGTTCGTCTGGTACCTGATGTTCGTTAGCCTGTTGATGGGGATTTTTTCCTACTTCAACCTGGGCCGCGAGGAAGACCCGTCGTTCACCATCAAGACCATGGTCATCCAGACCCGGTGGCCCGGTGCGACCCAGGACGAAACCCTGTACCAGGTTACCGACCGCATCGAGAAGAAGCTCGAAGAACTCGACTCGCTCGACTACACCAAAAGCTACACCCGCCCTGGCGAATCCACGGTCTACGTGTACCTTCGCGATACCACCAAGGCCAAGGACATTCCGGATATCTGGTACCAGGTGCGCAAGAAAATCCAGGATATTCGTGGCGAATTTCCCGCCGGTATCCAGGGGCCGGGCTTCAACGACGAATTCGGTGATGTATTCGGCTCGATCTATGCCTTTACCGCTGACGGCCTGACCCTGCGCCAACTGCGGGACTACGTGGAACAGGCACGGGCCGAGGTCCGCGATGTACCCAACATCGGCAAGATCGAGCTGGTCGGCACCCAGGACGAAGTGCTGTACCTGAACTTCTCCACCCGCAAGCTGGCAGCCCTGGGCATTGACCAGCGCCAGGTGATGCAGGCACTTCAAGCGCAGAACGCGGTAACGCCGGCCGGCATGATCGAGGCCGGCCCGGAGCGCATCTCGGTGCGTACGTCCGGGCAGTTTGCCTCGGAAAAAGACCTGCAAACCGTCAACTTGAGGATCAACGACCGCTTCTTCCGCCTGGCCGATATCGCCGACATCGAGCGCGGCTACGTCGACCCGCCTTCGCCAATGTTCCGTTACAACGGCCAGACAGCCATTGGCCTCGCCATCGGCATGAAGGCCGGCGGCAACATCCAGGTGTTCGGTGCGGCGTTGAAAAAGCGCATGGACCAGGTGGTCCAGGACCTGCCGGTGGGTGTCGGTGTACACACCGTTTCTGACCAGGCCGTGGTGGTCAAGCAGGCGGTAGGCGGTTTCACCAGCGCACTGTTCGAAGCGGTGGTGATCGTGCTGGCCGTGAGCTTTGTCAGTCTTGGCGTGCGCGCCGGGCTGGTGGTGGCCTGCTCGATCCCACTGGTGCTGGCCATGGTGTTCGTGTTCATGGAGTACAGCGGCATCACCATGCAGCGGATCTCGCTGGGTGCGCTGATCATTGCGCTAGGCCTGCTGGTGGACGATGCGATGATTACCGTGGAGGTGATGGTCACGCGGCTGGAAATGGGTGAAAGCAAGGAGCAGGCGGCGACGTTCGCCTACACCTCCACAGCCTTCCCCATGCTTACCGGCACCTTGGTGACCGTGGCCGGGTTCGTGCCTATCGGCCTCAACGCCAGTTCTGCGGGTGAATACACCTTCACCCTGTTCGCGGTGATTGCCGTGGCCCTGATCGTGTCGTGGGTGGTGGCTGTGTTCTTCGCGCCGGTGCTTGGCGTGCATATTCTCAAAGGCGACAAGCTCAAGGCTCACGAGGCTGAGCCTGGCCGGGTCGGGCGGGCATTTGAAGGCGGGTTGCTGTGGTGCATGCGCAACCGCTGGTTGACCATCATCGGCACCGTGGTGCTGTTCGCCCTGGCGATCTTCTGCATGCGTTTTGTGCAGAACCAGTTCTTCCCGTCCTCGGACCGCCCGGAAATTCTCGTCGACCTCAACCTGCCGCAGAACGCTTCGATCGAGGAGACGCGCAAGGTGGTCGACCGTTTCGAGGCGCGGATCAAGGACGACCCGGACCTGGTGCACTGGAGTACCTACATCGGCCAGGGCGCGATCCGCTTCTACCTGCCCCTCGATCAGCAGTTGCAGAACCCTTACTACGCGCAGCTGGTGATTGTCAGCAAGGGCTTCGAAGAGCGTCAGGCCATGATGGACCGCCTGCAGAAGATCCTGCATGAAGAATTCGTCGGCGTCGGCACCAACGTGCAATCGCTGGAGATGGGCCCGCCGGTGGGCCGGCCGATTCAGTACCGGGTCAGCGGTGCCGACATCGACCAGGTGCGCAAACACGCCATCGAGCTGGCCACCTTGCTCGACCAGAACGAGCACATCGGCGAGATGATCTACGACTGGAACGAGCCGGGTAAGGTGCTGCGCGTGGAAATTGCCCAGGACAAGGCACGCCAGCTGGGGCTGTCGTCCGAAGATGTTGCCAATGTGATGAACAGCATCGTAAGTGGCGTGCAGATCACCCAGGTCAACGACAATATCTACCTGGTCGATGTGGTCGCCCGCGCCGAAGACAGCGAGCGTGGCTCACCTGATACGCTGCAGAACCTGCAAATTCTTACCCCTAACGGCACGTCGATCCCGCTGCTGTCGTTCGCCACCGTGCGCTACGAACTGGAACAGCCGCTGGTGTGGCGCCGCGACCGCAAGCCGACCATCACCATCAAGGCCTCGGTCAATGGCGAGATCCAGCCCACTGACCTGGTGGCCCAGCTGAAGCCGAAAATCGACGAATTCGCCAGCAAGTTGCCGGTAGGCTTCGAAGTGGCTACCGGCGGTACGGTGGAGGAGAGTGCCAAGGCGCAAGGGCCGATCCGCAAGGTTATCCCGCTGATGCTGTTCCTGATGGCGACCTTCCTGATGATCCAGTTGCACAGCGTGCAGAAGCTGTTTCTGGTGGTCAGCGTGGCGCCGTTGGGGCTGATCGGGGTGGTGCTGGCGCTGGTGCCTACGGGTACGCCGATGGGCTTTGTGGCGATCCTCGGCATCCTCGCGCTGGCGGGCATCATCATTCGTAACTCGGTGATTCTGGTGACCCAGATAGACGAGTTCGAAGCCCAGGGCTTGTCGCCGTGGGATGCGGTGGTGGAGGCCACCAACCACCGACGCCGGCCGATCCTGCTGACCGCGGCGGCGGCGAGCCTGGGCATGATCCCGATTGCACGCGAGGTGTTCTGGGGCCCCATGGCCTACGCCATGATTGGCGGGATCATCGTGGCGACCTTGCTGACGCTGCTGTTCCTGCCGGCGCTGTACGTGGCCTGGTACAAGATCCGCGAGCCGCAGAAACACGCCTGAAGGCCCATATGGCCCCTGGTAGGAGCGGGTTTACCCGCGAATGCGATGGTGCATCGACCACCGTATTCGCGGGTAAACCCGCTCCTACCAGAGGCGTGTTCTCTTAAATGGTTATATAAAAATTCTTAAACAGTATTTTTAAGAATAATCCCGCCTCACTACTATTGCCCTCAAGCCAGGCGCAAAACCCCTTCAAACCTCTGCCCGGCGCCCTCACTCCAAGGAGAACGAGCATGAGTGCATCTCTGCGTAGCATCGACGGTCAGGACGAAGCCACCATCTTGCGTGAAATCCAGAGCGCCCTGCGCGACCTGCGTTTCGGTGCGGTGGAGATCACCGTGCACAACGCTCAGGTCGTACAGATCGAGCGCAAGGAGAAGTTCCGCCTGCAACAGCCCGGCAACAAGCCCGGCTGATCGGCGCCACAACATCCAAAACTAGAAAAATGCCAATCGGGAGCTTCACCATGTCCATCCGCCGTTATGCGCTCGCCGCCCTGGCCAGTGCTGTTTTTGCCGGTTCCGCCATCGCCAAGGACTACGAACTGCTCAACGTGTCCTATGACCCGACCCGTGAGCTGTACCAGCAGTACAACGCCGAGTTCATCAAACACTGGCAACAGGCCCACCCGGGTGACAAGGTGAAAATCCAGCAATCCCATGGGGGGTCGGGCAAGCAGGCCCGTGCGGTGATCGACGGCCTGCGCGCCGACGTGGTGACCCTGGCCCTGGCCGGTGACATCGACGAAGTGGCCAAGCTTGGCAAGACCCTGCCCGAGAACTGGCAGACCCGCCTGCCTGACGCCAGCACCCCGTACACCTCGACCATCGTGTTCCTGGTGCGCAAGGGCAACCCGAAAGGCATCAAGGACTGGGGCGACCTGATCAAGAAGGACGTGTCGGTCATCACCCCGAACCCGAAAACCTCCGGCGGTGCGCGCTGGAACTTCCTCGCAGCGTGGGCGTACGGCCTGAAGGTTGGCGGTAGCGAAGAGAAGGCCAAGGCCTATGTGCAGGAGCTGTTCAAGCATGTACCGGTGCTGGATACCGGCGCCCGTGGTTCGACCATCACCTTCGTCAACAATGGCCAGGGCGACGTGTTGCTGGCCTGGGAAAACGAAGCCTTCCTGGCCCTGAAGGAAGACGGTGGTGCCGACAAGTTCGAGATCGTCGTGCCGTCGCTGTCGATCCTGGCCGAGCCGCCAGTGGCCGTGGTCGACAAGAACGCCGAGAAGAAGGGCAATACCGAGATTGCCATCGAATACCTCAAGCACCTGTACAGCCCGGCCGGGCAGAAGATTGCCGCCGAGAACTTCTACCGCCCGCGTGACGAGAAAGTCGCTGCGCAGTTCGGCAAGCAGTTCCCGAAACTGGACCTGGTGACCATCGACAAGGACTTTGGTGGGTGGAAGACTGCACAACCGAAATTCTTCAATGATGGCGGTGTGTTCGACCAGATCTATCAGGCACAGTAAGCGCCAAAGGAAAGCGGGGCCGCGTGCGGCCCATTCGCGGCACAAGGTCGCTTCCACAAGGAACCATGATCTCCTGTGGGAGCGGCCTTGTGTCGCGAATGGGCTGCCAAGCAGCCCCAGGATTCAAAAGCTTGCACCGGCCCGGGATTGTTTCCGGGCTGAGTGCGTTCAACCAGGGATATTTATGTCGCGTCGTATCTCCCCCGTCATACCCGGCTTCGGGCTGACGCTGGGCTACACCTTGGTGTACCTCAGCCTGATCGTGCTGATACCGCTGGCGGCCATGTTCATCCATGCCTCGCAGCTGACCTTCGAGCAGTTCTGGACCATCATCAGTGCGCCGCGAGTGATCGCTGCGCTCAAGCTGAGCTTCGGCACCGCCCTGTTCGCCGCCATCATCAACGGTGTGATCGGTACCCTGCTGGCCTGGGTGCTGGTGCGTTACACCTTCCCCGGGCGCAAGATCATCGATGCGATGATTGACCTGCCGTTTGCCTTGCCCACCGCGGTTGCCGGTATCGCCCTAACGGCCCTGTACGCGCCGCAGGGCTGGGTCGGCCAGTTCGCCACCGACCTGGGCTTCAAGATCGCCTACACCCCGCTGGGCATCACCCTGGCACTGACCTTCGTGACCTTGCCGTTCGTGGTGCGTACGGTGCAGCCGGTACTGGCCGACATCCCGCGTGAAGTGGAAGAGGCCGCAGCCTGCCTGGGGGCCAAGCCACTGCAGGTGTTTCGCCACATCCTGGCGCCGGCCCTGCTGCCGGCATGGCTCACCGGCTTTGCCCTGGCCTTCGCCCGTGGCGTGGGCGAGTATGGTTCGGTGATCTTCATTGCCGGCAACATGCCGATGAAGACCGAGATTCTGCCGCTGCTGATCATGGTCAAGCTCGACCAGTACGACTACACCGGCGCGACCGCCATCGGCGTGTTGATGCTGGTGGTTTCCTTCATCCTGCTGCTGCTGATCAACCTGCTGCAGCGCCGCATCGAAACCCCTTGAAGGAGGCCGGCATGTCCAGTTCATCCCTGAGTGCAAGTGCCGCAGCCAACGCCGCCCGCCGTGGCAGCGCCACGTCACGGCGTATCCTGATCGGCCTTGGCTGGCTGGTGTTCGCCCTGTTCCTGCTGCTGCCGCTGGTGATCGTGGTATCGCAGGCGCTGAAGAACGGTTTTGGCACCTTCTTCGAGGCGATATTCGAACCCGATGCGTTGTCGGCGCTGAAGCTGACCCTGCTCGCCGTGGTTATCTCGGTGCCGCTGAACCTGGTATTTGGCGTAAGCGCTGCCTGGTGCGTGAGCAAGTACACCTTCCGTGGCAAGAGCATCCTGGTCACCCTGATCGACCTGCCGTTCTCGGTGTCACCCGTGATTGCCGGCCTGGTCTACGTGCTGATGTTCGGCGCGCAAGGCCTGCTCGGGCCGTGGCTGCAGGACCACGATATCCAGATAGTGTTCGCCCTGCCGGGCATTGTCCTGGCGACCATTTTCGTGACCGTACCGTTCGTGGCCCGTGAGCTGATCCCGCTGATGCAGGAGCAAGGCACGCAAGAGGAGGAGGCCGCACGGCTGCTCGGTGCCAACGGCTGGCAGATGTTCTGGCACGTGACCCTGCCGAACATCAAATGGGGCCTGATTTACGGCGTGGTGCTGTGTACCGCGCGGGCCATGGGCGAGTTTGGCGCGGTGTCGGTGGTGTCGGGCCACATCCGTGGCGTGACCAACACCTTGCCGCTGCATGTGGAGATCCTCTACAACGAGTACAACCACGTCGCGGCCTTCAGCGTGGCCAGCCTGTTGCTGATCCTGGCGCTCTTCATCCTGCTGCTCAAGCAGTGGAGCGAGAACCGTATTAACCGCCTGCGCCACAGCGCCGCGGAGGAATGATTCATGTCGATCGAAGTTCGTAACGTCAGCAAGCGCTTCAACAGCTTCCAGGCCCTGAACGCTATCAACCTGGACATCAACAGCGGCGAGCTGGTGGCTTTGCTCGGCCCGTCCGGCTGTGGCAAGACCACCCTGCTGCGCATCATTGCCGGCCTGGAAACCCCGGACCAGGGCAACATCGTGTTCCATGGCGAGGACGTTTCCGGCCATGATGTGCGTGACCGTAACGTCGGGTTCGTGTTCCAGCACTACGCGCTGTTCCGCCACATGAGCGTGTTCGACAACGTTGCCTTCGGCCTGCGCATGAAGCCCAAGGGCGAGCGCCCGAGCGAGAGCAAGATTGCCGAGAAGGTGCATGAGCTGCTGAACATGGTGCAACTGGACTGGCTGTCCGACCGCTACCCCGAGCAGCTTTCCGGTGGCCAGCGTCAGCGTATCGCCCTGGCCCGTGCCCTGGCGGTGGAGCCGAAGGTGCTGCTGCTGGACGAGCCATTCGGTGCGCTGGATGCCAAGGTGCGCAAGGAGCTGCGTCGCTGGCTGGCGCGGCTGCACGAGGATATCAACCTGACGTCGGTGTTCGTTACCCACGACCAGGAAGAAGCCATGGAAGTAGCCGACCGCATCGTGGTGATGAACAAGGGCGTGATCGAGCAGATCGGCTCGCCGGGTGAAGTGTACGATCAGCCGGCCAACGATTTCGTCTACCACTTCCTCGGTGACTCCAACCGCCTGGCCTTGAGCGAAGGGCATCACGTGCTGTTTCGCCCGCACGAGGTGTCGCTGTCGCGGCACGAGACCGAAGGGCACCATGCGGCCGAGGTGCGCGACATTCGGCCGTTGGGCGCAACCACGCGGGTGACCTTGAAGGTGGAAGGGCAGAGTGAGCTGATCGAGGCCGAAGTGGTGAAAGACCATGACAGCCTGACCGGGTTGGCGCGGGGAGAGACGTTGTTCTTCCGGCCGAAGGTGTGGCAGAAGGTGGCGGATATCTAAGTCGCACAAGGCAAAGAGAGCCCGGGCATGGTCCCGGGTTTTTCTTGCCTGAACGCGTGACAGGGCAGCTTTACAGCCTTTCTCAAGCGAGTGGCTGTAGCCTGCTTGTTATGCAATATGGGTATTAATAAATATCTTCTTATTCCTTTACGAATATTTCGCCCTCCCTATACTTGTCTCCAAGCACGCAAACTTACTGGAGGCGTCCCCATGCGCAATGAGTCGATTCGCTACCTGATTGTGCCGGGTTGGCAAGGATCGCCAGACAACCATTGGCAGAGTCACTGGCAGCGCACCCTGCCCAACAGTGCACGGGTTGAACAGCAAGACTGGCTCACCCCGCAGCGGCAGGACTGGGTGCACGCGTTGGAGCAGGCGATTGCCGCCGAGCGCTCGCCGGTGATCCTGATTGCCCACAGCCTTGGTTGCATCACTGTCGCCCATTGGGCAGCGCAGGCAAGCCCGGCCTTGCTACGGCAGGTGCGTGGTGCACTGCTGGTGGCGCCGGCAGATGTCGAACGGCCCACGTGCGCACCCGTGCTGCGCAACTTTGCGCCGATCCCTACCGAGGTGCTGCCGTTCCCTAGCCAGGTTGTCAGCTCGGACAACGACCCAGCCGTGAACGTGCCACGGGCGCTGTACCTGGCCCAGGCATGGGGCGCCGAAGCGGGTTTGCTGAGCAATGCCGGGCACATCAACGTCAAGTCCGGTCATGAGCGCTGGGAACAAGGTTTCGCCTACCTGTATCGCCTGCAGAGCCGGATTGAGCAGCGCGCACTGCGCCGCGCCTGATCGCCCTTACTGTTCACCCTTTGCCTGACGCCTGGCCATTACGGGCCTGGGGCGGGAGTTCGTCATGACGTTTCAAAACCCGTTCGGCCAGCCGCTACTGACCTTTCCCGAGCTGGACAAGAGCCCGCTGAGCATTCGTGCCAAGGCGCTGGTGTTCATCGACCCGCGCTCGCAGCAGCTGCGCGAGGACCTTGAGCGCCTGGCGCCACAACCTTTGCCGGTGCTGATCCGTGGCGAAACCGGCACCGGCAAGGAGCTGCTGGCCCGGCAGATCCACCGTACCAGCGACCGTGGAGGGTTGTTCGTGTCGGTCAACTGCGCGGCCATCAGCCCCACCTACGCCGATGCCGAGCTGTTTGGCTATAGCGCCGGCAGCCATGGCGGTACGGCCAGCAGCCGCGCCGGCTGGTTCGGTTCGGCCAGCGGCGGCACCTTGTACCTGGACGAGATTGCCGACTTGCCGTTGGCCATCCAGGGCAAGCTGCTGGCGGCCCTGGAAAACCGCGAGGTCACTCGGGTGGGCGCGCAGCAGCCACAGCCGGTGGATGTGCGTCTGGTAGCCGCCACCAGCATCGACCTGGCCCGTGTGGTGCGTGCAGGGCGCTTCAACGAGCGCCTGTACCAGTATTTGCGCGAGGGCGCGCTGGAACTGCCGCCGCTGCGCGAGCGGCCGGGCGATATCCTGCCGCTGGCCGAGTACTTTGCGGGCATCTACAGCGTGCGCCTGCAACGGCCTGTGCCCTTGGTGAGCGAGGCGGCGCAGCGGGTTCTGGAGGGGCATTTCTGGCCCGGCAATACCCGCGAACTGGAGAACGTCATCCACTTTGCATTGCTGGTCAATGACGGCGAAGAGATCCTGCCCGAAGACCTCGACCTGCCTGACCCCGCACGTTAGATATCGCTCCTGAGTAAGGAGGCTTATGTAATTCTGTTTTTGGAATAAGCAGCTAAGTAAAAGATATTGTTGCGGAATAAAAAATTTGGGTATCGTCCGCCTCACGCCCACTGGTGAACCGGTTGGGCACCCGATTCGCCATCGTCGATGGCCCAGATTCAGAACAAGGACCACCATGAAGAAGACCCTGCTGACCACTGCCCTGGCTGCTGCCCTGTCGTTCTCCGGCCTGGCCGCTGCTGCCGAGAAACTGGTGGTTGCCGCTACCCCGGTACCGCACGCCGAAATCCTCGAATTGATCAAGCCGACCCTGGCAAAAGAAGGCGTGGACCTTCAGATCAAGGTCTTCACCGATTACGTGCAGCCGAACGTGCAGGTGGACCAGAAGCGTCTGGACGCCAACTACTTCCAGACGCTGCCGTACCTGCAGAACTTCAACGAAGGCAAGGGCACCCACCTGGAAACCGTGGTGGGTGTACACGTAGAGCCCTTCGGTGGCTACTCGAAGAAGGTCAAGGCCCTGAGCGAGCTGAAAGAAGGCGCAACCGTTGCCATCCCTAACGAGGGCAGCAACAGCGGCCGTGCGCTGCTGCTGCTGCAGAAGGCCGGCCTGATTACCTTGAAAGACCCGAAGAATGCCCTGGCCACCCCCAAGGATATCGCCGAGAACCCGAAGAAGCTGAAGTTCCGCGAGCTTGAGTCGGCCATGCTGCCCCGTGTGCTGGACCAGGTCGACCTGGACATGATCAACACCAACTACGCCCTGGAAGCTGGCCTGAACCCGGCTAAAGATGCACTGGTGATCGAAGGTGCCGACTCGCCTTACGTGAACTTCCTGGTGGCCCGCCCGGACAACAAGGACAGTGAGGCCATCCAGAAACTGGCCAAGGCCCTGACCAGCCCGGAAGTCAAGGCATTCATTGCCAAGAAGTACCAAGGTGCCGTACTGCCGGCGTTCTGATTTCGCTAGCAACGCCTGATATGTGCCAACGCCGACACCTTGTGTCGGCGTTTTTCTTCAGCCCTGCCCGCACAGCACCGTAGAAGCCTTTTGCTGCGAAGCGGCCGCAAAGCAGCCTCTTACTTCGGGGGTACCAGCCGTAAGGTACTTTGCGCCGGAATCACCCCCATCTGCGCCCGCTGATACTGCCCCTGCACATACCCCTCGGCCTGGTCCGCGTAATGCCGGTCGAACGGCACGCCACTCTGCCCGACCGGGTTGATGGTCAGCGCCTGCCCGGCATCGGCAAAGTCGATCAGCCGCCGCGTCGACGGCCCATAGGTCACCGGCCATGGCGCAGAGCTGATCTTCGCCGAGAGGTTGTTCGGCACTTCATGGGTACCGGGTGCGGCGAATGGCCCAACGTTGAACAGCAGGTTCAGCGGCTTTTTCACCCCAAGCGGATGGTTGTGGGTCAGGGTATGGGCCTTGCCCCATTGCCAGCTGGCTGGGTCCTTGCCGAGGGTGTCGCGCAAGTGGCCAAGGCTCTTCTGCCAGGCTTCGCGCACGATCGAGCTGCGGTCAGTGCGCTGGTTGGCGCCGCGGGTGTTCCACCAGGGCGACTCGGCATCGGCGGCCAGGCGCGGCAGCGCAGCATCGATGGCACGGGTGCTGATCAGCACCGGGAACCAGATATCGCCCAATTCGTCATGCAACGCGGCATAGGCCAGCTCGTAGAGGAACTGGTTGAACAGCGTGGCGCTGGTTGAGTCCAGTGGATAGTCGCCGCGCCAGGCAGCCAGCTGCTCGACCAGTTCCTCTTCCTCGTCACCCTGGGCGATCTGACGCAACGTCGCTAGCAGCGGTGCCAAGGTGCGCGGGCCGTAATCGCTGGCCGTATCGAGTTGCAGCGCCTGGCTGTTCTGCATGTCCCATTTCACCTCCGGGTTGGCCAGCTGGCGATCGAGCTGGCGGCCGCGGTCGGCGAGGTTGTAGTAGCCGGGTATCGGCACCACGGCGGGTGGCTGGTAGTTGGCCGAGACGATATAACCGCTGGCCGGATTCTCCTGTTGCGGGTTGACGCTGAAGGGGTAAAAGCCGGGTTTGTCGGCCTGGCTGCTGGCGCCGTCGAGGATGAACGCCGGGTTCACACCGTCCGGGCGAATCGGCAGTTTCGCCGCCGCCCACCAGCCGATATCGCCACGGGCATTGGCCCAGACGAAGTTCAGCCCCGGCGCCTGCACCTTGGCAGCCGCTTCGCGCATCTTGCCCAGGGTGTCGGCGCGATTGAGCTGGTAGAAGCCTTCGAGGATCGGGTTCTCGGTTTCGAGGAACGCCCACCACATGGCAATCGGCGTGGCCCCTGCCGTGGCGCCGAGGACTTCGTTGACGATTGGCCCGTGGGGTGAGCGGCGCAGGTTGATGGTGACCGGTTGCTCGCCTTTGATTGCAATCTGTTGCTCGGTCTTTTCCAGTGTGCGCCACTGGCCATCGACCATGACCTGGTCAGCGTTGGCAGGGTTGGTCTTTTCTGCGATCAGGTCGACGTCGTCGTTCTGGAACATGGTCAGGCTCCAGCCGAAGTCACGGTTGTGGCCGAGCAGAGCGAATGGGTTGAGTGCCTGAAAAAAGCCGTAGAGGTTGAAGCCGGGCGCTGACAGCTCGGCCTCGTACCACACCGCAGGTACGGCAAAGCTGATGTGCGGGTCGCCAGCCAGCAACGGCTTGCCACTGCGGGTGCGGCTACCCGCCACCGCCCAGGCGTTGCTGCCTTCGAACTGCGGGATGCCGGCATCGCCCAGCGCCTCATCGCTTAAGCGCGCAAGTGCTTCCAGGCTTTGCCAGTCGGCAGCGGCCAGTGGCGTGCCCAGTGCGCCCTCGGGTTGCCAGCCAAGGTCGAATATTTTCAGGTAGTCAGGCCCCAGCTGGTCTCGGATGTAGGTCAGAGCAGGCTCGGTGCGGAACGCGGCGGCAAAACTGTAGGCCAGGTAGCCGGCGATGCTCAACGTGTCCTCGGCGGTGAACGGGCGCGGGGTGATGCCGAGCAGGTCGAATTCCGTGGGCTTGGGGTTGCTGGCCTGCCAACTGTTGACCCCGTCGAGGTAGGCTTGCAGGGCCTGCCATGCCGGCGCCTGCGGATCCTGGCGCTTGGCCATCAGCGCGGCCTGCTCGCGTATGCGCAGGCTACGGAACAGGGTGTCGGTGGGCAGCAGCTTGTCGCCGAGCACCTCAGCCAGTTCGCCACGGGCCAGGCGGCGTAGGATCTCCATCTGGAACAAACGGTCCTGGGCATGCACGTAGCCCAGTGCGCGGTAAAGGTCCGGCTCGCTCTGTGCCTGCAGGTGTGGCACGCCGCGTGCGTCGTAGCGCACGCTGACCGGCGCTTGCAGGCCGGCAACGGCGACCTCGCCCTCGCGCTGCGGCAGCTTGCCCTGAACGTACCAGTACCCGGAGGCGCCAGCGGCCACGGTGACTACCACCGCCAGCAGGGTCAGGCTGCGCTTCATTCAGACTCCTTGTGCATTCAAACGAAAAATGTGGTCCGATCATCGGCGGATTCGCGAACAGAGCATAGCCCCAGGAAGGAGTTTCCATGTCCCTCAGCGAAAAACACAAAATGCTCACCGGCCAGCTCTACCACGCTGGCTGCCCTGAACTACAGGCCGAGCAGATCGCCAACAAGCACTGGATGCATCGCTACAACAACAGTGTCGAACTGCTCAACGACGCACGCCACGGGCTGCTTGTGGAGCACTTTGGCCAGGTTGGCGAAGGCGCGGTGATTCGCCCGCCGTTCTATTGCGACTACGGCTACAACATCAGCGTTGGCCGTAATACTTTCATGAACTTCAACTGCGTGATCCTCGACGTGGTGCCGGTGCGTATCGGCGAGGACTGCCAGATCGGTCCCAACGTGCAGATCTATACCGCCGACCATCCGCTCGATCCTGAAGTGCGGCGCAGCGGGCTGGAGAGCGGGCGGCCGGTAACCATCGGCGACAACGTGTGGATTGGCGGTGCGGCGATCATCCTGCCGGGGGTGACCATCGGTGATAATGCCATCGTCGGCGCCGGCAGTGTGGTGACCCGGGATGTGCCCGCGGGCGCGACGGTGGTGGGTAACCCGGCGAGGGTCCGTCAGCCCGACCAAGGGCAGTAGCAGCCTACCGCCAGGGTATTGGAGGCGTTGACCTGGCGGCCGTCGAGCAAAGCCTTGAGGATTGGCTCGATGAAGCTGTTGCTGGCGTTGCACACGGCACCTTCGCTGTAGGGGCCAAAATAAGCCAGGCGGCCTTGCCGGTCCCAGATGGCCACGGCCGGGGACGCAGGCAGGTGCTCGCTGCCGGGCAGGTGGGTGATGGGTTGCAAGCTGCCGATATTGGCCGGCAGCTGGCCGTGGCTGCCGGGTTTTTGCAGCACATGGAAGGTAACGTCGTGGCCAGCGAACTGGCTGATAAGGTCGCCCAGGTGCTGTTGGTTGCCGACGTTGCATGGGCAGGCCGGGTCCCAGAAATGCACGACGCGGATCGGGCCAGCACCGGCCAGCTCGGCAGGTAGCTGTAACTGGCTGCCGTCGAATAGCGTGGCCTGGTTGTCGAACGGGCGCAGGTAGCGAGCCTGAAAGGCGCTGTAGGCCTGCCAGAGGATTACGGCGCCGACCAACAAGGCGATGACCGTGCACAGCGGTTTGATGATTCGGCTATTCATGAAGAGTCGGTGGCCCTTTCGCGACACAAGGCCGCTCCCGCAATTAGTTCGATGCTGGTTGTTCGAGGTGAGCAAGCTTGCCATGGCGCCGGCCAGAGCTGAAGATTCCAGATCAATACTTGCATCAATGTGGATGTACCCGATGCCCCCTGCCTTTCACCCCGACCGCCTGCGCACCCGCCTGGCGCCGTTCACCACTCGCCAGCCACTGTCGGCACAAGCGCAGGACTACCAGCGCTTCTATGGCCTGAACCTGCCGGCACACAGCTGGCTGGGTAGCTTTCAGGCAGCGGGGTTCGACCTGGTCGGGCAGGCATGGCTGCCCGAGCAGCCAAGCGCGACGCTGTTCCTGCTGCACGGCTATTACGACCACATGGGCCTCTACCGACATGTGATCGAGTGGGCACTCAAGCAGGGTTTCGCCGTGATCAGCTGTGACCTGCCCGGCCACGGCCTGTCCAGCGGCGAGCGGGCCAGCATCACTGACTTCGCGGTGTACCAGCAGGTGCTGGAGGCCTTGTTCGAACAGGCGCACACGCTGCAACTGCCGCACCCGTGGCACCTTTGTGGGCAGAGCACGGGGGGGGCGATTGCCGTGGACCATCTGCTGCACCAGGGTGCACGCAGCCCCGTCGATGGCCAGGTCATCCTGCTGGCCCCGCTGGTGCGGCCAAGTTCCTGGCGTTGGTCGAAGTTCAGTTATTGCGTGCTGCGCCACTTCGTCAATGGCATCGAACGGCGCTTCAGTGAGAACACCAACGACCCGGCCTTTCTGCCGTTCCTGGAGGCCGACCCGCTGCAACCGCGTCGCCTGCCAACGGCCTGGGTGGGCGCACTGATCGCCTGGGTCAAACGCATCGAGGCCGCGCCGCGCAGTGCGCGTCGGCCATTGATCGTGCAGGGGGAGGCGGATGGCACGGTGGACTGGCCCCACAACCTCGAAGTGCTCAAGGCCAAGTTTGCCGAGCCACAGATCCTGATGCTGCCCGAAGCCCGTCACCACCTGGCCAACGAGTTGCCGGGAATCCGCCAGCGCTACTTCGACTTCATCGACCAGCGCCTGGGCTGATCACTTCAGGTCGTTGGTGCTCTGGCCAACCGCCAGGCCGGCACGTACAGCGGCCAGGGCCGCCTGGTAGTAAGCCTTGCCCTCGGGCGACTCGGCAAAGGTGGCGAACGCTTCCAGCTCGGCATCGGACAGGTCGCGGTAGACGTACAGCAGGGTGTTGTTCAGGTCTTCGCCAATCTGCCCCATCAACCGCTGGCGCTGGCCATCCAGCAGGCTCTGGGCCTGGCCGCCGCCGAACAGGCCGGGGATCATCGAGCTGAGGCTGTCGGCGGCTACACCGGCGATGGCAAGGCTGACTTCGGCGCCGGCTTCCCGCGCAGGCAGGGCTTGGGCCAGGTGGCCGATGATCAGCAGACGATCGTCGCTGGCCTGGATCTTGGGCAGGCCTTTGGCGTTCTTGGCCAGTTCGTCCTTGCGGGTGGCCTTGAGCTCGGCCGCCACCACTTTGCGCCCCAGCGGCGACTGGAAGAAGGCCAGGGCTGGTGCCGGGTCGGCCAGGGTGGCGCGCAGCTTTGCCTGGGCGCGACGGTCCACCGCCTGGGCCTGGAAGCGCTGGTTGCTGTTGTTGACCAGCGCCTGGTACACGGCGGGTGGCAAACTGTTGCGGTAGCGCTCCTGGGCAGCGGTCAGGGCATCGTTGAAGTGGGCGCGCTGGTCGGGCCAGCCGGCAGCCTTATACAGTTGATCCAGGTTGTCTGCCCAGACAGGCATGGTGCAGATCATCAGCAGAATCAGGGAAAACAGACGGCGCATTCAGGACTCCTGTCGGCAGGTGGCTATTGTCCTTGGCCCGGCGCCGGTTTGTCGAGATATCCGCGTGTTTCTCGGCCAAGTGGCGCTGTGCGGCGACAGGGCGAATGGATATGATGCGCGCCATGCACATATCCCCTGAACACCCGATGCTTGCGGCCGTCGTCGACGATCTGGCCACCCATGGCTGGTCCCAGCAGGCGCACTTTCTGCCTGCCGACCTGGTGCGCGCACTTGCAGCCGAGTGCCGGCGCCGTGATGCCGAAGGCGAACTCAACCCCGCAGGGGTTGGGCGGGGAGCTACCCAGGAGGTGCGCGAAACCATTCGCGGTGACCAGATCCAGTGGATCGACCCGGGGCAGGCCGAGGCCTGCGACCAGTACCTAGCGGCCATGGATCAGCTGCGCCTGGCAATCAACCAAGGCCTTTTCCTGGGCCTGGAAGACTTCGAATGCCACTTTGCCCTGTATCCACCGGGGGCATTCTATCGCCGGCACCTGGATCGTTTTCGCGACGATGACCGGCGCATGGTCTCGGCGGTGCTTTACCTCAATGAAGGCTGGCAACCGCATGACGGTGGCCAGTTGCGCATGTTCCTGGCCGACGGTGTCGAGCACGATGTCGAGCCAGTGGCCGGTTGCCTGGTGGTATTCCTGTCGGGCGAAGTGCCTCACGAAGTACTGCCGGCCGGGCGTGAGCGGCTGTCATTGACCGGCTGGTTCAGGCGGCGTGGCAATGACCCGTTCTGATAGGCCCAAGGTGCTGGTGAGCGCCTGCCTGTTGGGGCAGCCAGTTCGCTATGACGGCCGGGCCAGCGGCCATCCCGATTTGTTGCAGCAGTGGCAGGCCGAAGGGCACGTGGTGCCGTTGTGCCCCGAGGTAGCAGGCGGCTTGCCGACACCACGGCCGCCAGCGGAGATCCCGGGAGGGCAGGGCAGCGCAGTGCTCGAGGGTGACACACAGGTGCTGACAGTGACGGGTGAAGATGTCAGTGCCGCGTTTCTGGCCGGAGCGCAGTTGGCGCTGGAACTGGTGCGGCAGCATGGCATTCGTGTAGCGGTGCTGAAGTCTGGCAGCCCTTCGTGTGGCAACCGGTTGACCTATGATGGCACCTTCAGTGGTGTGAAAGTGGCGGGGGAAGGGGTAACCACGGCGCTGCTGCGGCGGGCGGGAGTGCAGGTGTTCAGCGAGCTGGAACTGGACCAGGCGCAGCGGGCTTTGGCTGATATATCTGCTTGAACCTGTGCCGGCCCTTTCGCGGGTGAACCCGCTGATGGACACACGTCGAGGGTTGGACCTAGGCCGCCGTAGGATCGGGTTTACCCGCGAAGAGGCCAGCACAGGTTGCAAACAAGACCTTACTGCCCGCCTGCAGTCTCCTGCACACCCTTGAACCACTTCTGCTCAAGTTCGGCAGTCCGGCCACTGTCTTTCAAACGTTGCAACGCATTGTTTACGGCACTTTCAAAAGCCGGGTTGTCCTTCTGGAACGGGATCACCAGCTTCTTCTCGCCAATCGGCAGGCTTACATCGAGCGGGCCGTCGCCTGTGAGCGATTCACTCGACGGGGTGAATGTGATGTCGTACTTGCCACTCTCGACACCCGCCAGCACTTCGGTAGCCGGGGCTTCGACGAACTCGGCGCGCAAATCCAGTTCCTTGGCCAGGGCCTGGCCAAATTCGATGTCGAAACCTGTCAGGTGGTCGTCTTGCTTGAAGGCGTATGGCGAGTTCTCGGCCTGTACGGCAATGCGCAGTTCGCCCCGGTCGGCGATTTCGTCGATCAGCTCCGCCTGAGCCAATGGACTGATCAGTACTGCCAGCAGTACCCCTATGGTCGAACGCATGTATGCCCCTTTTCTTTTAGCAGTTTGAAATCGATCGCCACGGCTTTCTTCCTCGCCGTGATCGAGCGCAGCCTATGACCTTCAAGCCTCGGCATTGTTTAACCCTGACGGAAATATTTCTGTCAGGCAATGTGAACACCTTGGCGGTTATTTCAACTAAGGTGAACTACCGCCGCGTTTGGATGACAGGCTGCGGTCAATAAGTGAACCACAGGAGAAGTGAATGAACAGCCTATTTTCGCGTGCTGCCGTTGCCGGTCTGCTGATGGGAGCGTCGGTGTTCGCCAGTGCCGCAGACGCCCTGAAGAGCCAGGAGCCGCCCAAGGAGGCGAAGGTCTTCATCGTTTCCCCCGCCGATGGTGCCACGGTCGACAAGACCTTCACCGTCAAGTTCGGTATCGAGGGTATGGGCCTCAAACCTGCGGGTGACCAAACCCCGCACACCGGGCACCACCATCTGCTGGTGGATGTCGACAAAGAGCCGGTGGCTGACATGCCGCTGCCGACCAGCCTGATGCCAGAGGCCGGCGTCGCACTGCCGAAGGGACCGCAAGTGCTGCACTTCGGCAAGGCACAGACCGAAACCAGCATTACCCTGACCCCGGGCAAGCACACCCTGCAACTGATTCTGGGTGACCAGTATCATGTGCCATTCAAGCCTAGCGTCGAGTCGAAGAAGATCACGGTTGAAGTGAAATAAAAAAAGGGAGGCCACCAGGGCCTCCCTTTTTCATACCGCCAGCGACCTTAGAACAGGACGCGCGAACGGATGGTGCCTTTGACCTGTTGCAGTTTTTCCTGCGCCAGGTCCGAGTACTCGGCGTCAACATCGATTACCACGTAACCGACTTTCTCGTTGGTCTGCAGGAACTGACCGGAGATGTTGATACCGTTCTCGGCGAAGACCTTGTTGATCTCGCTGAGCACGCCCGGGATGTTTTCGTGAATGTGCAGCAGACGGTGTTTGCCTGGGTGCGCTGGCAGGGCCACTTCCGGGAAGTTGACCGAGGACACCGAGGTACCGTTGTCGCTGTACTTGACCAGTTTCTCGGCCACTTCCAGGCCGATGTTGGCCTGGGCTTCGGCGGTGGAACCACCAATGTGCGGCGTCAGGATCACGTTGTCGAGGCCGCGCAGCGGGCTCTCGAACTCTTCGTCGTTGGAGCGTGGCTCGACCGGGAACACGTCGATGGCGGCGCCGATCAGGTGCTTGTCCTTGATGGCAGCGGCCAGGTGGTCCAGCTCGACCACGGTGCCACGGGCGGCGTTGATCAGGATCGCGCCCTTCTTCATCGAGCGGATTTCCTTCTCGCCGATCATCCACTGGGTGGATGGCAGCTCAGGCACGTGCAGCGAGACGATGTCAGCCAGGCCCAGCAGCTCGTTCAGGCTGGTGACCTGCACGGCGTTGCCCAGTGGCAGCTTGGTCAGCGGGTCGAAGAAGTACACCTGCATGCCCATGTTCTCAGCCAGTACCGAAAGCTGGGTACCAATCGAGCCGTAGCCGACGATGCCCAGTTTCTTGCCGCGGATTTCGAACGAGTTGGCCGCGCTCTTGATCCAGCCGCCACGGTGGCAGGAGGCGTTCTTCTCTGGGATGCCGCGCAGCAGCAGGATGGCTTCGGCCAGTACCAGCTCGGCCACCGAGCGGGTGTTGGAGTATGGCGCGTTGAACACGGCGATACCGCGCGCGCGGGCAGCTTCCAGGTCAACCTGGTTGGTGCCGATGCAGAAGCAGCCAACTGCGACCAGTTTCTTGGCACAGTCGAAGATCTCTTCGGTGAGCTGGGTACGCGAACGGATGCCGATGAAGTGGGCATCGGCGATCTTTTCCTTCAGCTCGGCTTCCGGCAACGAACCAGTGAGGTATTCGATGTTGGTGTAGCCGGCGGCCTTGAGGGTATCGACCGCGTTCTGGTGCACACCTTCAAGAAGAAGGAACCGGATCTTGCTCTTGTCGAGAGAAGTCTTGCTCATCTGCGTAAACCTGTATCCCGGAGATAAATTGGCGAGGGGTGATGCCAGGCGCGAGGGCAGCCTTAGCATGAACAGCGGGAGGGCTATGCTAGCATACGCGACACAATCTGAGCTTATCCCGACAGGTGAAGAGTGCTCAGGGTGACCATGAATAAGTCGAGAGTTCCAGCGATGACCCATCCCGCTGTTATTGAAGAACTGATGACCCTTGTCGACCCTGGCAAGGTCCTGACTGACCCGGTTTCCCTCGAAGCGTATGGCAAGGACTGGACCAAGCATTACCCGCCTGCGCCCAGCGCCATCGTCTTTCCCAAAACGATAGAACAGGTGCAAGCCATTGTGCACTGGGCCAATGCGCACAAGGTGGCGCTGGTGCCCTCTGGCGGGCGCACCGGGCTTTCTGCCGGCGCCGTGGCGGCCAATGGCGAGGTTGTCGTCGCCTTCGACTACATGAACCAGATCCTTGGCTTCAATGCTTACGACCGTACTGTGGTTTGCCAGCCAGGGGTCGTCACCCGCCAGCTGCAAACCTACGCCGAAGAGCAAGGCCTTTATTACCCGGTGGACTTCGCTTCCAGCGGTTCCAGCCAGATTGGCGGCAATATCGGCACCAACGCCGGCGGGATCAAGGTGATTCGTTACGGTATGACCCGCAACTGGGTGGCCGGGCTGAAAGTGGTCACCGGCAAGGGCGAGTTGCTGGAGCTGAACAAAGACCTGATCAAGAACGCCACCGGCTACGACCTGCGCCAGCTGTTCATTGGTGCCGAGGGTACGCTGGGCTTCGTGGTCGAGGCCACCATGCGCCTGGACCGCGCACCGCGCAACCTCACCGCCATGGTGCTGGGCACACCGGACTTCGACTCGATCATGCCGGTGCTGCACGCCTTCCAGGGCAAGCTGGACCTGACCGCTTTCGAGTTCTTCTCCGACAAGGGGTTGGCCAAGATCCTCGCCCGCGGCGATGTGCCTGCGCCCTTCGCGACGGATTGCCCGTTCTATGCGCTGCTTGAGTTCGAGGCCAGCACTGAAGACGTGGCCAACGAAGCATTGGCTACCTTCGAGCACTGCGTCGAGCAGGGTTGGGTGCTGGATGGGGTGATGAGCCAGAGCGAAACCCAGCTGAAAAACCTGTGGAAGCTGCGCGAGTACCTGTCGGAAACCATTTCGCACTGGACACCGTACAAGAACGACATTTCCGTCACCGTCTCGAAAGTGCCTGCGTTCCTGCGCGATATCGACGCCATCGTCTCTGAACATTATCCGGACTATGAAGTGGTGTGGTACGGCCATATTGGTGACGGCAACCTGCACCTGAACATCCTCAAGCCTGAGCATATGAGCAAGGACGACTTCTTCGCTTCGTGTGCCAAGGTCAACAAGTGGGTGTTCGAGATCGTCGAGCGTTACAACGGGTCGATTTCTGCCGAGCATGGCGTGGGCATGACCAAGCGCGACTACCTGGGCTACAGCCGTTCCCCCGAAGAAATCGCCTGCATGAAGGCAATAAAGGCCGTGTTCGACCCTAACGGCATCATGAATCCGGGTAAGATCTTCGCACCTGAATAAAAAGCAGTATCCAGAAGGAGTCGGCCATGAGTTACCAGCACCAGTACGTAGACGGCACGCGCATTCACTTCCCCTTGGGCAAGGTGGTGTGCATCGGCCGTAACTATGCCGAGCATGCCAAGGAACTGGACAACCCGATCCCCACCGAGCCGCTGCTGTTCATCAAGCCAGGCAGCTGCGTGGTGCCGGCCGAAGGTGGCTTCAAGATCCCGGCCGAGCGCGGGTCGGTGCACTATGAGGTTGAAATCGCCGTGCTGCTGGGCAAGCCGCTGTCGACCCACCCGAGCGAGGAAGAGGTGCTGGACGCCATTTCCGGTTACGCACCGGCGCTGGACCTGACCCTGCGCGACGTGCAGGCCAAACTGAAGGAAAAGGGGCTGCCCTGGGAGCTGGCCAAGTGCTTTGACGGCGCTTGCGTGCTGCCACCGTTCGTCTCGGCCGCCAGCTTCGAGGACGTGACAGACATCCCGGTGCGCCTGACCGTGAACGGCGAAGTACGCCAGGATGGTAATAGCGCGATGATGCTGAACCCGATCGTGCCGATGATTCAGTACATGGCAGCGCATTTCTCGCTACAAGCGGGGGATGTGATCCTCACCGGTACCCCGGCCGGCGTCGGGCCGTTCAATGTCGGTGACGAGCTGGTGCTGGAGCTGCCGGGTGTGAGCCGCTTCGAAAGCCGGGTGCTTTGACTCGAAACCGCGTCGCTTTCTTCGCGGGTAAACCCGCTCCTACAGGGGTTGCACAGGGCCTTGAATACTGTGCAGTACCTTGGGCACGGGTTTACCGGCGAAGAGGCCGGCCCTGTTTACCGATTTTTCACACCCAATCCGGATAATGCGCGCACCTACGCCCATTTTCCCAGGATCACCGCATGCCATCCTCCTCCAGCGCCCCGGCAACTCCCAAGCGTCGCTTCTACCTGCGCTGGCCCTTCGGCCTGGCCGTGGCGGCGGTGATTGGCTATGGCGTGGCCGTGGCCATGCACTGGGATGACCGCGGTGCACTGTGGGTAAAAGAAAGCTTCGAAAGCACCGCCGAGCGCAGCGAAAGCGTATGGCTGCCGGATTACCAGGTGGACATCGACGCCAAGCCGCTGCCGGGCATGGACGATGATGAAGCCTCGGATGTGGCCTTCAACCCGCAGACCCGCACGCTGTTCGCGGTCATGGGCAAGAACCCGTTCCTGGTCGAGCTGAGCCTGGAGGGCGATGTACTGCGCAAGATCCCGCTCAACGGCTGGAACAACCCCGAAGGCGTGGCGGTGCTGGAAGACGGCAACCTGGCCATCACCGACGAGCGCCTGCATGACCTGACCGTGGTCAAGGTGGACGCGCAGACCACCGCACTGAATCACGACGACTTCCCGAGCCACGACCTGGGCCCTTCGGCCAAGAGCAACAAGGGCTTCGAGGCCATCGCCTGGGACCCGCTGCGCCAGCGCCTGATCATTGGCGAGGAGCGCCCGCCCAAGCTGTACACCTGGAACACCGATGGCCGCAGCCCGCTCAAGGGTGAGAAGCAGCCGTTGCCTAGCGATGAACTCGACTTGCGCAACCTGTCTGCGCTGGGTGTCGACCCGCGTACTGGCCACTTGCTGGTGCTTTCGGCCGACTCCAACATGCTGCTGGAGCTGGACGAGCAGGGCCAGCAAGTCAGCTTCATGACGCTGCTGGGCGGCTTCAACGGGCTTGAAGGCACCATTCCGCGGGCTGAAGGGGTGGCCATGGACGACAGGGGCAACTTGTACATGGTCAGCGAGCCGGCGCTTTTCTATCGATTCAAAAAGAACTGACAACATCATCAGAATTGCCTGACGCTTGCATTAAGCTTTGCTTCAGCCATTCATGATTAGATTCGCCATCCTTGTGTCGAGTCTGTCCCTATGCGTCGTTTTGTTCGCCTGTTCCTTGTTCTGGCTGCCCTTGCTCTGCTGCTGCTTGGCTGGGCCGGGCAGGAGTTTCGCCTGTTCGAGCGTGGCTGGTTCAATCTCAAGACCTGGTGGCAGCCTGTGGAGCGCAGCATTGGCCTGGATCGCTACCGGGTGGTGCTGGAGGCGCAACCGATCGAAGGGCTGGATGATGACATTTCGGCGCTGACCTACGACCCCGACCGCAAAACCCTCTTCACGGTCACCAACGCCCGTTCGGAGCTGATCGAGCTGTCGCTGGATGGCCGTATCCTGCGCCGTGTGCCGCTGACTGGCTTCGGCGACCCGGAGGCTGTTGAGTACGTTGGGCCAAACAGCTATGTGATCACCGACGAGCGTCAGCAACGGCTGATTCGCGTACGGCTGGAAGACGACACGATGTTTCTCGATGCCGGTGATGCCGAACAGCTGACGTTGGGTATTGGCCTCAATGGCAACAAAGGCTTCGAGGGCCTGGCGTACGATTCGGCGGGCAAGCGCCTGTTCGTGGCGAAGGAGCGTGACCCGATGCTGATCTATGAGGTGCATGGCTTCCCGCATGACAATCCGGAGAAGCCCTACGCCGTGCATGTGGTGCAGGACCGCAAGCGCGATTCACGGTTGTTTGTGCGGGATTTGTCGAGCTTGCAGTTCGATGAACGCAGCGGGCATTTGCTGGCATTGTCGGACGAGTCGCGGTTGGTGCTGGAGCTGGATGTACAGGGCCAGCCGCTGAGTACCTTGTCGTTGCGCAAGGGTTTCCAGGGGTTGCAGGCGACGGTGCCGCAGGCGGAGGGGATTGCGATGGATGAAGCGGGGACCATTTACCTGGTCAGTGAGCCGAACCTGTTCTATGTGTTCAAGCAGCCGACTGACTGATCGCCTGTCAGGGCCTGTTCGCGGGTAAACCCGCTCCTACAGGGATCGCCACGGTTCCAGGCCGGTGGGGTACCTTGTAGGAGCGGGTTTACCCGCGAAGGGTTTTACTCGGCCTTCAGGCTCTTCACGCCTTCAGCGGTGCCCAGCAGCAGCAGATCCGCCGGCCGCGCCGCGAACAGGCCGTTGGTCACCACGCCGACGATGGCGTTGATCTGCGCTTCCAGCTCCACCGGGTTGGTGATCTGCAGGTTGTACACATCCAGGATCACGTTGCCGTTGTCGGTGACCACGCCTTCACGGTACACCGGGTCGCCACCCAGCTTCACCAGCTGACGCGCCACGTGACTGCGGGCCATGGGGATCACTTCGACCGGCAGCGGGAAGGCCCCCAGTACCGGCACCAGCTTGCTGCCGTCGGCGATGCAGATGAAGGTCTTGGCCACGGCCGCGACGATCTTTTCGCGGGTCAGCGCTGCGCCGCCGCCCTTGATCAGGTGCAGGTGTGCGTCGCTCTCGTCGGCACCGTCCACGTAAAACTCAAGCTCGCTTACGCTG
Source organism: Pseudomonas sp. yb_2 (assembly GCF_043103905.1). Classification (NCBI taxonomy): domain Bacteria; kingdom Pseudomonadati; phylum Pseudomonadota; class Gammaproteobacteria; order Pseudomonadales; family Pseudomonadaceae; genus Pseudomonas; species Pseudomonas sp. yb_2. The sequence goes on along the minus strand of NZ_JBICKH010000025.1, from coordinate 25,017 downwards.
TTCAGTTCGTAGACCGGGATGCCATGGCCCTTCAGGCGCTGGGCAGTGGCTTCGGAGCTGGCGACTGCGCCGTCGAACGCGGTCTTGTGCTGAGCCAGGGCATCGATGAAGAAGTTGGCGGTCGAACCGGTACCGACGCCTACGACGCTCTTTTCATCCAGCTTGGGCAGAATGAAGTCGACAGCGGCCTGGGCGACGGCCTGTTTGAGTTGGTCCTGGGTCATGCGGGCTCCGGAAGGGGCAGGGCGGTTTCAAAGTTGCCTAGTATAACGGCTCGCACGGCTTTGCTGTGGTCGCCCGACGTAGCGCTGGGGTAGACTCCCAGCCCTCGTCCCGCGGCCCAGTGATGCTTTCCCGATGCTCGAACAGTACGTCAAGAAGATCCTCACCTCGCGCGTCTATGACGTTGCCGTCGAAACCCCGTTGCAGAGCGCCGGGCAGCTGAGCAAGCGCCTGGGCAACCAGATTCTGCTCAAGCGCGAAGACCTGCAGCCAGTATTCTCGTTCAAGATCCGCGGCGCGTATAACAAGCTGGCCCAGCTGAGCCCGGAAGAACTGGCCCGCGGGGTGGTGACCGCCTCTGCCGGCAACCACGCCCAAGGCCTGGCCCTGGCCGCGCGTGAAATGGGCATCAAGGCCACCATCGTGATGCCCAAGACCACTCCGGAGATCAAGGTCGAAGGCGTGCGCTCGCGCGGTGGCAAGGTGGTGCTGCATGGCGACTCGTTCCCTGAGGCACTGGCCTATTCGCTGAAACTGGTCGATGAAAAGGGCTTCGTCTACGTTCACCCTTACGACGATCCGCACACCATCGCCGGGCAGGGCACCGTCGCCATGGAAATCCTGCGCCAGCACCCTGGCCGGCTGGATGCGATCTTTGTGCCGGTGGGCGGTGGCGGCCTGATCGCCGGCATTGCTGCCTATGTGAAGTACCTGCGCCCGGAAATCAAGATAATCGGTGTCGAGCCGGACGATTCCAACTGCCTGCAGGCGGCCATGGCTGCCGGTGAGCGTGTGGTGCTGCCGCAGGTCGGGCTGTTCGCCGATGGCGTGGCGGTGGCGCAGATTGGCCAGCACACCTTCGATATCTGCCGCCACCATGTGGACGAAGTCGTCACTGTCAGTACCGATGAAATCTGCGCAGCAATCAAGGATATCTACGACGATACCCGCTCGATCACCGAGCCTGCTGGCGCGCTGGGTGTGGCGGGCATCAAGAAGTACGTCGAGCTATACGGCGTCAGCGGCCAGACCTTGGTGGCCATCGACTCCGGTGCCAACGTCAATTTCGATCGCCTGCGCCATGTGGCCGAACGTGCCGAGCTGGGTGAAAAGCGCGAGGCGATCATCGCCGTGACCATCCCTGAGCGCCCGGGTAGCTTCAAGGCCTTCTGCGAGGCTATCGGCAAGCGTCAGATCACCGAGTTCAACTACCGCAAGCACACCTCTGACGAAGCGCATATCTTCGTTGGGGTGCAGACCCACCCGGAAAACGACCCGCGCGCGGCGCTGGTGCAGCAACTGACCGAACAGGGCTTCCCGGTTACCGATCTGACCGACAACGAATTGGCCAAGCTGCATATTCGTCATATGGTCGGCGGCCACTCGGCCGGTGCCAGCGACGAAATGGTGCTGCGCTTCGAATTCCCCGAGCGGCCAGGGGCACTGTTCAACTTCCTCAACAAGCTGGGCGGGCGCTGGAACATCTCGATGTTCCACTACCGCAACCATGGCGCGGCTGACGGGCGCGTGGTGGCGGGGCTGCAGGTGCCGGAGGACGAACGTCACCTGGTGCCGGCAGCGCTGGCCAAGATCGGTTACCCGTACTGGGACGAGACCGAAAACCCGGCCTACAAACTGTTCCTGGGCTGAGCGGCTAAGCTAGGGCTGATGGCCCTTTCGCGGGCTTGCCCGCTCCCACAGGTACTGCGCAGGCCTCAAGGCCTGAGATACCTTGGCAGGAGCGGGTAAGCCCGCGAAGAAGCTACCGCAAAATGCCAGTTTAAGGACGACCGAGAGATGGAACACCTGACCACGCTCAAGACCCTGCACATCATCGCCACCGCGCTGCTGTTTCTGGGCGCCCTGGGCCTGGCGATCTGGACCTGGCGCGCTCGCCGTCAGGGCGATGCCGAAGCCTACGCCAAGCTGCTGCGCCGGCCGTTGGTGTTCGTCTGGTTGGTGATGGGCCTGTGCCTGGTGAGCATGCCGTTCACCGGCTGGTGGCTGGTACACCTGGTGGGCTGGCCACTGGGGCAGACCTGGGTGTTGGCATCCAGTGTCATCTATACATTTGGCGCGTTTGCCGTGTGGTGGCTGCTGGTGCGGCTGAACCGGCTGCGCAAGGCCGAGGTGGTAGGGTTGCGGTTTACCCTGGCGCTGGCGGTATTCAGTGGGGTTTGCTTCCTGTCCATTGCCGGGCTGATGGGGGCCAAGCCGGTCTGACAGCCTTGTGCTGATTGTGCCGGCCTATTCGCGGGTGAGCCCGCTCCTACAGGTACAGCGCAGCCCTCAAGGCCTGTGGTGATTCCTGTGGGAGCGGGCGTGCCCGCGAAAAGACCGGCACGGGAAAACCTCAATCCCGCAGCGAGATCACCGGCCACCCACGCTTATCCGCCTCGGCCCGCAGGTCCGGGGCCGGGTCCACTGCCACTGCATGCGTCACCCGCTGCAACAACGGCAGGTCATTCATCGAGTCGCTGTAGAAGTAGCTGTCCTCAAGATCAAAGCCGTTCTCCAGCATCCAGCGCTCCAGCCGCGTCACTTTGCCTTCACGGAAACACGGTATATCGGTACTACGCCCGGTGTAGCGGCCGTCGCGCACCTCGCATTCGGTTGCCAGCAACACCCGCACCCCCAGGCGCCGGGCGATCGGTGCGGTGACGAAGCGGTTGGTAGCGGTGATGATCACCAGCTGGTCGCCCGCCTCGCGGTGCTGCTGCAGCAAGGCCAGGGCCTTGGGCAGGACGATGGGCTCGATGCAGTCGCGCATGAAGTCGCGGTGCCACTCGTCGAGCCGGGCCATGGGTGTTGCCGCCAGGATCTCCATGGAAAAGGCCAGGTAGGCCTGCAGGTCCAGGGTGCCATTGAGGTAATCCTGGTAGAAGCTGTCGTTGCGTTGCTTGTAGGCGACCGGGTCGAGAATGCCGCGCTCGCAAAGATAGTCACCCCAGGCATGGTCGCTGTCGCCACCGAGGAGGGTATTGTCCAGGTCGAATAAAGCCAGGCGCATCGCGGTCACTCGCATCAGCCACAGGGTAGGCCCGCAGAATACGGAGTTTTCACGCAGCTGCACATAAGCTTGGCGGGCGCGTTGCTGCGCTCGCAAGCTTTGTGGAACAATGCGTTGACATGCGTTTGCGAGGTTGCTGCCGTGATCGACCCGGATGGTTTTCGCCCCAATGTCGGGATCATTCTCACGAATGATGCCGGGCAGGTGCTATGGGCTCGACGGATCAACCAGGATGCCTGGCAATTCCCCCAGGGTGGTATCAACCCTGACGAGACGCCGGAAGACGCCCTGTACCGCGAGCTGAACGAAGAAGTTGGCCTTGAACGCGACGATGTAGAAATTCTTGCCTGCACCCGTGGCTGGTTGCGTTATCGTTTACCCCAGCGATTGGTACGTACCCACAGCCAGCCGCTGTGCATCGGCCAGAAGCAGAAGTGGTTCCTGCTGCGCCTGGTGAGCAACGAACAACGGGTGCGGATGGACCTGACCGGCAAGCCGGAATTCGACGGTTGGCGCTGGGTGAGCTATTGGTATCCGCTGGGCCAGGTTGTGACATTCAAGCGCGAGGTGTACCGGCGCGCCCTGAAAGAGCTAGCACCGCGTCTGTTGACGCGCGACTGACGACGGAGTTCGACCCCGAGCCATGCTCAATACGCTGCGCAAGATCGTCCAGGAAGTAAACTCCGCCAAAGATCTCAAGTCGGCGTTGGGGATCATTGTCTTGCGCGTCAAGGAAGCCATGGGCAGCCAGGTCTGCTCGGTCTACCTGCTCGACCCGGAAACCAACCGCTTCGTGCTGATGGCGACCGAAGGCCTGAACAAGCGCTCCATCGGCAAGGTCAGCATGGCCCCCAACGAAGGCCTGGTTGGCCTGGTCGGTACCCGGGAAGAGCCGCTGAACCTGGAAAACGCCGCCGACCACCCGCGTTACCGCTACTTTGCCGAAACCGGCGAAGAGAAATTCGCCTCCTTCCTGGGTGCGCCGATCATCCACCACCGCCGTGTGGTCGGGGTACTGGTCATCCAGCAAAAGGAGCGCCGCCAGTTCGACGAGGGCGAGGAAGCCTTCCTGGTCACCATGAGCGCCCAGCTTGCCGGGGTTATCGCCCACGCCGAGGCTACCGGCTCGATCCGTGGCCTGGGCCGTCAGGGCAAAGGTATTCAGGAAGCGCGCTTCGTGGGTGTGCCGGGTTCGCCTGGTGCCGCGGTGGGGCGTGCGGTGGTGATGTTGCCGCCGGCCGACCTGGAAGTGGTCCCGGACAAGACCGTCGATGACATCGACGCCGAACTCAAGCTGTTCCAGAACGCCCTGGAAGGTGTGCGCGACGACATGCGCAAGCTGTCGGCCAAACTGGCCACCCAGCTGCGCCCGGAAGAGCGTGCGCTGTTCGACGTCTATCTGATGATGCTAGAAGACGCAGCCCTGGGCGGTGAGGTGACCGAGGTCATCAAGACCGGCCAGTGGGCCCAGGGCGCCCTGCGCCAGGTGGTTGGTGAGCACGTCAACCGCTTCGAGCTGATGGACGACGACTACCTGCGTGAGCGTGCCTCCGACGTCAAGGACCTGGGGCGTCGCCTTTTGGCCTACTTGCAGGAAGCGCGCTCGCAGTCGTTGGTGTATGCCGACAACACCATCCTGGTCAGTGAGGAACTGACACCGGCCATGCTCGGTGAAGTGCCGGAAGGCAAGCTGGTCGGCCTGGTCTCGGTACTCGGCTCGGGCAACTCCCACGTCGCCATCCTCGCGCGGGCCATGGGCATCCCCACGGTGATGGGCCTGGTCGACCTGCCATACTCCAAAGTCGACGGTATTGAACTGATCGTCGACGGCTACAAGGGCGAGGTGTTCACCAACCCCAGCGAAGTGCTGCGCAAGCAGTACAGCGAAGTGGTCGAAGAGGAACGCCAGCTGGCCCAAGGGCTGGATGCACTGCGCGAACTTCCGTGCGTCACCCCCGACGGCCATCGCATGCCCCTGTGGGTCAACACCGGCCTGCTCGCTGACGTGGCCCGTGCCCAGCAGCGCGGCGCCGAAGGGGTAGGCCTGTACCGCACCGAAGTGCCGTTCATGATCAACCAGCGTTTCCCCAGTGAGAAAGAGCAGCTGGCCATCTACCGTGAGCAGCTGGCGGCCTTCCACCCGTTGCCGGTGACCATGCGTACCCTCGACATCGGTGGCGACAAGGCTCTGTCGTACTTCCCCATCAAGGAAGAAAACCCGTTCCTCGGCTGGCGCGGCATTCGCGTCACCCTCGACCACCCGGAAATCTTCCTGGTACAGACCCGCGCTATGCTCAAGGCCAGCGAGGGCCTGAACAACCTGCGCATCCTGCTGCCGATGATTTCCGGCATTCACGAGCTGGAAGAGGCGCTGCACCTGATCCACCGTGCCTGGGGTGAAGTGCGTGACGAAGGTACCGATGTACCGATGCCGCCCGTGGGTGTGATGGTGGAAATCCCAGCGGCGGTGTACCAGACCAAGGAGCTGGCGCGGCAGGTGGACTTCCTGTCGGTAGGCTCCAACGACCTGACCCAGTACCTGTTGGCGGTGGACCGCAACAACCCGCGGGTCGCCGACCTGTACGATTACCTGCACCCGGCGGTACTGCAGGCTCTGAACACGGTGGTGCGCGACGCCCATGGCGAAGGCAAGCCGGTGAGCATCTGCGGCGAGATGGCCGGTGACCCGGCGGCAGCGGTCCTGTTGATGGCCATGGGCTTCGACAGCCTGTCGATGAACGCCACCAACCTGCCGAAGGTCAAGTGGATGCTGCGCCAGATCAATATGGGCAAGGCCAAGGAACTGCTGGCCGAGGCCTTGAGCCATGACAACCCGCAGGTTATCCACAGCTCGCTGCAGCTGGCCCTGAAGAACCTTGGGTTGGCGCGGATGATTGGGCCTGGGGCTAATAAAACCTTGTGAGGGTGATGCTGTCTGTGCCGGCCTCTTCGCGGGTTTACCCGCTCCTACAACGGCCTGGGTCCAACCCCAGATGTGTGTACGTGGTAGGAGCGGGTTTACCCGCGAAGAGGCCCGAACAGACAACATCAAATGTTCAGGCCAACAACTCAATTTCCCCCAAATGCCCGCCAAAAGGCCCGAAACTGCGCTCAACCAGCCGCCTTTGCCCCTGATCATCCACAATGAGCACTGTGCTCGCCCGGGTCCCGTAATTCTGGCTGGCGATGAAGACGCTCGATAGCAACTTCTCGGTTGCCAACCCCACGCCTGTTTCGGGTAGATCACCATCAGCCGCGGGCTCGTTATCCGCGAGCAAAGCCAGCAGCCTGTGCGGCTCCGGCGTGTCCAGCAGGTTTTCCAGCCCGTCACGTGCCTTCACCAGCTTCGGCCACGGTGTATCCAGCCCGGCGTTCGAAAGCCCGTAAACCCCAGCCTTCAGCAGGCGCGGCGTGGCCTCACGGGCATGCAGATAACCCAGTTGCTGCCCATCACCCACCAGCAGGTTGAACCCCGAGTACTGCCCGCTACGGCTGGCCACCTGGTCCAGGTAAGCCTCAACCCCTAGCTCGCCCTGCAGAAACGCCGCCACCAGCTCACCCCGCGAGCGGGGCCCCTGCGCCTGGCCCGGGTCGCGGATGTTGGTCAGCGCGGCAAAGCGCCCCTGTGGGCCTACGCCCAGCCAGGTACCGCCTGCCTCCAGGTCGCGCCCGGCATGCACCCCAGGTGCATCCTCCCAGGCCGCCAGGGGCTGAGTGGGGCGGGCATAGAATTCGTCGCGGTTGGCCGCCACGATCAGCGGCAGGGCGTGCCCCGGCCGCCAGGCAAATACGATCAGGCACATAGGTTGGGCCTCTGTGTTTTTTTGTCACTGTACCCACAGGAACGATGCGGATCCATCCTGACACAGAGTTCACTAGAGCCCCGAGCCCGGCTTCCGTTACCATGCCGGATTGATTTCTAGGGGATGCCGAATGGAATTCGTGCTCTATCTGTTGTTGGGCGCCTGTGCCGGTGTGCTGGCCGGGCTGTTCGGCGTGGGCGGCGGCATCATCATCGTGCCGGTGCTGGTGTTCAGCTTTACCCTGCAGGGTTTCGACGCTTCGGTGCTGACCCACCTGGCCGTCGGCACGTCATTGGCCACCATCGTCTTCACTTCGATCAACGCCGTGCGGGAGCACCACCGCAAGCGCGCGGTGCAATGGCCGATCTTCATCTGGATGACCATCGGCATCCTTCTGGGTGCCGGTGTCGGTGCCAAGACCGCTTCGCTGATCCAGGGGCCACTGCTGCAAAAGATCATCGGTGTGTTCGCCCTGGTCATCGCCGCGCAGATGGCCCTTGACCTCAAACCCAAGGCCAGCCGTGGCGTCCCCGGCAAACCTGGGCTGATCGGTGCAGGTGGCGTGATTGGCTGGGCCTCGGCCATTTTCGGCATTGGCGGTGGTTCGCTGACGGTGCCGTTCCTCACCTGGCGTAGCCTGCCCATGCAGCAGGCAGTGGCCACGTCATCGGCCTGTGGCCTGCCGATTGCTGTGGCCAGTGCCCTGAGCTTCATGCTGCTGGGTTGGCACGAGGAGCACCTGCCGCCCCACAGCCTGGGTTACGTGTACCTGCCGGCGCTGGTCGGCATTGCCGTGACCAGCATGTTCTTCGCCCGCTTCGGCGCGCGCCTGGCGCACAAGCTGTCGCCCCGTTTGTTGAAACGCCTGTTCGCAGCCCTGTTGTTCTGTGTTGGCCTCAGCTTTTTGATTTGAATCGAGAGGAAGTTCCATGCTGCCTTACCCGCAGATAGACCCCGTGGCCTTGGCCATCGGGCCGCTGAAAATCCATTGGTACGGCCTGATGTACCTGATCGGCATCGGCGGTGCCTGGCTGCTGGCCTCACGCCGGCTGAACCGCTTCGACCCCACCTGGAACCGCGAGAAGCTGTCCGACCTGGTGTTCTGGCTGTCGATGGGGGTGATTGTCGGCGGGCGCCTGGGCTATGTGCTGTTCTACGATCTGCACGCCTACCTGGCCAACCCGACGCTGATCTTCGAGGTGTGGAAGGGCGGTATGTCGTTCCACGGCGGCTTCATCGGCGTGATGCTGGCGGCCTTGTGGTTCGGCAAGCGCAACAACAAGTCGTTCTTCGAGCTGATGGACTTCGTCGCCCCGCTGGTGCCGATTGGCCTGGGGGCCGGGCGTATCGGCAACTTCATCAACGCCGAACTGTGGGGCAAACCCACCGACGTCCCATGGGCGATGATCTTCCCGCCGTTCAGCGACCCGGCCCAGTTGCCGCGCCACCCATCGCAGCTCTACCAGTTCGCCCTTGAGGGCGTGGCGCTGTTCGTCATCCTGTGGCTGTTCTCGCGCAAGCCACGGCCGACCATGGCGGTGTCGGGAATGTTCTCGTTGTGCTATGGCATCTTCCGCTTCGCCGTGGAGTTTGTCCGGGTGCCGGATGCACAACTCGGTTACATCGCGTTCGGCTGGCTCACTCAAGGCCAGTTGCTGTGCATTCCGATGATAGTCGGTGGCCTCGTCTTGATCTGGTGGGCTTATAATCGCAAGCCTACGGCGAAACCCGCCTGATTAATCCCACGGCAGGGGCGATCCCCCTGCCGTTTTTGCTACAGGTAAGCCATGAAACAGTATCTGGACCTGGTCCGCGACGTCATTGATAACGGCACGTTGCAGGGAAACCGCACCGGCATCCGCACCATCAGCCTGCCGGGCGCGATGCTGCGTTTCGACCTGCAGAAGGGCTTTCCGGCCATTACCACGCGCAAGCTGGCGTTCAAGTCGGCGATCGGTGAAATGGTCGGTTTCCTGCGTGGCGTGAAGAACGCCGGTGAGTTCCGTGAGCTTGGCTGCAAGGTCTGGGACCAGAACGCCAACGAAAACGCCCAGTGGCTGGCCAACCCGTTCCGTCAGGGCCATGACGACCTGGGCGAGATCTATGGTGTGCAATGGCGCCAGTGGCCGGGCTACAAGCGCATCCCGCTGAGCAACCCGGCGGCCATCGAAATGGCCGAGCAAGCCGGTTTCCGCCGTATTGCCCAGGACGAAGAGGAGGGCGTCGCGTTCGTCATCCTGTACAAGGCGATCGACCAGGTGCGCCAGTGCCTGGACACCATCGCCCACGACCCGGGTAGCCGCCGCATCCTGTTCCACGGCTGGAACTGTGCGCAACTGGACGAAATGGCACTGCCACCGTGTCACTTGCTGTACCAGTTCCACCCGAATGTCGAGACCAGGGAAATTTCCCTGACCCTCTACATCCGCTCCAACGACCTGGGGCTGGGCACGCCGTTCAACCTCACCGAAGGCGCGGCGCTGCTGTCGCTGTTCGGCCGCCTGACCGGCTATACACCGCGCTGGTTCACCTACTTCATCGGCGATGCCCATGTGTATGAAAACCACCTGGACATGCTGAACGAGCAGCTCAAGCGCGAGCCGTTGGAAGCGCCGAAGCTGGTGATCAGCGACCGTGTTCCGGCATTTGCCGAAACTGGCAAGTATGAGCCGGAGTGGCTGGAGAAGATTGAGCCGAGTGATTTCTGGCTGGAAGGCTATGAGCACCATGCGCCGATGACAGCGCCGATGGCGGTCTGATAGATCTCTATTGTTAGAACTGACCTCTTCGCGGGTTCACCCGCGAAGCTTTTGGCTCAATGCCCGTGACTCCGCCCCACATGCGAATGTTCGGTATCCGGTACCGATACCGCCCCGTTTGTCTCCAGTTGCTGCAAGATCGCGCATTCACTCCCCTGCGCGTTGCAGCGCCGCCGCAGCTCCACCAGCTGCTCCTGCAATGCCACCAAGCCATCAATCCGCGCCTGAACATGCTCGATATGCTCGTCGATCAGCGCATTGACGCTGCCGCACGCGTCGTCGGGGCTGTCGCGCAGGCGTAGCAGGCTGCGGATTTCGTCCAGGGTCATGTCCAGCGTGCGGCAGTTGCGGATGAAGGTAAGCCGCTCCACATGGGCCTGGGTGTACAACCGGTAGTTGCCCTCGCTGCGCGCCGGCTCTGGCAGCAGGTTTTCCCGCTCGTAGTAGCGGATGGTTTCCACCGCGCAGTCGGTGGCTTTGGCCAGTTCTCCGATCTTCATCACTAAATCTCCAGCAAGTGGCTTGACCCTATAGTGGCTACAGGGTGTTCACTTGGCAACAGGCTCAATTTAAGGATGACCCCATGAACCAGCCTGTCAGCCACGAACACAAGCATCCGCACGATCACGCTCATGGTGATGACGACCATGGCCATGCTGCCCACGGCCACAGCTGCTGCGGCGCCAAAGCCGCGCCGCCGCTGGTGCAACTGAGCGAAACGGCCAGTGCCCAGGCACAACTCAGTCGTTTCCGCATCGATGCCATGGACTGCCCCACCGAGCAGACCCTGATTCAGGACAAACTGAGCAAGCTGGCCGGTATCGAACAGCTGGAATTCAACCTGATCAACCGCGTGCTTGGCGTGCGCCACACCTTGGACGGCACCGCCGATATCGAGCGGGCTATCGATAGCCTGGGCATGAAGGCCGAGCCGATTGCTGCCCAGGACGACGGCAGCGCCAGCGTGCCACAACCGGCCAAGGCCCGCTGGTGGCCACTGGCATTGTCGGGCGTCGCCGCGATCGCCGCCGAAATCGTGCACTTTGCTGCACTGGCCCCTGAGTGGGTGGTAGCGGGACTGGCGCTTGCCGCGATCCTCGGTTGCGGCCTGGGTACCTACAAGAAGGGCTGGATTGCCCTGAAAAACCGTAACCTCAACATCAATGCGCTGATGAGTATCGCCGTGACGGGGGCCGTATTGATCGGCCAGTGGCCGGAGGCGGCGATGGTCATGGTGCTGTTCACCGTTGCCGAACTGATCGAAGCGCGCTCGCTGGACCGTGCGCGCAATGCCATCGGCGGGTTGATGCAGCTGACCCCGGACATGGCTACGGTGCAGCAGGCCGATGGCCAGTGGCGCGAGCTGGAGGTGCGTGAGGTGGCCATCGGCGCACTGGTGCGGGTGCGCCCCGGTGAGCGCATCGGCCTGGACGGTGAAGTGACCAGCGGGCAATCCAGCGTCGATCAGGCGCCGATTACCGGTGAAAGCCTGCCTGTGGAGAAGGGGGTGGGTGACAAGCTGTTCGCTGGCACCATCAACCAGGCGGGGGCGCTGGAGTTTCGCGTCACCGCCGCTGCCGGGCAGTCGACTCTGGCGCGGATCATCAAGGCCGTGGAGGAAGCGCAGGGCGCGCGGGCGCCTACCCAACGCTTCGTCGACCGTTTCTCGCGTATCTACACCCCGGTGGTATTCGCCATTGCCCTGGCCGTGGCGCTGTTACCCCCGCTGTTCATGGCTGGCGCCTGGTTCGACTGGGTTTACCGCGCCTTGGTGCTGCTGGTGGTGGCCTGCCCCTGCGCGCTGGTGATCTCGACCCCGGTGACCATCGTCAGTGGCCTGGCCGCCGCTGCGCGCAAAGGCATCCTGATCAAGGGTGGCGTGTACCTGGAGGGTGGCCGCCATCTGGATTTCCTGGCCCTGGACAAGACCGGCACCATCACCCATGGCAAGCCGGTGCAGACCGACGCCAAGGTGCTGGTGCCGCTGTTCGAAGACCGTGCACAAGCCTTGGCGGCCAGCCTGGGCGAGCGTTCGGACCACCCGGTGTCCCGCGCCATTGCCGAGTTCGGCAAGCAGCAAGGCCTGGCCTTGAGCGAGGTCAGTGACTTCGCCGCCCTGGCCGGGCGTGGCGTGCGTGGCGTGATCGCCGGTGAAGTCTACCACCTGGGCAACCATCGTCTGGTCGAGGAACTGGGGCTGTGTTCGCCAGCGTTGGAGGCCCAGCTTGATGCGCTGGAGCGCCAGGGCAAGACCGTGGTCCTGCTGCTCGACCGATCCGGCCCTCTGGCACTGTTCGCCGTGGCCGACACGGTCAAGGACAGCAGCCGTCAGGCGATCGCCGAATTGCATCAACTGGGTATCAAGACTGTCATGCTGACCGGTGACAATCCGCATACTGCGCAGGCCATTGCCGCCGTGGTGGGGATCGACCGCGCCGAGGGCAACCTGTTGCCGGCCGACAAGCTGAAAACCATTGAGGCGTTGTACGCACAAGGCCATCGGGTGGGCATGGTCGGTGACGGCATCAACGACGCCCCGGCGCTGGCCCGCGCCGAAATCGGTTTTGCCATGGCTGCTGCCGGCACCGACACCGCCATCGAGACGGCTGATGTGGCACTGATGGACGATGACTTGCGCAAAATCCCGGCCTTCGTCAGGCTGTCGCGCCAAAGTGCGGCGATCCTCATGCAGAACATCGTTCTGGCGTTGGGCATCAAGGCGATATTTCTGGCGATCACCTTTGCCGGCATGGCCACGATGTGGATGGCGGTGTTCGCTGATATGGGCGTGAGCTTGCTGGTGGTGTTCAACGGCTTGCGCCTTTTGCGCAAATAGAGGACGTGCATGCTGAGTGCCGAGCTGAAGGCCTTCTACATGGTGGCCCGTCTGGGCAGCATCACCCAGGCGGCGAAGAAGCTTGGCCTCAGCCAGCCCACGGTGACCACGCAGATCCGCAGCCTAGAAGGCCAGTACGCCGTGGAGCTGTTCTACCGCGGCGGGCGGCGCCTGGTGTTGAGCGAGGAGGGCTTACGCCTGCTGCCGATGGTCAAGGCGCTGCTGCAGCAGGAAGCCGACATCGAGTTCGAGCTGCGCAACAGTGGCCAGGCCCAGGGCAGCCTGCGCATTGCTGCCACTGCGCCTTACTACATTCTCGACCTGGTCAAGATCTATCGCGAACGCTTGCCGCAGGTTGAAGTGGCGGTGGAGATCGGCAACTCGCAGCAGGTGCTGGAAATGCTCAAGGATTACCGGGTGGATATTGCCGCGTCGTCGCAATGGGTGGAGGACGCGCGGTTGGTGCGGCGGATACTGGGCACTGACCCTTTGGTGGTGGCGGTGCACCGCAACCACCCTCTGGCCCAACGCCAGACGGTGTCGATCGAGGTGGTGTCGGGGCATTGCCTGCTGATGCGCGAGAAGGGCTCGACCACACGCAAGCTCACCGAGCAGATGATGCAGGAGGCGGGGGTCAAGGCCGGCGCCCTGATGGAAATCGGCAGCCGCGAGTCGATCCGCGAAGCGGTGCTGCGCAATATCGGCATCAGCGTGATTGCCCGTCATGAGGTGCCGCACAACCCCGAACTCCGGGTGCTGGCGCTGGAGAATGCGCCGGTGATGCACGAGTACCTGTATTGCCTGAAGGAACGGCGCCAGGCCCGGTTGCCGGCGGCATTCCTGGGGGTGGCGCAGGAAGTGGCCGGTTCGCAGTTCTAGATTTTTGCTGGCTTCTTCGCGGGTAAACCCGCTCCTACATTTCAGCGTACCCGCGCGTCTGCATTTTCCGCGAACATGCATGCCGTAGGAGCGGGTTTACCCGCGAAGAGGCCGGCACAGGCCACTACTAAATCTGCCTATACCACTATCACCGGCTTTTGCCTTAAAGCCACAGAACCTTCGCACAGCCTGCCTAGCATGGCCCCATCTCTTCGATGAGGCCATGCCATGAACCACACCACCCCCGGCGCACAGATAAAAGTGTGCAACATCCACAAGCGCTTCGGTGCCTTTACGGCGCTCAACGATGTCTCGCTGGACATCGCCGCGGGCGAACTGGTGTGCCTGCTCGGCCCGTCCGGTTGTGGCAAGACCACGCTGCTGCGCTGCATTGCCGGCCTGGAGCGCCAGGACCGCGGTACGCTGTACATCGGCGAACGCGATATCTCCACGCTGTCACCCCAGGCGCGGGACTACGGCATCCTGTTCCAGTCCTATGCGCTGTTTCCCAACCTTACCGTCGAAGCCAATATCGCCTATGGCCTGACGGGCAGTGGTCGCGAGCAGGCCCGTCAGCGGGTGGCCGAAATGCTCGAACTGGTTGGCCTGTCTGGCAGCGAGAAGAAGTACCCAGGCCAGCTCTCCGGTGGCCAGCAGCAACGTGTGGCCCTGGCCCGCGCGCTGGCACCGTCGCCATCGCTGCTGCTGCTCGATGAGCCGATGTCGGCGCTGGACGCCCGGGTGCGCGAGCACTTGTGCACCGAACTGCGTCAGCTGCAGCGCCAACTGGGCATCACCACGTTGATGGTTACCCACAACCAGGACGAGGCCATGTTGATGGCCGACCGCATTGCGGTGATGAACAACGGCCAGGTCGAGCAGTACGCCACCCCGCAGGAAATCTATGACCACCCGGCCACGCCGTTCGTGGCCGAGTTCGTCGGCCAGGGCAACTGGCTGCCGTTCCAGCGCAGCAGCGACAGCCATGCCCTGGTCGGCGACATGAACATGCGCCTGGCGCCGGGTTCAGCCCAGGCCAGCAGTGGCCGGCTGTTCTGCCGCCCGGAAGCGATCACGGTCAACCCGGTGGTGCACGAAGAAAACCTGTTCCCGGCCATGGTCCGCGAAATCACCTTCCTCGGTAACCGCTGCCGCATGAGCTTTGCACTCAAGGCCCTGCCAGGCCATGCCCTGCTGGCCGAACTGGCCCCCGAGGCCATGCCGCGCCTGGGTTCGCAGGACATCTGGGTGGCGTTGCCGCCGCAGAGCCTGCAGGTGTTTGCCTGAGATGGCCGCGCCAATGTCCCTGCCGTTGAGCCAGGCCAACGTCGCGCCGCGTGCTGGCATCGCCCTGGGTGACCGGCTGTTCGTCATCGGCGGCAAGAGCCTGCTGCTGATCCTGTTGGTGCTGGCCGTGCTGATGCCGTTGCTGGCGATCTTCTGGCGTGGTTTCAGCGGTGAAGCGGGCCAGGGCGGTGGCTTGCTGGCGGCCAGTGAACTGTTCACCAGCGCCAGCTTCCATTGGTTGCTTGGCAACAGCCTGTCGGTGGCCTTCACTGTCGCGGCCATTGTGGTACCGCTGGCCTATTTGTTCGCCTTTGCCCTGCAACGCACGTTGATCCCGGCCAAGGGCCTGTGGCGGGGGATTTCGCTGCTGCCATTGCTTGCACCGTCGATGCTGCCGGCGATCGCCCTGGTCTACCTGTTTGGCAACCAGGGCCTGCTGCGTGGGTTGCTCAGCGACAATATCTACGGCTTCTGGGGCATCGTGCTGGGCGAGGCCATCTACACCTTCCCGCATGCGCTGATGATTCTGCTGTCGGCACTGTCACTGGCCGATGCTCGCCTGTTCGATGCGGCCTCCAGCATGGGGGCAGGCTCGTGGCGGGCGTTCACCAGCATCACCTGGCCAGCCTCGCGCCAGGCAGTATTCGCGGCGTTCTGCCTGGTATTCACGCTGACTATCACAGACTTCGGTGTACCGGTCGTGGTGGGGGGCGACTATCAAGTGCTGGCGCTGGAAGCTTACAAGGCGGTGGTGGGCCAGCAACAGTTCGGCCGTGGTGCGCTGATCGGCATGGTGCTGCTGTTGCCGGCCCTGTTCAGCTTTACCGTCGACGCCTGGCTGCGCCGACGCCAGGGCGAGGCCATGGGCGGCCGTGCTCAGGTGTTCGAACCCAAGCCATCACGCGGCCGCGATGCCTGCTTCCTGACCATTGTGCTGCTGGTGTGCGCGGCGTTGCTGGTGGTGATCGGTATGGCGGTGTACTCCTCGCTGGTCACTTTCTGGCCCTACAACCTGTCGTTGTCGCTGCGCCACTACCTGTTCGAAGACACTGCCGGTGGCGGCTGGCTGGCCTACCGCAATAGCGTGACCATGGCCATTGGCACCGCACTGATCGGCAGCATCGTGATCTTTACCGGCGCCTACCTGATGGAGAAGACCCAGGGCCAACGCCTGCTCAACCATGCGCTGCGCCTGCTCAGCTTCATCCCCATGGCCGTGCCGGGCCTGGTACTGGGCCTGGGCTACGTATTCTTCTTCAACCTGAACGGTAACCCGCTGCATGTGCTGTACGGCGGCATGGGGTTGCTGGTGGTGTGCACCATTGCCCATTACCTGACCACCGCGCAGATGACCGCGACCACCGCCCTGCGCCAGCTCGACGGCGAGTTCGAGGCCGCCGCGCTGTCGCTGAAAGCGCCGCTGTACAGGCACTTCCTGCGCGTGACCGTGCCGATCTGCCTGCCGGCACTGCTGGATATCATCCGCTACCTGTTCGTATCGGCAATGACCACCGTGTCGGCAGCGATTTTCCTGTACAGCCCCGACACCCTCCTGGCTGCCGTTGCCGTGCTGAACATGGACGACGCCGGCAACGTTGGCGGGGCCGCTGCCATGTCCACCTTGATCCTGCTGACCAGTGCCGGCGCTTCACTGTTGCTGGCTGCAGCCTCGCGCGGCCTGCTGCGCCGCTCCCAAGCCTGGCGCCAACGCGCCGCGACCGTCTGACCTGAAAGGAACCTACCCATGCACAAGCACCTTGCCCTTGCCGCTGCCGTTTCCGCCGTGTTCAGCCTGCAGGCTTCGGCCGCTGCTACCCAGCTGACGGTCTACACCGCTCTGGAAGCCGAGCAGCTGAAAACCTACAAACAGGCCTTCGAGAAAGCCAACCCGGATATCGAGATCAAGTGGGTGCGTGATTCCACCGGCATCATCACTGCCAAGCTGCTGGCGGAGAAAGAGCGCCCGCAAGCCGACGCTGTGTGGGGGCTGGCGGCATCGAGCCTGGCCATCCTCGATCAGAACGGCATGCTCGAAGCTTATGCGCCCAAGGACCTGGGCAAGATTTCCGGCAATTATCGTGACGCCGCCAACCCGCCAGCCTGGGTCGGCATGGACGTGTGGGCGGCCACCCTTTGCTTCAACACCATCGAGGCCGAGAAACAGGGCCTGAGCAAACCGGTGAGCTGGCAGGACCTGACCAAGCCTGAATACAAAGGCAAGATCGTCATGCCCAACCCGGCCTCGTCCGGCACCGGCTTCCTGGATGTCAGTGCCTGGTTGCAAACCTTTGGCGAGCCGCAGGGCTGGGCCTACATGGATGCGCTGCACCAGAACATCGGCCAGTACGTCCATTCCGGCTCCAAACCGTGCAAGTTGGCGGCGGCGGGCGAGTTCCCGATCGGAATTTCGTTCGAATACCCGGCCGTTCAGCTCAAGCGCCAAGGCGCGCCGTTGGACATCGTGTTGCCAAAGGAGGGTTTGGGCTGGGAGATCGAGGCAACCGCAGTGATCAAAGGCTCGCCCAAGGCCGATGCGGCCAAGCGCCTGGCCGATTTCTCGGCCAGCCCGGCGGCCATGGAACTGTACAAGGAAAACTTCGCCGTACTGGCCGCGCCGGGCATCGCCAAGCCGCAGACCGAGCTGCCGGCGGATTATGAGCAGCGGTTGATCAAGAACGACTTTGTCTGGGCTTCTAAAAACCGTGACCAGATTCTGGCCGAATGGCGCAAGCGCTATGACGGCAAGTCGGAGAAGGTGGCCCAGCAGTAACGCTTCACTATTGCAGGGCCGGCCTCTTCGCGGGTAAACCCGCTCCTACACAGATTGGTGGTGGGCACACATCGGGGGTTGGACACAGGCCGTCGTGTAGGAGCGGGTTCACCCGCGAAGAGGCCGGCCCTGCTGGCCAATTTCCGCCCGCCGTTCACTGTTGCTGCCGCTACCGTATTCGCGGGTAAACCCGCTCCTACACCGGATTGGCGGTGGACACACATCGGTGGTTGGACACAGACCGCCGTGTAGGAGCGGGTTTACCCGCGAAAAGGCCAGGCCTGCTGGCTCAAATCTGTGAAACCAGCGCCTCCAACTGCTCCTGCCGCTCAGCCTGATTCAGCTTGGCCCCGGGATTCAGGGTGGACCATTGCGGGTGCGCCCGCGCCTTGACCAGCGCCTCCGGCAACTTGCCCTCGCGCCAGGCCTTTTCATCCAGCTCACCCAGCCTGATGCTGTCCTGCGCCGCATGCCCGCGGTTATCCAGCGCCACCATCAACTGCTGCTGACGCAAGGCCAGCAAACGCAATACAGTGTCGTCCACGGTCAGCTCGCGCTTGCCCTTGAGCTTGCCCATCAACCGTGCCCCATAGTTGCGCGCCGTCTGCAGCGCGCCACCGGCAATCGCCCCGGCCAGCGCCGCTGCGCCGAGGGTAAGGCCACCGACCAGCAAATCGACCCCGGCACCGGCCGCAGCACCCGCCGCCACACCGCTGCCCAGGCGCACGCCCAGCAGTTTCAACGTCTCTGGATTGAACAAATCATCGCCCCAGCGGCCGTCCAGCAACGGCAGGTCGCTGGCATGGGCGTCCTCGCGGCGGAAGGCATACAGCTTGAGCAAGGCTTCGACGCAGCGTTGTTCTCGTTGGCGTATGTCCTGGCGCAGCGCTTCGATGGCTCGAGCTTCTGCCGCTGGTTCGGCCTCGACACTGCGCCGGCATGCAGCGCAATCGAGCAGCAGTTCGGCGATCAGGCGCTTGCCGCTGTGCCGGCGTGCCAAGCGCTGCGCCTGCTGGTCGTCGATCAGTCGTTGCAGCGCCGGGCGGGCGTTTTCCAGCAGCAGCGCCAGGCTTTCATACAAACGGCGCTCGCCATCCTCTGGCGGGGCCACGCTGTCGAACCGCACCAATGCGTGAAGCCCAAGCCGGGCAAGGGCTTCACGCCATTCCGGTTCGCGGTGCTGGCTGCTGGCGACGAAGTTGAGCACCGGCAGCAACGGCTTGCCGCAGTTGGCCAGTACTTCCAGTTCGTCACGGTACTTGGCCAGCACCGGCTCGCGCGCATCGATCACATACAGCCCGGCATTACTGGCCAGCAGTTGGCGCAATACCTTGGCCTCCTGCTCGAAACGTTGGCGCGCTTCGCTGCCCTGCAGAAAACGCTCCAGCCGGGCCGGGCCGTCCAGGCGCTCGCCCGGGCGTTCCAGACGTTCAAGGTAGTCGAGCAGGGCGATGGCATCTTCCAGGCCGGGCGTGTCGTACAGCTCCAGCAAGGGTTCACCGTCCACAGACAGCCGCGCACCTTCCACATGGCGGGTAGTGCTGGGGCGGTGGGACACTTCGCCAAAACCGACGTCGCGGGTCAGGGTGCGCAGTAGCGAGGTTTTGCCAACATTGGTATGGCCGACCACGGCCAGTTTCAGTGGCTCAGTCATGGCCATGCTCCAGCCAGGTCAGCGGTGAGGTGTCGGCATGTTGCAAGCCAAGGCGGTCAAGGGCTTCGTGCCAATCGCCCAGGCGCTCGGCATCGAGGGGCTGGCCCGGTGCAGCCTGCAGCAGCCAGATACGGGTTGCGCCGGCATTGCGCGCCAGTTCGGCGAGCAGCGCCAAACTGCCACGGTCCGGCGAGCGACGTGGGTCGCAGGCGATGGCCAGGCGTGCCGGTGGGAAGCGGCTGAGCTGTTCCAACAGCCGGTTGCGTGATTCGCGGCTGTCGAGCACGCCGGCATCGGTCACGCTTTTCGGCAGGGCGGGTGGCCAGGGGCGCTGGTCGTCCAGCTCCAGGCCCACCAGCAGGGCACCGCTGCTGCCGCTTTCCAGCTGCCCGGCGGCAAACTGCGGCAAGGCTTGCGGGGCAGCATCCTGCACGCCCATGCGTTCGCTGCGCGGCATCAGTGCCTCGCGCAGTTGCGCGTAGCCGGGCAACCCCAGGTCCAGCGTCAGGCGTTCACGGCCCTGGCGCCAGCGCCACAGGAATAACCCGGCCAGCAGCAGGCGGGGCAGCAGGCCGTATACCAGCACCACGCCGAGCAGCCAGCTGGCCCAGGCCTGGCGGGCGACGTCCAGGGCTGGCAGGCTGTCGCCGCTGGCGCGGATCATGGCTTCGTCGGGCACGGCGAAGCCCAGCAACGACGGGAGGGCGCCCAGTGCTTGGGTCAGGTGAATGAACGGCTCGGCGGCGAGCAAGGTGGTTTCCCAGACAAAGCCATAGCGCCGGGTCGCCAGCAAAACCAGCAGCATGCCCAGCGCGGAGAGCATCGCCAGCAGCCACAGGCCGTGTACCAACAGGCCGAGCAGCCACCGGTTGAGGCGTTGACGTTGCAGCAGCACCAGCAGCGCTGGCGCCAGGTGCGCGGCCTTGGCATCGCGGGCAAAGCGTTCGCTTAGCCACAGCCACAAGCGGCCCAGCCCTGCGCCATGCTCGCCGCTCAGGGCAAAACCCATGGCCCAGCCCAGTAGCATGAGCAGGTTCAGCCCGAGCAGGCTGCCCAGCGCCCAGAACACATTCACCGGGCGCTGCCCGTCACCGAGGGCGGCCAGCCCCAGGCCCGCGCCGCTGAGCACGGCCATCAGCAACAAGGCCAGCAGCGCCAGGCGCGCGCCCTGCTTCCAATGGCGCAGGGCGCCGGTCATGTCATCGCGCTCGGCCAGGAACAGCGCACGCGTTTCGATGCGCGTGGCCAGGTCGCCACCTAGCTGGCGGGCGTGGCGGTTGGCTTCCTGGTCTTCCAGCGGGCCGGCATGTTCTTCGCGCAGGCGTACCGCTTCGGTGAGCCAGCGCTTGTCCAGTGGCGTGGGTGCAGTCACAAGGTCTTCCATTGCACAGGTCAAGGCAGAAGCATAACCCACACGCCCGGTGCTATCCTCGCCGGCATGAATACATCACTCCCCCTCAGCCTGATCGCGGCTTATGCCGAGAACCGCGTGATCGGCATCGACAACTCCATGCCCTGGCATTTGCCGGGGGACTTCAAGTACTTCAAGGCCACCACCCTGGGCAAGCCGATCATCATGGGGCGCAAGACCTGGGACTCGCTGGGGCGGCCGCTGCCTGGGCGGCTGAACATCGTGGTCAGCCGCCAGCCGGGGCTTGAACTTGCAGGTGCCGAAGTGTTCGCTTCGCTTGAACAGGCGTTGGTGCGGGCCGAGCAGTGGGCGCGCGAGCAGGGCATCGGTGAGCTGATGTTGATTGGTGGGGCGCAGCTGTATGGGCAGGCGCTGGAGAAGGGGCTGGTCAGCCGCATGTACCTGACGCGGGTTGAGTTGGCGCCAGAGGGGGATGCGTGGTTCCCGGCGTTTGATGAAGGGCAGTGGAGGCTGACTTCTAGCGAGGCACAGGCTGAGGAAGGTAAGCCGGTGTATCACTTCGAGGTTTGGGATAAGGGGTGAGATTGTTGGGGGCTGCTTTGCAGCCCTTCGCGGGTGAACCCGCTCCTACGGGGGGGCGCAGGGGGTTGAGGTTTTGAGCAGGACACGAGCGGCCTTGTCGCGAAAGGGGCGCAATGCGCCCCGGCGATCTGTCAGGTGTGGCTCAGATCGGCATGTTCATCACCGGCCAGCACTTCCTTGTCAGTCTCTTTCAACAGCTGGCTGGTGACAACGCCCGCCGTCATCGAACCGTTCACGTTCAACGCCGTACGGCCCATGTCGATCAGCGGTTCCACCGAAATCAGCAACGCCACCAGTTCCACCGGCAAGCCCATGGCTGGCAGCACGATCAGCGCGGCAAAGGTGGCACCGCCGCCCACGCCGGCAACCCCTGCAGAGCTCAGCGTGACGATGGCCACCAGGGTGGCGATCCACAGCGGGTCGAAGGTGTCGATGCCTACTGCTGGCGCGACCATCACCGCCAGCATGGCTGGATAGAGCCCGGCGCAGCCGTTCTGGCCAATGGTGGTGCCGAACGATGCGCTGAAGCTGGCGATCGATTGCGGCACGCCCAGACGGCGGGTTTGTGCCTCGATGTTCAGCGGAATGCTGGCGGCGCTGGAGCGGCTGGTGAAGGCGAAGGTCAGCACCGGCCACACCTTGCGGAAGAAGCGCAGCGGGCTCACGCCGGTGGCGGCGAGGATGATGCCGTGCACCACGAACATCAACCCCAGGCCCAGGTACGACACCACCACGAAGCTGCCCAGCTTGAGGATGTCCTCCGTGTTGGAACTGGCCACTACTTTGGTCATCAACGCCAGCACGCCATAGGGGGTCAGCTTCATCACGACCCGCACCAGGCGCATTACCCAGGCCTGCAGGGTGTCGATGGCCGACAGGGCGCGCTCGCCCTTCTCGGCGTCGTCCTTGATCAACTGGAGCGCGGCCAGGCCGAGGAACACGGCAAAGATCACCACGCTGATGATCGAGGTCGGCTTGGCCCGCGCCAGGTCGCCTATCGGGTTGCTGGGGATGAACGACAGCAGCAGTTGCGGGATGTTGAGGTCGGCGACCTTGCCCGCGTAGTCACTGTGGATAACCTGCATGCGTGCGCTTTCCTGGGCGCCGGCCACCAGGCCCTCGGCACTGAGGCCGAACAGGTTGGTCAACACAATGCCGATCAGGGCGGCAATGGCCGTGGTCAGCAGCAGGGTGCCGATGCTCAGCACGCTGATGCGGCCCAGTGAAGAGGCATTGTGCAAACGTGCCACGGCACTGAGGATCGAGGCGAAGATCAGCGGCATGACAATCATCTGCAACAGGCCGACATAGCCGTTGCCGACCAGGTCGAGCCAGGCGATGGTTGCCTTGAGCACGGGGTGGCCAGCGCCATAGATCGTGTGCAGCACAAGGCCGAAGACCACGCCCAGCACCAGGCCAAGCAGTACCTTCTTGGCCAGGCTCCAGTCGGTGCGGCGGGTTTGTGCCAGACCCAGCAACAGGGCCAGGAATGCCAGCAGGTTGAGTGACAGCGGCAGGTTCATTGAAGCTCCAGCAGAAAAAAGCAGAAGTGGCATCGCCTCTGTGAGCGATTGCGAACGGAAATGCTAACAGCCTGAAAACAAACGAATTTATACCTAAATGGAATTTCCATAGTCGTTTATGGAATAACGGGATGTCGCAGATTGCAATGAACAAGGCGTTTGCAGCTGCCTGGAGGTCGTTATCGGGGGCTTGCAGTGGGGATTGTTGCACTAGCGTTTCTGGGTCATTTCAGGAGATTCGTACATGAAAGTCGCTGTGAAAGCCGCCGCCATCGGCCTGTCCCTGCTGTTCAGTA
Organism: Pseudomonas sp. yb_2; assembly: GCF_043103905.1. Lineage (NCBI taxonomy): Bacteria > Pseudomonadati > Pseudomonadota > Gammaproteobacteria > Pseudomonadales > Pseudomonadaceae > Pseudomonas > Pseudomonas sp. yb_2. The sequence goes on along the minus strand of NZ_JBICKH010000025.1, from coordinate 2,024 downwards.
TCGAAACCTTCGCCACGGAGCTCAAACACTGGCCCGCCGACGCGGCCAAACAGCTCGACAGCATGATCGCCGCCAATGCCAACAAGGGTAACTACGCGGTGTTTGACATGGACAACACCAGTTACCGCTATGACCTGGAAGAAGCCTTGCTTCCGTTCATGGAAAACAAGGGGCTGCTAAGCCGCGACAAGCTCGACCCTTCGTTGAAGCTGATGCCGTTCAAGGACACTGCCGAGCACAAGGAAAGCCTGTTCAGTTACTACTACCGGCTGTGTGAAATCGATGACATGGTCTGCTACCCGTGGGTAGCCCAGGTGTTCTCCGGCTTTACCCTCAAGCAGCTGAAGGCGCAGGTGGATGAGCTGATGGCTTCGACCAAGCCGATCCCCAGCACCTATTACGAAGGCGACCAGGTCAAGGCCATCGAGGTTCAGCCGCCCAAGGTCTTCAAGGGCCAGGCCGAGCTGTACAACAAGCTGATGGAGAATGGCATCGAGGTCTATGTGGTTTCGGCGGCCTCCGAAGAGCTGGTGCGCATGGTCGCCTCGGACCCCAAGTATGGATACAACGTGAAGCCCCAGAACGTGATTGGCGTGAGCCTGCTGCTCAAGGACCGCGCCAGCGGACAGCTGACCACTGCGCGCAAGCAGATCAGCGCCGGGCACTACGATGCCAAGGCTAACGAGGGCCTGGAGCTGACCCCTTACCTGTGGACCCCGGCCACCTGGATGGCGGGCAAGCAGGCGGCGATCCTTACCTACATCGATGAGTGGAAGAAACCGGTGCTGGTGGGCGGCGACACGCCGACCAGCGATGGCTACATGCAGTTCCACGGGGTGGATGTGGGCAAAGGCGGTATCCACCTGTGGATAAACCGCAAGGCCAAGTACATGGACCAGCTCAACGGGATGATTGCCAAGAATGCGGCGGCGCAGGCCAAGGAAGGGTTGCCGGTGACGGCAGACAAGAACTGGGTGATCGTCACGCCGGAGCAGATCCAGTAACGGGAATATCAACCATCGCGGCCCACAATGAGGGTCTGGGCCGCTTTCTGGTCAATGTTCTTCGCCAACAGGGTCACTTGTTCAATGGCACGTTCACGGATCCTGGCGCCCTCAGGGCCTAGGGTCTGTTCGACCACTACACTGTGCGCCTGGTTAATCCCAACGAAGCGAAACCATGTGTCGATGAAGGTTTTTTCCAGGCCAAAATACTGGTCGGGTGTCTGTGAGGCGGGCCCGTAGCCCAAACCACGGGTGTAGATGGCAACCGCTCGACGCCCGCCAAGCATGCCGTTCAACCCGTGTTCATCGAAGGTGAACAGCACATCTTTGTGCGAAATTGCGTCGATCAGGTGCTTGAGCTTGTACGGAATACCGAAATTCCACAGCGGTACGCTGAACACCAAGGTATCCGCCCGGTGGAACCGTTGAGCGAGGGTCTTGATCCGATCCCATGCAGCGGCCTGTGCGGTTGACAGCGGGGCATCGGCAAGCCCCGCGTACTTCGCCGCGAGCAAGGCGCCATCTACCTCAGGCAGCTCACATTCCCAAGGATTCAAGTGATCGATTTCCACCGCTTTGCGCTCGGCCAATGCCGCCAGGAACACGTCGGTAATCTGAGCGGAAACGGACCGCTCTCCTCTGGGTGAGGCGCAGACATACAAGATACGTTCAACCACGGGGCTTCTCCCAGGTAGTGTTGATGAGCCTTGCCTGACGCTTCACCGCCCAGGCGTTCGGCGCACAGTCTGATTCAGGGCGATTCATTATAGAAATGACGTATGCTCACGAGATTGAGTGAGATAGGTGATGAATCTGTGTTCGATACTGTGCTTTTGCGGAGCTTGATTGCCGTTGCCGACACCGGTGGTTTCACCCGCGCTGCGCACAGGCTGCACCTAACGCAGTCGGCGATCAGCGCTCATATTCGGCGGCTTGAACGCGAAGCTGGACAAAAATTGCTGGAGCGTACGACCCGTTCGGTCAGCCTGACACCCGCAGGCGCTCGGTTGGCAGGCTATG
>NZ_JBICKH010000024.1:0-140300 GCF_043103905.1 Pseudomonas sp. yb_2 | reverse complement strand
TAAGAGCTTTTCGTCTCAACCGAGGCGCGCATTCTACGCTTTCCTCAGAGCCTGTCAAGCGTTTATTTTGAAGTTTTTTGCGAGAAACTCGTTTAGCTTCAAACACTTGGCTCGCTGCGATCTCTCGTAGCGGGAGGCGAATCATACAGCACTTGGAAACGCTGTCAACCATCATCTCAACCGCTTTCGATCATTTGATCGTAGCCCTTTCAGCCTTTGCCTTCACTACTTAACTCGTTGAATTTCAAGGAGTTTTTCGTTCCGATGTCGCTGGAAGTGGGGCGCATTATAAGGGGATTCGAGAGGGCGTCAACCTTTAATTTCAATAAACTTTGATAGCGCTGAAAAACAAAGCGGGGAGGCCTGACGGCCTCCCCGCTTTTCATCTAGAGCACCCCAGCATCACGCAGACGCTGTACCTCGCCAGCATCCAGCCCCAACACTTCCCCCAGCACCACTTCGGTATGCTCGCCCAGCAGTGGTGGCGCCCGGCGATACTCCACTGGCGTCTCCGACAACCGTATCGGGCTCGCAACTTGCGGCACACTACCCGCCAATGGATGCGGGATATTCAACGCCAACCCGCGCGCCAGCACCTGGGGGTCCTGGAACATCTGCGCCAGGTTATTGATAGGCCCACATGGCACTCCTGCAGCCTCCAACTGGGCCACCCACTCAGCCGTGGTCTTGAACACCGTAGCCTGGCGAATCAAAGGTATCAGCTCAGCCCGGTTGGCGACCCGCAGCTTATTGGTAACGAACCGAGGGTCCTCCGCCCATTGCGGCTGCCCGGCCACCTCAGCGAACTTGCGGAACTGGCTGTCATTACCGACGGTAAGAATGAAATCACCATCTGCCGTCGGAAAGTCCTGGTAAGGGACTATATTAGGATGCGCATTACCCAGCCGACGGGGAGGGGTGCCCGTGGTCAGGTAGTTCATCGCCTGGTTCGCCAGACAGGCCACCTGCACATCAAGCAATGCCATGTCGACATGCTGGCCGACCCCTGTCTGATCCCGATGGGCGAGGGCAGCCAGCATGGCGACCGCGGAATACAACCCGGTCAGAATATCGGTAAGCGCCACACCCACCTTGACCGGCCCTGCGCCTTCTTCACCCTCCGGACGGCCGGTCAGGCTCATCAGCCCACCCAACCCCTGGATCATGAAGTCATAGCCAGCGCGCTTGGCATAGGGCCCGGTCTGACCGAAGCCGGTAATGGAGCAATAGATGAGCTGCGGGTTTACCGCCTTGAGGCTCTGGTAGTCCAGGCCATAGGCAGCCAGCCCACCCACCTTGAAGTTCTCTATGACGATATCGCACTTCGCCGCCAGCTCCCGCACCAGCCGTCGCCCCTCCGGCTGGGTAAAGTCGATGGTCACTGAGCGCTTGTTGCGGTTGGCCGACAAGTAGTAAGCCGCCTCACTGGTGTCCTCACCTTCGACATCCTTGAGGAAAGGCGGCCCCCATGAGCGGGTATCGTCGCCACTGCCTGGGCGCTCGACCTTGATCACGTCGGCACCAAGGTCAGCCAGAATCTGACCAGACCACGGGCCGGCCAACACGCGCGAAAGGTCTAGCACCCGCAGATGTGATAGCGCGCCCATGGCTTGCTCCTTATTAATAGAACGCCTGGATACCAGTCTGCGCACGCCCCAGGATAAGTGCATGCACGTCGTGGGTACCTTCATAGGTGTTGACCACCTCCAGGTTAACCAGGTGGCGGGCCACACCAAACTCGTCGGAGATGCCATTGCCGCCCAGCATGTCACGCGCCATACGGGCGATATCCAGCGCCTTGCCGCAGGAATTGCGCTTCATGATGGAGGTGATTTCCACCGCAGCCGTCCCTTCATCCTTCATGCGCCCCAGACGCAGGCAGCCCTGCAGCGCCAGGGTGATTTCGGTCTGCATGTCGGCCAGCTTCTTCTGTATCAACTGGTTGGCGGCCAGTGGACGACCAAACTGCTGACGATCCAGGGTGTATTGGCGGGCGGTGTGCCAGCAGGCTTCAGCGGCACCCAGCGCACCCCACGAAATACCATAGCGAGCCGAATTCAGGCAGGTGAACGGGCCCTTGAGGCCACGCACGTCCGGGAAGATGTTCTCTTCTGGCACGAACACATTGTCCATGACGATTTCGCCAGTGATCGAGGCGCGCAGGCCAACCTTGCCATGAATTGCCGGGGCACTCAGGCCTTGCCAGCCTTTTTCCAGTACAAAGCCACGGATATCGCCCGCATCATCCTTGGCCCACACCACGAACACATCGGCGATGGGGCTGTTGGTGATCCACATCTTGCTGCCGGTCAGCCGGTAGCCACCGTCGACCTTTCTCGCCCGGGTAATCATCGAGCCAGGATCGGAGCCATGGTTAGGCTCGGTCAAACCGAAGCAACCGATCCACTCGCCACTGGCAAGCTTGGGGAGGTACTTCTGCTTTTGAGCTTCGGTGCCAAATTCGTTGATCGGCACCATCACCAGCGACGACTGCACACTCATCATCGAGCGGTAACCCGAGTCGATGCGTTCCACTTCGCGAGCAATAAGGCCGTAGCACACATAGTTCAGGCCGCTGCCACCGTATTGCTCGGGGATGGTTGCACCCAACAGGCCGACTTCACCCATCTCGCGGAAGATCGCGGGGTCGGTCTGCTCGTGACGGAAGGCCTCGAGCACACGCGGCGCCAGCTTGTCCTGGGCGAACTGATAAGCGCTGTCACGCACCATGCGCTCTTCTTCAGTGAGCTGCTGATCCAGCAGCAACGGGTCGATCCAGTTGAAGCTTGCTTTACCGGCCATGAGCGAATCCTCGAAATAGGGGTCAGTTTCTTGTGCCTTTGAGCCTAGGCCTGATCGGCTGCGGGGACAAACGAGGATTGCGCACCGATTAGTGATATTTTGTCACTCCGTAAATCGGCAAAACGCCTTATTGACAGCCTTACAAGTGAGGTTGACGTACATGCGCCGTAAGATCCCCAGTACCGCCGCCCTGATTTGCTTCGAGGCGGCAGCCCGTAACGAGAGCTTTACCAAGGCTGCCCAGGAACTCGCGCTGACCCAGGGTGCTGTCTGTCGGCAGATCGGCGGCCTGGAAGCGTTCCTTAATGTGGAACTGTTCCGTCGCTCGCGCCGCGGCGTAAGGCTGACCGAAGCCGGCCTGTCCTACAGTCGCCAGGTGGCGGCCCAACTGGACGCTGTGGAGCGCGATACCTTGTCGGTAATGCGCCAGCAAGGCGCCAATGTGATCGAGCTGGCGGTAGTTCCGACGTTTGGCACTCAATGGCTGCTACCACGGCTCAAGGACTTCCAGCAGCGCCACCCGGAGGTCACAGTCAACCTCACCAACCGCACCCGGCCATTCCTGTTTGCCGACACTACCTTCGATGCCGCCATCTATTTTGGTGATGCGGACTGGTCAGGCACCCAGTCGCACCAACTGATGGGTGAAAACCCGGTACCTGTGTGCAGCCCGGCGCTGCTGAACGGCCAAGGCATGCTCGAGGCACGCCACATCGCACAGCTACCACTGCTGCAACAGAGCACACGCCCGTATGCCTGGCGGCAGTGGTTCGGCAGTGTGGGCATGAATGTGGAGCGCGACATGACAGGCCCGCGCTATGAACTATTCTCGATGCTCGCCCAGGCGGCCATGCACGATATGGGCATTGCCCTGATACCACCGTTCCTGATCCAGCGAGAGTTGGAGGAGGGAAGGCTAGTGGTCGCTAACAGGCATGCCCTGAGTAGCGACAAGGCCTACTATCTGATGATTCCAGAGCGCAAGGTGGAGTCGGCGTCGCTACGCGCCTTTCGCGACTGGCTGGTAAGCCAGGCTCAGGCCTACATAAATAGCTCAGGGACAAACGCGATAAATTGACCCTGTAGTCAATTATTTTAAACACCTACAGATGTATGTATCTGTCGCATATTCGCAAACTGTAACGCAAGCACAAAAACACCCTTTAACCGTGCTCAGTACGCGGCTTTGCGGGTTATTTTGCGACATCCAACTAGTCGTAAGCGAATTGGCCGCTTTTTTTTTGATTTTTTCTCCTAATCTGCCAATGGCGCATGTTTGACGGGCTGCAACCCTATTGCTGCGACAAGCGGTCACAGGGTGACTTGTAGTTTTGACTTCGTTTCGCTCCAGAACCGGTTGAAGGCCTTCGGGTTCGTCTGCAAAATGCTTCGCCCCGCCCGGGATCCGGCGGGTTGGCGCTCCACAGCCGCCCCAGCGCACCATCCGAAGTGTGTTGGCTTCTACAAAGACAAAAGGTCACCGCAGGAGAAATAGTCGTGCACATTGGTGTTCCTCTCGAGACGCAGACCGGTGAGACAAGGGTCGCTGCGACCCCCGAAACCATCAAGAAACTGATTGGCCAGGGCCATCAGGTCACCGTTCAACGGGGGGCAGGGCTCAACGCCGCCATTCCGGACAGTGCCTATGAAGCCGTGGGTGCTTCCCTTGGGAGCGCCGCCGATGCCTACGGCGCCCAATTGGTACTCAAAGTGGTCGCCCCCAACGACCAGGAACTGGCCCTGATCAACAGCGGCAGCCTTCTGGTGGGCATGCTCAACCCCTTCAACGGTGAACTGATCGGCAAGATGGCCGAACGCGGCATTACCGCCTTCGCCCTGGAAGCCGCGCCGCGAACCTCGCGGGCGCAGAGCCTGGACGTGCTGTCGTCGCAGGCCAACATCGCCGGCTACAAGGCCGTGTTGCTGGCAGCCCATCACTACCCACGCTTCATGCCAATGCTGATGACCGCTGCCGGTACCGTTAAGGCCGCCCGAGTGCTGGTACTGGGCGCCGGCGTTGCCGGCTTGCAGGCCATCGCCACAGCCAAGCGCCTGGGTGCGGTGATCGAAGCATCCGACGTTCGCCCGGCAGTGAAAGAGCAGATCGAATCTCTGGGTGCAAAATTCATCGACGTGCCATACGAGACCGACGAGGAGCGAGAATGCGCCGAAGGTGTTGGCGGCTATGCCCGACCAATGCCGGCCAGTTGGATGCAGCGCCAGGCACAGGCCGTGCACGAGCGCGCCAAGCAGGCGGATATCGTCATCACCACCGCACTGATCCCCGGGCGCAAGGCGCCGACCCTGCTAAGCGCCGAAACCGTGGCGCAGATGAAGCCGGGCTCGGTGGTCATCGACCTGGCTGCAGCCCAAGGCGGCAACTGCCCGCTGACCGTCGCAGACCAGGTGGTGCAGGAGAATGGCGTGATCATCGTCGGCCCGACCAACCTGCCGGCCCAGGTGAGTGCCGATGCCTCGGCACTGTACGCACGCAACCTGCTGGACTTCATGAAGCTGCTGTTCGACAAGGATGGCGCGCTGATCATCAACCTCGAAGACGACATCGTCGCGGCCTGCCTGATGTGCCGTGATGGTCAGGTCGTCCGCAAAAACGGCTAAGGAGCACGACAATGGAAGACATGCTGATTTCCCACGGCATCTACAACCTGATCATTTTCGTGCTGGCCATCTATGTGGGCTACCACGTGGTGTGGAACGTCACCCCGGCGCTGCACACCCCACTGATGGCGGTCACCAATGCCATCTCGGCAATCGTCATCGTCGGCGCCATGCTGGCCGCGGCCCTGACCGTGACCCCGGCCGGCAAGCTGATGGGCACCCTGGCCGTGGCCCTTGCCGCAGTCAACGTGTTCGGTGGCTTCCTGGTCACCCGCCGCATGCTTGAAATGTTCAAGAAGAAAACCAAGAACGAGGCGAAGAAGTAAGCATGAGCATGAATCTGGTAACGCTCCTCTACCTCGTCGCCTCGGTGTGCTTCATCCAGGCGCTCAAGGGCCTGTCGCACCCGACTACCTCGCGGCGCGGCAATCTGTTCGGCATGATCGGCATGGGGCTCGCCATCCTCACTACGGTTGGCCTAATTTATAAGCTTGGGGCTGAACTTGCCACAGCCGGTATCGGCTATGTCATCGTCGGCCTGCTGGTCGGCGGCACCGCCGGTTCGATCATGGCCAAGCGCGTCGAAATGACCAAAATGCCCGAACTGGTCGCTTTCATGCACAGCATGATCGGCCTGGCCGCGGTGTTCATTGCCATCGCCGCCGTGCTGGAGCCACAGTCGATGGGCATTGTGGCTGCCATCAGCGATCCGATCCCCACCGGTAACCGCCTGGAACTGTTCCTCGGCGCCGCCATTGGTGCCATTACCTTCTCCGGTTCGGTGATCGCCTTTGGCAAGCTGTCGGGCAAGTACAAGTTCCGCCTGTTCCAGGGCGCACCGGTACAGTTCGCGGGCCAGCACAAACTGAACCTGATCCTTGGCCTGACCACCATCGCCCTGGGCCTGCTGTTCACTTTCACTGGCCACTACAGTGCCTTCACCCTGATGCTGGTCCTGGCCTTCATCATGGGTGTGCTGATCATTATTCCGATCGGCGGCGCCGACATGCCAGTGGTGGTGTCGATGCTCAACAGCTACTCGGGCTGGGCAGCGGCCGGCATCGGTTTCTCGCTGAACAACTCGATGCTGATCATCGCCGGTTCCCTGGTAGGTTCGTCCGGTGCCATCCTCTCGTACATCATGTGCAAGGCGATGAACCGTTCGTTCTTCAACGTCATCCTTGGCGGCTTCGGTGGCGATACCGACACTGGCGCGGCGCAAGGTTCGCAAGAACAGCGGCCGGTGAAGTCCGGTTCGGCTGACGATGCCACCTTCCTGCTCAGCAACGCCGACAGCGTGATCATCGTTCCGGGCTACGGCCTGGCGGTAGCCCGCGCACAACACGCGCTGAAAGAGCTGACCGAGAAGCTGACCCACAACGGCGTGACCGTGAAGTATGCGATTCACCCGGTGGCGGGCCGTATGCCCGGGCACATGAACGTACTGCTGGCCGAGGCTGAAGTGCCGTACGATCAGGTATTCGAAATGGAAGACATCAACGCCGAGTTCGGACAGGCCGACGTGGTGCTGGTACTGGGCGCCAACGACGTGGTCAACCCGGCGGCGAAGAACGACCCCAAGTCGCCAATCGCCGGCATGCCGATCCTCGAAGCGTTCAAGGCCAAGACCATCATCGTCAACAAGCGCTCGATGGCCAGCGGCTATGCCGGCCTGGACAACGAACTGTTCTATCTGGACAAGACCATGATGGTGTTCGGTGACGCCAAGAAGGTCATCGAGGACATGGTCAAGGCGGTGGAGTGACACCAGCCGCTGCAAACCAGCTGATATAAAGGAAGCCCCGGTCAGAATCTGCCGGGGCTTTTCTTTTATTGATCCGGATCAACGGCTCAAATACAAGGCTTCTCATACGACCATGGTCGTGGGACGGCAATGGGCGAAATCTCTAGACTGCGCTGCAGTAGTTTCAGTAGCCCGAGATAACAATCCATGTACCGTGATCGTATCCGCTTGTCCTCCCTGCACAGCAAGGTAATGAGTGCGGCTGATGCCGCTGGTCTGATCGAGGACGGCATGACTGTCGGCATGAGCGGCTTCACCCGCGCCGGCGAAGCCAAGGCCGTACCGCATGCATTGGCCGAACGTGCCAAGCAATCGCCACTGAAAATCAGCCTGATGACCGGCGCCAGCCTGGGCAATGACCTGGACAAACAACTGACCGAGGCCGGTGTGTTGGCCCGCCGCATGCCGTTCCAGGTCGACAGCACCCTGCGCAAAGCCATCAATGACGGCCAGGTGATGTTCATTGACCAGCACCTGTCGGAAACCGTCGAGCAACTGCGCAACCAGCAGCTGAAGCTGCCGGACATCGCGGTCATCGAAGCCGTGGCCATCACCGAGCAAGGCCACATCGTGCCAACCACTTCGGTGGGCAACTCGGCCAGCTTCGCGATCTTCGCCAAGCAGGTGATTGTGGAGATCAACCTCTCGCACAACACCAACCTCGAAGGCCTGCACGACATCTATATCCCAACCTACCGCCCGACTCGCACGCCAATCCCGCTGGTCAAGGTAGACGACCGTATCGGCAGCACCGCGATCCCGATCGATCCGGCCAAGATCGTCGGTATCGTCATCAGCGACCAGCCGGACTCGCCGTCCACTGTGCTGCCGCCAGATGATGAAACACAGGGCATCGCCGACCACCTGATCAACTTCCTCAAGAAGGAAGTGGATGCAGGCCGTATGACCAACAAGCTCGGCCCACTGCAAGCCGGCATTGGCAGCATTGCCAATGCGGTGATGTGCGGCCTGATCGAGTCGCCGTTCGAAGACCTGACCATGTACTCCGAAGTGCTGCAGGACTCCACCTTCGACCTGATCGATGCCGGCAAGCTTAGCTTCGCATCCGGCAGCTCGATCACCCTGTCGACGCGCCGCAATGCCGATGTGTTCGGCAACCTGGAGCGCTACAAGGACAAGCTGGTGCTACGCCCGCAGGAAATCTCCAACCACCCGGAAGTAGTGCGTCGCCTGGGCATCATCGGTATCAACACCGCACTGGAGTTCGATATCTACGGCAACGTCAACTCCACCCACGTCTGTGGCACCAGGATGATGAACGGCATCGGTGGCTCCGGCGACTTCGCCCGTAACGCCCACCTGGCAGTGTTCGTCACCAAGTCGATTGCCAAAGGCGGGGCGATTTCCAGCGTGGTGCCAATGGTCAGCCATGTCGACCACACCGAGCACGACGTGGACATCCTGGTCACCGAGCAGGGCTTGGCGGACCTGCGTGGCCTGGCGCCGCGCGAACGGGCGCGAGCGATCATCGACAACTGTGTGCACCCAGACTATCGCGCTGCGCTGAACGACTACTTCGACCGCGCCTGCCAGCGTGGCGGCCATACCCCGCACATCCTGCGCGAAGCCCTGAGCTGGCACGAAAACCTGGAAGAAACCGGGCGCATGCTGGCCAGCTGATCCGGATGTGGTACGGAACGGCGGCCCTGCTTCCGCTGTTCCGGCCTCTTCGCGGGCTTGCCCGCGAATGGGCCATAACAGTCAAACCCTTCTATCACGACGCCACTCCTCTACTAGCAGCATAATCTGTACTACTGTACTGGTTCTTTCAGACCTTCCCGACTGACAAATCCCCTTCTTCGAATCAAAACGCACCAAATAAGTGCGGACCAGTACAGTTACGCCTATTTCGAGTGCAACAGTAGGGTTACACAGTTAACTGAGCCATCGTCTTTCCACTGAACTGTATCTACTGTTATGGACGACAGAGGAGGATCATTGGCATCAGTTAAATCACTACCTAATGCCGCCATAAGCGGAAGGATGAAGCATCATGGAACGTACCCTCAGTTCCGGTCTGGTTTTTGAAAGCAACGCCCAGCAATCCAACACTTCGCTGCCACTGCGCGCATTGTCGACCCTGCTGCTGTGGCAGCGCCGTATGACCAGCCGTCGTCAACTGGCTCGCCTGGACTCCCGCCTGCTGGCAGACGCCGGTATCAGCGAGTCGCAGCGTTACGAAGAGCTGAGCAAGCCTTTCTGGCGCTAAGCTCCCGGCTTGCCGGCTTCGCCGGCACCGTGAATTCCTCAAACCCGTTGCAGGTGACTGCAGCGGGTTTTTTATTGCCCGAGAGACGCGCAGTCGCGTGCTTCAGATTGCGACCAGTACAGTTTTACAAAAATTAAAATTCGCCTTAACAGTTGTCTGGCACAGCAGTCGTTGTCATCTCTACGCAGCACTGCGTGATACGCTTGGCCTAACCGTCTGCTAGAACCCGTTGATGAAAACGTACCGTGACGAGCCCTGCAAACGTCCGATACAGCAGAACCAACCTGACCTACCCAGGAGTCCACATCATGAACCGTAAACACCTGCTTGGCGCCGCCCTGCTGCTTGGCCTGGCTGGCACTGCCAATGCCACCAGTTTCGTTGTCACCACCGACGCGGTAGTGGGCGCCGTTGCTGCCTCCACCGACGCCACATCCGACGTGAGCTCTTCCTTCCGCGACGACAAGATTGTCCAGGCAGCCCGCGATGACGCAGCCAGCTTCGTCGGCACTCAGGGCGCTATCCGCGGCGCCCGACTGGAAAGCGCCTTTGTGCACATCCGTTCGAACATGCCGGCCCTGCAAGCCAGCGATGCACAGCTGGCCCAGGCCATCCTGGCACTCTGATACGCGCCATGCACAACAGGTGCGTTGGCTTCGGCCCTCGCACCTGAGGTAGGCTTCGCCGTTCATTTTTCCAGCCTTCAAGAAAGCTCATGCGTTATCTGTTGCCATTGCTGTTCGCCGCCGCAGGCATGGCCAGCGCCCATGCCATGGATACCACCACACAAAGCCTGGTCATCACCGGCTATGTCACCAGCCAGGTCACAGTCGCACCATTCGATCGCAAACTGCTTACACAGGCCCGCGACGATGCCGCCGCATTCGTTGCCAGCGACGGGCTGATCCGTGGTGCACGCTTGGAAGCCGCCCTGGAATCATTACGCCACAATTGCGCACGGCACGCCGTCGGCGATCTGGAACTGGCGCAGGCAATTCTCGTCCAATAACTACATCTGACTCCCTGTATTTTTCGGAGATGCTCCATGCGCAAACCGCTGATTGCCGCTTCCCTCGGCATGCTGCTGCTGGCCGACCTGGCCCAGGCACAGACCCTGGTGGCCACCAGCAACATCATCGTGCGTGCCTTTGGCCGTTCGATCGACTTCACCTCAGACACCACCACCTCGATCCGCGACTCCAAAGTGGTGCGCGAAGCCCACGACGACGCTGCAAGCTTCGTCGCCAGCAACGGTGACATCCGCGGCGTACAACTCGAGGCGGCCTTCAATACCCTGCGCGAGCGAGTACCGGAAGCGCGCGGCGCCAGCGACCAGGTATTGGCTGAAGCCATACTCGCACTGTGAAGCGCGTGCGTGCCTGGCTGCTTGGCTGCGCCCTGACGCTGCTCGGCACGCCCGCCTTGGCCGACCTGCAGCTTGAGCTGCAGGCGTCCGGCCTCGACCCACAACAAACAAAAGCCTCCCAAGCCCTGCTCGACGAAGCCATGGGCAAGCTGCCACCGCGCTTCAAGCAACAGCTGGACCGCCGCGTGCGGGTCAGCTGGAGCGACAACATGCCTGCCGACGCCTATGGGCAGGCATCACTGATATCCACCCTCGAGCTCAACCGCCGCTTGCTGCCCAGCCTCGCCGATGGCAGCGCCGCCGCCGAGCGCACCGACCGCCCACATGGCACGGTGCGTGAAGAGCTGCTGGCCACCGTGCTGCACGAGCTCACCCATCTCTACGACCGTGCCCGCCTGTGGCCCAGCGCCGAAAATGCGCTGATTGCACGCTGCAAACGCCAGCAAGGCACGCTGGGCAAGGTCGGCCTGCCGGAAGAATGCCGCGGGCAGGCCGAGCGCCGCTTCACCCTGAGCGACGACCCACGCCTGCTCGACCTGGCCGGGTGGCAGCAGTACGTGGGCCGACGAGGCGAGCGCGAACAGCACAATGGCCAATTCGTGCGCAGCCCCGACAGCTATGAGTTGAGCAGCCCCAAGGAATACATCGCGGTCAACATGGAGTATTTCCTCCTCGACCCGAGCTACAACTGCCGTCGCCCGGCGCTGTATCAGTACCTTCGCGAACACTTCGGCTGGGCACCCCAACAGGACACCTGTGCCAAGGGCCTGCCATTCATCAATGCCGGCAGCGACTTCGCCCGCCAGCCCCTAGGTGAAATAGACCCGGAAAGGGTCTACGAAGTGGACTATCTGCTGGCTGAAGCCAATCAGAACCTGGTCAGCCGCTGGGGGCACAGCATGCTGCGCCTGGTGATCTGCAAGCCGGGCCGCCCACGCGGACCAGACTGCCGCCTGGACCTCGATCAAAGCCTGGTGCTGTCGTACCGCGCCTTCGTCAACGACGTGCAACTGTCCAGCTGGGACGGCCTTGTCGGCAACTACCCGTCGAGGCTATTCGTGCTGCCGCTGGGCCAGGTGATCGACGAATACACCAAGACCGAGCTGCGCAGCCTGGCCTCGGTGCCCTTGAAGCTCAACCGCGACGAAATCGAGAACCTGGTGCGCCAGGCCGCCGAGATGCACTGGAGCTATGACGGCAACTACTGGTTCCTGTCCAACAACTGTGCCGTGGAGTCGTTGAAGCTGCTGCGCAGCGGCACCGCCAATCCACGCCTCAACGACCTGGACAGCATCATGCCCAACGGTTTGCTGGCCGTGCTCAAGGGCAGGGGACTGGCAGATACCAGCGTGCTTGATAACCCGCGCGAAGCGTTACGCCTGGGCTACCGCTTCGATTCTTACCGCGACCGGTACCAGGCCATGTTCGAGGTGCTGAGAAAGCAGTTACCAATCAAGCAAGCTCTGGTTGAAGACTGGCTGGCCCTCAATGCCGAGCAGCGCCGTAGCTGGTTCGCCAAGGCTGACCTGCGCACCAGCGCGGCACTGCTTCTGCTTGAACAGGCCAGCCTGCGCCGGCAGCTTCTGCTGGCCCAGGACGAGGTCAAGCAGCGTTACCTGAATGCCGCAGCCTTGAAGGATGGCAGCATCAACAAAGCCGATGCCACGCTCAAGCAAATGCTTGCCAACAGCGGTTTTCTCAGCCGCCCGGCAGAGTTGCTCGATTCCAAAGGCTACGGACTGCCGCAGCCAGAAGAGCGCAAGCACCTGGAGCAGGTGAGCAGAGAGCGCCAGGCACAGCTGTTGCGCTTGAGCACCAGCCTGGACAAAGAGGTGAGGGCGCTGCTGGAGCCGTCGCGAGCCAAGGAAATCGCAGCGGTCGAGGCCAACGTGAAGCAGATCGGCGAGCACTTGCGGGCGTTGCACAAGGCTGCTGGTGGCCTGCAGTTGTGATGTATGAAGGGCTGGCCCTTTCGCGGGCGAGCCCACGCCTACAGGCGCTCCTCATCTTCCGAGGGCAAATCCTCATCCAGATGCAGCCAAGGCAACCGGCTGCCTGCCCAGATATGTCGGTTGGCTCGTACCCGCTCAGGGTGATCCAGCGTCGCCACCGTCACATCGATCGTCTGCGGGCTATGCGTGGTCACCAGCGCCACATGCGCCCCACACTGCCCACAGAAGTAGCGGCTGCAACTGGCAGGCGCCACATAGCAGCTCGGCTCGCCCGTTAACCACTGGAACCCAGAACGGGGCAGGGTAAGCCAGGTGACCACCAGTCCACCGCTGACCCGCCTGCAGATCGAACAATGACAGTGGGCAATGTCCGTCAGGTTGCCCTCCAGCCGATAACGCAGGGCTCCACAATGGCAGCCACCTTCGGTTACATCCTGCATCACCTACCTCTCGTCACCTTTGCTTCAGCGAAAGCTGGCTGAAAGCTTGCCCTTTTAGGATAGCGCCCACTACCGGCACAAGACCGGTCAGCCAGGGCACCCGGTCAATACCGCGCCCGGCCCAATCAACAACAACAATGGTGATTCTGATGTATTCCTGTGCCCGCCTTTTCGTAGTCCCCCTCCGCATGCTCCCCGCACAGCGCCCTACGCGCTGATACGCCCGAATCGACTGTCCTTTCGCCGCGCCACGCCTGGAGTATTGCCATGCTGACCTTCCTCGGCTTTGCCATGGTCATCACGTTCATGTACCTGATCATGACCAAGCGCCTTTCGGCCTTGATCGCGCTGATTCTGGTACCGATCCTGTTCGCCCTGTTCGGTGGTTTTTCCGCCAAGATCGGCCCCATGATGCTAGAGGGCATCAGCAAGCTCGCACCTACCGGCGTGATGCTGATGTTCGCCATCCTCTATTTCGCCCTGATGATCGATTCCGGCCTGTTCGACCCGGCCGTTCGCAAGATCCTCAAGCTGGTCAAGGGCGATCCGCTGAAAGTCTCGGTCGGCACCGCTGTACTGGCCCTGGTGGTCTCGCTCGACGGTGACGGTGCCACCACCTACATGATCTGCTGCGCCGCCATGCTGCCGATGTACAGCCGCCTGGGCATGAGCCCGCGGATCATGGCCGGCCTGATCATCCTTGCCGGCGGCGTGATGAACATGACCCCATGGGGTGGGCCGACCGCGCGTGCTGCCAGCGCCCTGCACGTAGACCCGTCAGACATCTTCGTACCGATGATCCCGGCCATGTTGTTCGGTGTACTGGCGATCCTGGCCATTGCCTACATGTATGGCAAGCGTGAGCGTGCCCGCCTGGGCGAACTGCATCTGCCTACCGACGACATCGACCACAGCGAAATCACCGTCTCGCAGTACCCGGACGCACGCCGGCCCAAGCTGCTGTACTTCAACGGTGCCCTGACCGCTGCCCTGATGGTCGCGCTGATCGCCGGCCTGCTGCCGCTGCCAGTGCTGTTCATGATTGCCTTCAGTATCGCCATGATCGTCAACTACCCGTGCCTGCAACAGCAGAAGGACCGCATCGCCGCCCACGCCGGCAGCGTACTGGCCGTGACCGGGCTGATCTTCGCCGCCGGCATCTTCACCGGCATCCTGTCCGGCACCGGCATGGTCGACGCCATGTCCAAGAGCCTGCTGGCGGTCATCCCCGAAGCGCTGGGCCCATACCTGGCCGTAATCACCGCGATCGTGAGCATGCCGTTCACGTTCTTCATGTCCAACGATGCGTTCTACTACGGCGTGCTGCCGGTGCTGGCCGAAGCCGCCAGCCACTATGGCATCACCCCGGTGGAAATGGCCCGTGCGTCGATCGTCGGGCAGCCGGTACACCTGCTCAGCCCGCTGGTACCCTCCACCTACCTGCTGGTAGCCCTGGCCGGTATCGAGTTCGGCGATCATCAGCGCTTCACGCTCAAGTGGGCAGTGCTGGTATGCCTGTGCATAATGCTCGGCGCACTGCTGATGGGGATTTTCCCGCTGTTCAGTAGTCTTTAATACATCCGTATCACGTACGCGACGCGCCCTGACCGGGGCGCGTTGCCATTACCGCTCGAAGGAAAATACATGGAATGGCTGACCAGCCCGGAAATCTGGGTTGCCTTTTTCACCCTTACCGCGCTTGAGATCGTCCTCGGTATCGACAACATCATCATGATCTCGATTCTGGTCAGCCGCATGCCCAAGCACATGCAGCCACGCACCCGGATCTTCGGCCTGGCCCTGGCCATGGTCACCCGTATCATGCTGCTGCTGTCGATTACCTGGGTCATGCGCCTCACCGCCGACTTGTTCGTGGTCTTTGGCCAAGGCATCTCCGGGCGTGACCTGATCCTGTTCTTCGGTGGCCTGTTCCTGCTGTGGAAGAGCTCGCAAGAGATCTACCACGGCCTGGAAGGCGAGGACGAGAACGTAGAGGAGCCCAAAGGCGCAGGTGGCAAGTTCTTCTACACCATCATCCAGATCGCCATCATCGACATCGTGTTCTCGCTGGACTCGGTGATTACCGCTGTGGGCATGGTTTCCCACGTACCGGTGATGATCGCCGCCATCGTTGTGGCCGTGCTGGTGATGATGCTGTGCGCCGGCGCCATCAGCAATTTCATCGACAAGCACCCGTCGCTGAAGATGCTCGCGCTGTCGTTCCTGATCGTGGTCGGTACTGTACTGATCGCTGAAGCGTTCGAAGTGCATGTGCCGAAGGGCTATGTCTACTTCGCCATGGCCTTCTCGCTGGCGGTGGAAGCCATCAACATCCGCATGCGCACCGCCATGGCCCGCAAGGATGGCAAGGATCATGAACCGGTGAAACTGCGCAAGGACATTCCGGGTCAATAAGGCCAAGAAAGTGCAGCACAACAAGGGCCCTTCGCAGGGCCCTTTTTAATGCCTTTTTTCTGTGCGTTTTTTCCTGCGCGTTGTCACTGTGGTGGCTTGCCCGCGAAGCAGCCCCCACGGGCAGTCATTCGTTTCAAGATCTGTTTCAAATAAATGACTGCCATGCGAAGCTGGCGACAGCTGGGCAAAACAACTAAAGCTTTGAGTGAGCACCGAAAATTCTTCAAATGCTCACGTTTCTTTTCTTGGCCCGATGGGCCTATGCAACAGGGGGCCTTCGCCATGCTGACCCTGCTCAACCTGCTCTCGGCCGTGACGCTTCTGGTCTGGGGTACCCACATTGTGCGCACCGGCATCCTCCGGGTATTCGGCTCGAACCTGCGACGCATCATCAGCCAGAACATGGACAAGCGCCCGCTGGCATTCATCGCCGGTATTCTGGTCACGGCCATGGTTCAAAGCAGCAACGCCACGGCCATGCTGGTCACCTCGTTCGTCGGCCAAGGCCTGATGGCCATGACCCCGGCCTTGGCGATCATGCTGGGTGCCGACGTGGGTACCGCACTGATGGCCCGGGTACTGACCTTCGACCTGTCCTGGCTGTCGCCGCTGCTGATCTTCCTTGGCGTGATCTTCTTCCTTTCGCGCAAGCAGACACGGGCCGGCCAACTGGGCCGAGTGGGCATCGGGCTTGGCCTGATCATCCTGGCACTCGAACTTATCGTGCAGGCAGCTGCGCCGATCACCCAAGCCCAAGGCGTGAAAGTGCTGTTTGCCTCACTGACCGGCGACATCATGCTCGACGCTCTGGTCGGGGCAATGTTCGCCATGATTTCCTATTCCAGCCTGGCCGCCGTTCTGCTCACAGCGACACTGGCCGGCGCCGAACTGATCAGCCTGCCGGTCGCCATCGGGCTGGTGGTCGGCGCCAACATCGGCAGCGGGCTGCTGGCCTTCATCAGTACCAGCATGCAGAACGCCGCCGGGCGTCGGGTGGCCTTGGGCAGCCTGCTGTACAAGCTGATAGGCCTGGTGCTGATCATCCCTGTGCTGCACCCGCTGGTGGCATGGATGGACTCGCTGAGTTTCAGCCCTCAGGAACTGGTCATCGGCTTTCACCTGCTCTACAACACGCTGCGCTGTCTGATCATGCTGCCCACGGTCAAACCGATGGGTCGGCTGTGCAACGCCCTGCTACCTGAACGGGAAATCGGCAATGGTCAGGTGCGCCCGCGCCACCTTGACGCCTCGGCCCTGGAAACGCCCAGCCTGGCCCTGGCCAACGCCGCCCGCGAGACCTTGCGCCTGGGGGACATCGTCGACAGCCTGCTCGAAGCCATGCTTGGAGCCCTGCGTGGCACCCAGACCGCCATGCCACAGCAAGTTCGCGCCTTGGGCGAAGACGCCGAAGCCCTGTACAGCGCAATCAAGCTGTACCTGGCGCAGATGTCACGGGAAGACCTCAGCGAACAGGACAACCGCCGCTGGGCCGAAATCATCGAGCTGTCAATTAACCTCAAACTCGCCTGTGACCTGATCGAACGCATGCTGCGCAAGGTCCAGCAGCAGAAAACCAGCCAGCGACGGGAGTTTTCCCAGGTAGGCCTGGAAGAGCTGACCGGCCTGCAGGAGCAATTGCTGGCCAACCTGCGCCTGGGCCTATCGGTGTTCCTCAGTGCCGACCCGGAAAGCGCCCGCTTGCTGCTGCGGGAAAAACGCCGGTTCCGTGCCCAGGAACGGCGCCTCGCCCACGCCCATGTCAGCCGCCTGCAGCGCAAGGTCGTGCAAAGTATCGAGACCAGTTCGCTACACTTGGAGCTGATCGCCGACATGAAGCGGTTGAACTCTTTGTTCTGTAGCAGTGCCTATGTGGTACTGGGCGGCTCGGACACCGGAGGGCTGATGCTCGACAGTGTGCCCGATGAAGCCCGCCTGCCGTGATTTCTCCTAGCTGAGGACCCTCGCTCGCCCATGCGTTGCCTGATGTTCGTTTGCCTGCTGATCTGCAGCCTGCCCTCGTTCGCCCTCGACCGCTCGCGGGTTGAAGGCTACCTGTTGCCCAATGGTCTGCAGGTCATCCTGAAAGACGGCTACGAACGTGACCATGTGGCGATTCGTCTGGTGGTCGGCGTGGGCCTGGATGATTTCGACTGCGAGCAGAAAGAGCTGCCACACCTGCTTGAGCACCTGCTGTTCAGTGGCATCGACGAAACAGGCGAAGGCGGGCTGGAAGAGCGCCTGCAAGCGCTCGGCGGAGAGTGGAACGCCTATACCAGCAGTGCCGACACAACCTTTGTCATCGAGGCCCCGGCACGCAACCAGCGCAAGGTCCTCGACCTGCTGTTGGCAGTCATCCGCGATACCACCATCGACGCCAAGGCCCTGGCCACCGCCAAGCGCATCATAGAGCGCGAGGACGGCGGCCACTATGGCCATCTGCAGCGCTGGCTCGACCGCCAGGACATCGGCCACCCCGCCAGCGACCAGTTGGCCACCGAGCTGGGGCTGAAATGCCCGGAGCGCTCCAACCTCGACGACATGACCTTGGCGCAAGTTCAGGCGTTGCGTGACCGCTGGTACGCCGCCAACAACATGACCCTGATCATGGTCGGTGGCCTCGACCGCCTGCTTCCGGCCTATCTGGAGCGGTCGTTTGGCGAACTGCCCGCCACTGAACCCGAAGAGCGCCGCAACCTTGAAAGCATCACCCGACAGGCCGAGCAGCGTCGCAACCTGACCCGCGGCTGGCTGGGTGATGGCGTCAAATTGCACTGGCTGTTCATCGAGCCGGTGCTGGACAACGACCACCAAGCCACCCTCGACCTGCTGTCCCGCTACCTGGACTGGGCGCTGTACGACCAGCTGCGCCTGCGCAACGAGCTGTCCTACGGCCCCTCCGTGCAGCGTGAGAGCTTTGGCGACACCGGCCTGCTCAGCCTCAATGCGGACCTTGAGCGCGATGACATCGACAAGGCTGTCAAGGTGATGCAGGCCCTGTTCGACCACCTGCGCAAGGAAGGCCTGGACCCGGACACCTTCGCCCGCATCAAGGAAGCCAGCATCGCCAAGGAAAGCTGGAGCACCCAAGGCAACAGCGCCTTGGCCGACTACTACTGGGGGGCGCTGAACGACTATACCGACGGGCGCTTTGCCAACCCGATGCGCAAGCTGCGCCAGGTCAGCCTGGAACAGGCCAACGAGGCATTGAAGGATCTGCTCAAGGAAGATGGCTATGTGCGCATCGAAAAGCCGTTGCTAGGCTATGACGAGCTTTACGGGCTGATGGCCTTGCTTGTGGGGCTGGGCCTGGCGGCGGGGCTGTTGCGCTGGCGGCGGCATGGACCTGAACGGCCCAGTGGTGCTACACGGCAGCGGTAAATCGGCGGTATCCTTTTGCCAGTACCGACCCTTTCGCGGGCTTGCCCGCGAAGAGGCTGGCACAGCCACCTCACTTTTCTGTCGTAGCCCCCAATGCCCCAAATCCCCCATATCGTCCAGCGCATCATCGAACTCCTCAAGCGCTACCCGGGCATCATTGCGCTCGGCGGTTTCCTCTCCGGTATCGGCAGCTTCATCCTGGTCGACCGCCAGGCTGGCCTGGCCAGCTGGGTCGCCGTGCTCATGCTGGTCAGCTGGGTCTGGCTGATGCTGGAGAACACCCTCACCGGGCTGTTCGCGCGCACTTTCAACCGCGAGATTCCTCAGCCGCTGCTGCGCTACGCAACGCAGATGATCCACCAGGAAACGCTGTTCTTCGTGCTGCCGTTCTTTTTCATCACCACCACCTGGAACAGCGGTCAGCTGGTCTTCACCGGCTTGCTCGGCGCCGCCGGCCTGGTTTCGATCACCGACCCGCTGTACTACAAGTGGCTGGCACCACGGCGCTGGCTGTTCCTGGCGCTGCATACCCTGACGTTGTTCGCCGCTCTGCTGACCGCGCTACCGATCATCCTGCACCTGACCACCGCACAAAGCTTCAAGCTGGCCCTGATCGCGGCCATGGCTCTGTCATTCCCCAGCCTGGCCAGCAGCTTCCCGATCAGCAACTGGCGCCGCGCCGTGGCACTGGTGCTGGTTACCCTGTCGGTCGGTGCCGGCGGCTGGCTGCTGCGCTCCTGGGTACCGCCGGCAACCCTGTGGATGACCGAGGTGGCGGTGAGTACCGAAGTCATGAACCGCCAACCGGGCGACTCGCTGGACGAAATTGCCGCCAGCCGCATCCGCAGCAGTGGCCTGTATGCCTACACCGCCATCAACGCGCCACGCGGCCTGAACGAGCGGATCTACCACGTGTGGCAGAAGGACGGCCAAGAGGTCGACCGCATTGCCCTGGACATCCACGGCGGGCGCAAGGAAGGCTATCGTGCCTGGACCCACAAGCAGAACTTCCCGCCCAACCCGGTAGGCAAGTGGCAGGTGAGGGTGCTGACCGAGGATGGGCAAGTGATCGGCGTGCTGCGGTTCAAGGTGGTCAATGATGCCCCCGCGGGTAGTTGACCCCCTGCCTTGCGCAGCACAAGGCGGCTGCAGGTCACTGTTGCCAAGCGTACACACAGCACATAATCACCAAACAGCCCATGCCCCCTGCGCTATGATCAGCCCCTAAGCCTTAGCGCCGAGTCAATTGCATGGAGCCTATGACCAACCCCAGCGCCACCCTGGACACCAGCAGCCAACCGGCCTGCCTGCGTATTACCGGTGACTGGACCCTGGCACACTACGCCAACCTCAAGCGCGAGAGCGAGCGCCTGCGCTCGCATTGCCCTGCCGACACCGTCGCCGACCTCAGCCAGCTGGGCCGCCTGGACACTGCCGGCGCTTCGCTGCTGGCCGAACTGCTAGGCTCCGAGCGCCTGTCGCACTGCACCCACGCGCTGCCTGAAGCCAGCCAGGCGCTGCTGAAAAACGTCTACTGCTCGGTCCAGGATTACTGCATCCCGGTCAAGGAGCCCGAGCGCAATGTGCTGTTGCTGCTGCTGGAGCGTATCGGCCGCGCCGTCGGCACGCTGTGGCAGGACAGCATGCAGCTGCTTGGTTTCGTCGGTGTGATTCTGGAAACCTTGCTGCGCCGCGCCTTCCAGCCACATCGCTGGCGCTTCACTCCTGTGGTGGCACATATTGAGCAGACCGGGCTGGACGCCGCGCCCATCGTTGCGTTGCTGACCTTTCTGGTAGGCGCCGTAGTCGCTTTTCTCGGTGCCACGGTGCTGGCCGACTTCGGCGCGACCATTTTCACCGTCGACCTGGTTGCGTTCTCGTTCCTGCGCGAGTTCGCCGTGCTGCTGACAGCCATTCTCATGGCCGGCCGCACTGCCAGCGCGTTCACCGCGCAGATCGGCTCGATGAAGGCCAACGAAGAAATTGACGCCATCCGCACGCTGGGCCTCAACCCCATGGAGCTGCTGGTGGTGCCGCGGGTACTGGCCCTGCTGATTTCGCTGCCGTTGCTCACCTTTGTCGCCATGATCTGCGGCATCGTTGGCGGGGCGGTGGTATGCGCCCTGACACTGGATATTTCGCCGGCCATGTTCCTGTCGCTGCTGCAAAGCGACATTGGCGTGCAGCACTTCCTGGTAGGCCTGGCCAAGGCACCGTTCTTTGCCTTCCTGATCGCCGCCATCGGCTGCCTGGAAGGCTTCAAGGTCAGCGGCAGCGCCGAGTCGGTGGGGGCACACACCACCTCGGCAGTGGTGCAGTCGATTTTTGTGGTCATCGTGCTGGATGCGGTGGCAGCGCTGTTCTTCATGGAGATGGGCTGGTGAGTGGCCAGAATTGCGTAATCGAAGCCCGCGGCATCTGCAACCGCTTCGGCCGCCAGGTGGTGCATGAAAACCTTGATCTTGACCTGTACCGCGGCGAAATCCTCGCCGTGGTAGGCGGTTCAGGCAGCGGCAAATCGGTGCTTCTGCGCAGCATCATTGGCCTGCGCCGGCCCAATGAAGGGCAGATCAAGGTGCTCGGCCAGGACCTGACCGACCTGCGCGAAGAACAGCGTTCACTGGTCGAACGGCGCTTTGGCGTGCTGTTCCAGAAGGGGGCGCTGTTCTCTTCGCTGACGGTGACCGAAAACGTGGCCTTGCCGCTGATCGAGCACGCTGGGCTGTCTCGTAGCGATGCCGAGCACCTGGCCGGGGTGAAACTGGCCCTTGCCGGGTTGCCGATCTCGGCTGCCGACAAGTACCCGGCCTCGTTGTCGGGGGGCATGATCAAGCGCGCAGCGCTGGCCCGCGCCTTGGCCCTGGACCCGGACATCCTGTTCCTCGACGAACCCACGGCTGGCCTGGACCCGATCGGTGCCGCGGCATTTGACCAGTTGATCCTTACCCTGCGCGATGCGCTGGGCCTGTCGGTGTTCCTGATCACCCACGACCTCGACACCCTGTACACCATCACCGACCGCATCGCGGTGCTGTCGCAAAAGAAGGTCCTGGTGGCCGGCCCGCTGGCCGAGGTCGAGAAGACCAACGACACCTGGATCCAAGAATACTTTCACGGCCCACGCGGGCGCGCAGCCGAACAGGCTGCCACCCGTGCCGGGCAGGAGCGCTGAGCAATGGAAACCCGAGCCCATCACGTCCTCATAGGCCTGGTCACCGTTCTGGTGGTGACAGGGGCCATGCTGTTCGGCCTGTGGCTGGCCAAGTCCAGTGTCGACGACGCCTTCAAGGATTACGAAGTGGTGTTCAACGAAGCCGTGTCCGGCCTTTCTCCCGGCAGCACGGTCCAGTACAACGGCATCAAGGTGGGCGATGTGTCCACCCTGCGTCTGGACCCGAAAGACCCGCGCCGGGTACTGGCACGCGTGCGCCTGAGCGCCGATACCCCCGTGAAGGAAGACACGCAGGCCAAGCTGACCCTGGCCGGCGTCACCGGCAACTCGTTCATCCAGCTCAGCGGCGGCACCCCGCAAAGCCCCGAGCTTAAAGGCAAGGATGGCAAGCTGCCGGTGATCATCGCTTCGCCATCGCCAATCTCGCGTCTGCTCAACGACAGCAGCGACCTGGTGACCAACATCAACATGCTGCTCCATAACGCTAACCAGATGTTCTCCGAGGACAACATAGGCCACCTCAGCAACACGCTGGCCAACCTCGACAAGACCACCGGCGCCTTTGCCGGCCAGCACGGCAGCATCGCCGAGGCCATCGCACAGCTGGTGCAGGTGGGCAAGCAGGCCAGCGCCACTCTGGCCGAAACCCAGGCATTGATGCGCAATGCCAACGGCCTGCTGGATAGCGAAGGCAAACAGGCGATCGGCAGCGCCGAACAGGCCATGCAGTCACTGGCCCAAAGCACGGCAACCATCAATAACCTGCTCCAGAACAACAGCGAGGCTATCGGTGACGGCGCCCAGAGCCTGAACCAGCTTGCCCCGGCCATTCGTGAACTGCGCGAAACCCTGAACGCACTCAAAGGCATTTCCCGGCAACTGGAGGCCGACCCAAGCGGCTATCTGCTTGGCCGCGACAACAACAAGGAGTTCCAGCCATGAATCCGTCGCTGCGCCTGCTGACCCTGGCGGCCTCGCTTAGCCTGGCCAGTGCCTGCTCGATCCTGCCGCAGAGCGAACCTGTGGATCTTTATCGCCTGCCGGTGAACCAGCCCAGCCGCACAGCGCCGCCGCTGGACTGGTCATTGCGCCTGAACAAGCCGCTGGCCAGTGAAGTGTTGGCCGGGCCAAGGATTGCCGTGGTTCCCCAGGGCAATGTGGTGAGCAGCTACAAGGGCGCGCGCTGGAGCGATGCGGCCCCGGTGCTGCTGCGTAACCGCTTGCTCGACGGGTTCCAGCGTGAGGGCCAGGTACAGCGCCTGAGCGCTGACGACAGTAACCTGCAGGCAGACTACGAACTGGCCGGCGAGCTGCAGGCATTTCAGAGTGAATACCGCACGGATGGGGCAGTGGAGGTGGTGATCCGCTATGACGCTCGCTTGGTCCAGGGCCGCAACCAACGCATCCTGGCCAGCAAGCGCTTCGAAATCCGCCAACCGCTGGACGACAAACAGGTATCAGCAGTGGTCGCCGGCTTCGGCCAGGCCAGCGACCAGCTGGTGGGGCAAGTCGTGAACTGGACCATCACCCAGGCCAATCAGGCACAACTGAAGCTTCAGGCAAAGAACCAGTAGCAGACGAAGATCGCCGCGACTACCCCTGAAAACTCGGCCAGCAGTGCGCAACCGACCGCATGGCGCACGCGCTGGATGCCCACGGCACCAAAGTACACGGCCAGTACGTAGAAGGTGGTTTCGGTGCTGCCCTGAATCGTCGCTGCCACCAAGGCAGGGAAACTGTCCACGCCTTGGGTCTGCATGGTCTCGATCAGCATTGCCCGCGCTGCGCTGCCAGAGAACGGCTTGACCAGCGCGGTGGGCAGGCCCTCGACGAAGCGCGTGTCCAGGCCCATCCAGCTAACCGCATGGCGGATACCGTCCAGGGCCAGCTCCAGGGCACCAGAGGCGCGCAGCACACCCACCGCCACCAGCATCGCCACCAGGTAGGGCAGCAGGCTCTTGGCCACATCGAAGCCTTCCGTGGCGCCTTCGACAAAGGCTTCATACACCTTCACCCGTTTCAGGGCGCCCACCACCAGGAACAGCATGATCACGCCAAACAGCGTGAGGTTGCCCAGGAGCGACGACAGGCTGGCCAGCGCGGCGGCCGACAGGGTGCCAAGAAAAGCCATGAAGCCTCCCAGCAGCAAAGCGCCGGGGATGAAGTAGGCAAGCACCACCGGGTCCCACAGACGCAAACGCTGCATCACTGCCACCGACAGCAGACCAACCAGGGTCGAGACGCTGGTCGCTAGCAGGATCGGCAGAAACACCATGGTCGGGTCTGGCGCGCCTTGCTGGGCCCGGTACATGAAGACGGTTACCGGCAGCAGGGTCAGCGACGAGGCGTTGAGCACCAGGAACAGGATCTGCGCGTTGCTCGCGGTGGTGCTGCCGGGGTTCAGCTCCTGCAGCGCGCGCATGGCCTTCAGGCCAATCGGCGTAGCAGCGTTGTCCAGTCCCAGGCCGTTGGCAGCGAAGTTCATGGTGATCAGGCCCAGGGCTGGGTGGCCGGGCGGCACCTCCGGCATCAGGCGGGCGAACAGCGGGCCTAGCACCTTGGCCAGCCACTCGACGATACCGGCCTTCTCGGCGATCTTCAGAAAGCCCAGCCACAGGGTCAGTGTGCCGAACAGCAGCACCATCACCTCGACCGACAGCTTGGCCATGGCGAAGATGCTTTCGACCATTGCCGCGAAGATGCCTGCGTTGCCACCCACCAGCCATTGGGCCATGGCGGACACCGCCGCCACCAGGAAAAAGCCGAGCCAAAGGCCGTTGAGCATCCGTATGTTCCCCCTGAAAAGTGCCCGAATAATAGCGTATCGCAGCCTGTGACTGGCGATCGCGAGCCTTTGTAGGCGCGGCTCAAGATCTCGCAGATAACAAAAAGCCCCGACAAGTCGGGGCTCTTGGTCAAACAGCCATCAGGCTCAGCGCTTGGCGGTTTCGCCAACCACTACAGCTCCCTGCTTCTCGGCCATCAGCGAGGCGTAGTACTGCTCGCCCTTGACCGCGTCGTACATGCCTTCCCAGCGAGCAATGACCAATGCAGCCAAGGCGTTGCCCACAACGTTCAGTGCAGTACGGGCCATGTCCATGATGCGGTCCACGCCCGCGATGAAGGCCAGGCCTTCCAGCGGAATGCCCACGCTGCCCAAGGTGGCCAGCAGTACCACGAACGATACGCCCGGCACACCCGCGATACCTTTGGAAGTGACCATCAGGGTCAGCACCAGCAGCAGCTGCTGGCTCCACGACAGGTCGATACCGTACAACTGGGCAATGAAGATCGCCGCGATGCTCTGGTACAGGGTCGAACCGTCGAGGTTGAACGAATAGCCGGTCGGTACCACGAACGAGCAGATCGACTTCGGCGCGCCGTACTTCTCCATCTTCTCGATCACCCGCGGCAGCACGGTTTCCGAACTGGAGGTGGAGTAGGCCAGGATCAGCTCATCTTTCATGATGCGCATGATCTTGATCACCGAGAAGCCGAACAGGCGGGCAACCAGGCCCAGTACCATGAAGGCGAAGAAGGCAATGGCGAAGTACACCAGCACCACCAGCTTGGCCAGCGGCAGCAGCGAGCTGAAACCGAAGTTGGCCACGGTCACCGCAATCAGGGCGAACACGCCGATCGGGGCGTAGTTCATGATCATGTGGGTGACCTTGAACATGGTCTCCGAAACAGCCTGGAAGGTACGCACCAGCGGGTCACGCAGCTCTGCCTGCAGGCTCGACAGACCCAGGCCGAACATCACCGAGAAGAAGATGATCGGCAGCATTTCGCCACGCATCAGCGCTGCGAAGATGTTCGACGGAATCAGGTTGAGCAGGGTTTCGATGAACGCGTGCTCATGTTGTACTTCGGCCGCTGTCGCCTGGTACTTGGAGATATCCACAGTGCCCAGGGTGCTCATGTCGATGCCGGCACCCGGATGGAACAGGTTGGCCAGCACCAGGCCTACGACGATGGCGATCGTGGTCACCACTTCGAAGTAGATGATGGTCTTCAGGCCGATGCTGCCCAGTTTCTTCGCGTCGCCAACACCGGCGATGCCCACGATCAGCGACGAAATCACGATCGGGACGACGATCATCTTGATCAGGCGGATGAAGATGTCACCAGCGGGCTGAAGGACGTTGCTGATCCACCATGCCTTTTCTGCACTGAAATGATTCAGTAGCGCGCCGATTGCAACACCCAGGACCAGACCGATGACGATCTGCCAGGCGAGGCTCAGTTTTGCCTTCTTCATGTCTTTACCCTTTGTTTTAGTGGTCATGGCACCTGGCGGAAACACGCGTAACAGAGCCATGGGCAAGGTCACGGGCAATAAAGGCTTCCGTCAGGCGACGTCATGTAAGGACACCGCAGGCGAGCGACAGGGCGCTCTGGCCAGCGAAAAAGGCGGCAACTATTGCGACGGCAAGGGGCGAAAGCTAATGCCTGAAACGCATAGCCCATGCCGTTCATGCATACTGTTTTCGACCTAGCCGGCAGCTTCGCAAGTGCTTGATTTATAACATTCGGAATCCCGAACAAGACCAAACCGCCATATTTCGGCAGATTTGGCGGGACAGATAGGACACGAAAGATGGCCTGTTCGACAATCCGAATGGCGGAAATGCCACTTGTAGCAGCACCAAGAAGGTCGAAAAAAATTTGATGTACGGTCGAGACAAAATGTGTCCCAGGGGAAAAAACGCGCAAGGGAAGCGACGTTTCCTACACGGCTCCTCGGAAGTCAGGTCTGGCAAGGTATCCCTGTGACACCGCCGACCTGAGACTTCCGATTCCGCCTTTCCTGACCCGGCCCATTACTGGAGGCACTCCCTGTACCCCTAGGCCACTCCGGTCCTGTAACAATCAGAGCAGCCCGACCCCTTGGTCATGTGCTACCCCTCCTCGGGGCGGCGCATCATAGAAGGCTGAACTATAGAAAGCTTCAGCTTCTATTACGTGACAGTGAGTGACCTTTCATCCGTACCGGCAACAAATGCTCAGTACCAGTTCGGGTCACGCTTGAGCTGCTCCTGCAGCATTGCCTTCATGCCGTCGTCAGGTTCGCCCAGCCAGCGGTACTGCGCATGACGGGTGGGCGACTTGTCGCTCGGCAAACCTTCGGGCACCTCGACGAGCATCCCGTAGGCATCATCCTTGTCCCAGCTGAACGCCACGATCAGCCGCTTGTAGGTGCAATTGTCCTGTTTTTCGCACAGCGGGCCGACCAGGTACTTGTCGCCGTCCTCAGTAACGGCAGACATCTGCTGCTGAGAACTGCCGGTCAGATTGACCACCCAATCGGGCAGGCGTTCCTCGCCTTCGAGGGTGTCCTGCCAGGTTTCCCGGTACTCCGGGTCCGAGCCGAGCAGTTGGTCGACCCGAACCTGGCCGTCATTGGCCGCCATGGCCGCCGCGCTGCCGCCCAGCAGCAGGGCGGCGACCACGGCTGAACGAAGCTTCCTGCTCATCTTCAACCTCGTCCGCGTCCAAAGAAGAAGGAGGCTACAAACAACACCAGGAAGACAATGAACAGGATCTTGGCGATACCTGTAGCAGCGCCCGCGATACCACCGAAGCCCAATACAGCGGCGACAATGGCGATGATGAGGAAAGTGATAGCCCAACTCAGCATGGTAGTTCTCCTTTCTTTTTGCGGAATCGATCCGGCCGCCTGGTCAGAAAACCCAGCGCTCCTGGGGAACAACTTTTTCCACAGTGGCCGGTGAGACAATGGCCTGGCCAGCGGGCTGCCAGTCAGCGGCCTTGACCAAGGTGTTGGCACGAGTTGCCTGAATTTGCGTCAACAGGGCAGTCTGAGCCGCCACCTGCTCAGCCAGACGCGCCGTCTGCAAGCTGTAATAGAAGAGGCCAGCGGCCAAGGTCAGCAGCATCGCCATGCCGAGTGTCAGCATCTGGCGCAAAGGCAGTGCAGCGCTCTGCGAGCGGTTGACGGATTGGCGGTTCATGCTGGCTCCTCCTGCTGTATTTTTTGTTCAAACCTGAACAGGTAATTGCAGCCTGCATGCCAGCCTTTTGATTTAAATAAAATCCTTATAAATCAACTAGTTAGTGATTATTAAAAAACACTGTGAGGACGTATCCTGCACGATGACGCCTGTGTGGTCGTGCGAATTGCACGATCAGCCTTCCACCTTGGTCGCGACTTTCAGCAGGTCAGCATCCACGCCCCGTACGCCGATGATTTGCCGGGCGATCTCCACGGCGATGGTTTTCTGCTCCGCGCTGACCACCTCGCCCGAGAGCCGCACCATGCCTGCTTCGCTGGCCACCTTCAGGTTCAGGCCATCGAGGTTGCGGCTGAAGCGATAACTGCTCTGGATCTTGTCGATGATCCAGCTGTCGCTTGGCTGCGGCCCGATTGGCGCGCCCGCCGGTGTTTCCCGCGCCTTGGCCATGGCGGCGGTATCGAGGCTGACCAGGTTGTTGACCAGGTACACGCCGTCGGTGGTACGCGCTACCACGCCCGCCAACTCCTTGGCTTCGGCACTGTCGACCTTGCCACGCAACGTCACCACACCCTCGCTGCTCTGTACTTCTATAGGTGCCTTTTCGGTGGTACGGCTCCACAACAGCCGAGCACGGATCACCGCCGCCAGGGTCACGTCCTCCAGGCGCTGGGCGTAGGCACGCAGCTCCTGCGGACGCTCCACCAGTTGGGCATTGAGCTGCAGCAGGTTCTCTACCTGTTCGATGCCCCGGGTAGCACGGGCCACGTCCTCGGCCAGCTGCCGCTCGACCTCGTTCTCCACCTCACCGGAAAGCCGCGCCTGCTTGCCGTCCACTTCAACCTTGATGCGAAATGAATCAAGCATGCGGTTCAGTGACAAGGCGGTTTGCAGGGCGCCTTCCAGGCGCGCGTCCTGCACAGGGTCGGCGAATGCCGGGGTAAAGATTGGCAGCAGGGTGGCGGCCAAAACGGCTGTACGCAGGGAAAAGGGCATGACAGCGCCTCCTTCGTGGGCAAAATCTGAAAATCATCGCAACCAATGTGCCAGCGCGTGCCTCTAAGCAAATCATTGAAGAATCACGGCTTGTAGACATCGTTTGGCCACTGGCTAGCATGCAAAGGACAGAATCCTTCAGAATTGACCATGCAACTTGCCCGATTTTTCCCACACTAAATAAAGATCTTTCCCTAAGGAGCACAGGAAATGGAATCAGCCCAGGACAACCAAGGCCGAATTCTGCTGGTGGATGACGAGTCCGCGATCCTGCGCACGTTCCGCTACTGCCTGGAAGACGAGGGCTACAGCGTGGCCACGGCGAACAGCGCCGCCCAGGCAGAAACCCTACTGCAACGCCAGGTGTTCGACCTATGCTTCCTCGATTTGCGCCTGGGTGAAGACAACGGCCTCGACGTGCTGGCACAGATGCGTATCCAGGCCCCGTGGATGCGGGTGGTGATCGTCACCGCGCACTCGGCGATCGACACTGCAGTAGACGCAATCCAGGCCGGCGCTGCAGACTACTTGGTCAAGCCATGCAGCCCCGACCAGTTGCGCCTGGCCACTGCCAAGCAATTGGAGGTGCGCCAGCTTTCTGCACGCCTGGAAGCGCTGGAAGGTGAAATACGCAAACCCAAGGACGGCCTCGACTCCCATAGCCCGGCCATGATGGCGGTGCTTGAAACCGCCCGCCAAGTCGCCATCACTGACGCCAACATCCTCATCCTTGGCGAATCGGGTACCGGCAAGGGCGAGCTGGCACGGGCCATCCATGGTTGGAGCAAGCGTGCACGCAAAGCCTGCGTGACCATCAACTGCCCGTCGCTTAACGCCGAGCTGATGGAAAGCGAGCTATTCGGTCATACCCGCGGCGCCTTCACCGGCGCCAGCGAAAGCACCCTCGGGCGGGTCAGCCAGGCTGACGGGGGCACGCTATTCCTCGACGAGATCGGCGATTTCCCGCTGACCTTGCAGCCCAAACTGTTGCGTTTCATCCAGGACAAGGAATACGAACGCGTCGGCGACCCGGTTACCCGGCGTGCCGATGTACGTATCCTGGCTGCCACCAACCTCAACCTTGAAGAGATGGTGCGCGAAAGCCGCTTTCGCGAAGACCTGCTGTATCGCTTGAACGTGATTACCCTGCACCTGCCCCCGCTGCGCGAGCGCAGTGAAGACATCCTCATCCTGGCCGACCGCTTCCTCGCCCGTTTCGTCAAGGAATACTCCCGGCCCGCCCGCGGTTTCAGTGACGAGGCGCGAACCGCCCTGCTCAACTACCGCTGGCCTGGCAACATTCGTGAACTGCGCAACGTAGTGGAACGGGCCAGCATCATCTGCCCGCAGGAACGCGTGGAGATCAGCCACCTGGGCATGGGTGAACAACCCGCCGGCAGTGCCCCGCGCGTAGGTGCCGCACTTAGCCTGGATGAGCTGGAGCGTGCCCATATCGGTGCCGTACTGGCCGCCAGCGATACCCTCGACCAAGCCGCCAAGACCTTGGGCATCGATGCTTCTACCCTGTACCGCAAGCGCAAGCAGTACAACCTATGAAATGGCCGCCCATGAAGCTGCGTACGCGGCTTTTCCTCAGCATCTCGACGCTCGTCACCGTGGCGTTGCTGGGGCTGCTGCTGGGTCTGGTCAGCATGCTGCAGATGGCTACAGTGCAACAGCGACTGGTGCGCGATACCACCCATGCCCTGGAAGTGGGGCTGAAGTTGCGCCAGAACCTGGGCGAACAGCTGATGCTGATTCTCGATGAAGACACCGCCCCAGAAAGCCTGCGGCTGCTGCAGGACAACTTCCAGGACCTGCTCAACCAAGGGCTGGAACAAGGCGGTGAGCGCACCGGTTTCAGCAAGGCGAGCAGCAATTACCAGGCCTTCCTCCAGACCTATCGCGACAGCGCCACACCCGCTCGCAGCATGGGTGTCGATCAGCCTCTTGGGGCCGCGTTCAATCAGGTGCGCACCGACCTCATCGATTCCCACAAGCAGGCATTGGACCTGATTACCCGTAGCGAGGAACGCACCCGTGACCGCGCATTGCTGGTCAGTGGTGTACTCGGCCTGATGGGGTTGGTGGTGTTGGTACTGGGCTTTATCACCGCGCACAACATCGCCCGGCGTTTCGGCCAGCCGATCGAAGCCTTGGCCAAGGCGGCCGACCAGTTGGGCAAGGGCAATTTCGATGTGACCTTGCCGGTCACCCAGGCCGCCGAGCTCAACCAGCTGACCCGCCGTTTTGGTCTGATGGCCGATGCCTTGCGCAAGCACCAGGCCACCAACGTCGACGAGCTGCTGGCCGGCCAGCAGCGTTTACAGGCGGTACTCGACAGCATCGACGACGGCCTGCTGATCATCGACCGTCAGGGCCGCCTCGAGCACCTCAACCCGGTGGCGCAGCGCCAGCTGGGCTGGAACGACAGCCGCTTGGGCAGCAGCCTGGTCGAAGCCCTGCAGCGCCCCGAGCTTGAGCAACAACTGCGCCAGGTTCTGCGCGGGGGCAGCCTCGACCGCCCACCGGACGACCTGAACATGGAGGTCGATGAAGAATCACGTCTGCTCACCTACAGCCTGACCCCGGTCAGCCACCCGCAGGGACCAATCCTCGGCGCGGTGATGGTGCTGCACGATGTGACCGAGCAAAGGGCCTTCGAGCGGGTGCGCAGCGAATTCGTGCTGCGCGCCTCCCACGAACTGCGTACCCCGGTGACCGGCATGCACATGGCCTTCGGCCTGCTGCGCGAGCGGGTCAAGTTCCCGCCCGAAGCCCGCGAGAACGACCTGCTGGAAACCATCGGCGAAGAAATG
The DNA here is from genome assembly GCF_043103905.1 of Pseudomonas sp. yb_2. NCBI lineage: Bacteria > Pseudomonadati > Pseudomonadota > Gammaproteobacteria > Pseudomonadales > Pseudomonadaceae > Pseudomonas > Pseudomonas sp. yb_2. The sequence continues at coordinate 108,332 of NZ_JBICKH010000024.1, read as the reverse complement.
CAGCGTCTTACCCAACTGATCAACGACCTGCTCAACTTCTCCCGTTATCAGAGCGGTTTGCAAAAGCTCGAGCTGGCCCCCTGTGCCATCGACGACCTGCTGGACCACGCGCAATCGCGCTTTGCCGAACAGGCCGCGCACAAGCAGATCGAGTTGATCAAGGAACTGGACCCGCCGCTACCGCGTATCCAGGCCGACGTCGCCCAGTTGGACCGAGTGCTGGACAACCTGCTGCACAACGCCATCCGCCATACCGCCAACGGCGGGCGCATCCGCCTGCATGCCAGACGGCATGCAGAACGGGTGATCATCAGCGTCGAGGACAACGGAGAGGGCATTTCCTATGGGCAACAAGCGCGCATCTTCGAGCCTTTCGTGCAGGTAGGTCGCAAGAAAGGCGGCGCTGGGCTGGGGCTCGCGCTGTGCAAGGAAATTGTGCAGCTGCACGGCGGGCGCATGGGCGTGTTTTCGCGGCCGGGGCAGGGGACCCAGTTCTACATGGCGTTGCCGGTCTGATCGCTTCGACGCGCCTACACCCGCCGCGGCAGGTGCCCACGAGTCACCAACTCGGCAAACTGCCGGGCGTTCAGCGGCCGGGCAAACAACCAGCCCTGGCCATAATTGACCCCCTCGCTGTTCAGCAGCACCGCCTGGTCCTCGAACTCGATTCCTTCGGCAATTACCCGCAGGTGCAAGTCATGGGCCATGCGGATGATATGCGGGGCCACACCGCTACTGGCGGCATCGTGGCCCAGAGCGTCGATGAATGCCTTGTCGATTTTCAGGCAGTCCACTGGCAGGGTTTGCAGGTAGGCCAGGCTGCAATAACCGGTACCAAAGTCGTCGATCAGCACCTGGTGCCCCACGGCACGTAGCGCCTGCAGATTGTCACGGGCGACCACCACGTCGATCAGGCCGCGCTCGGTCACCTCGAAGGCAATCTGGCTGGGCGCCACTCGATGCAAGGCCAACAAGCGCGCCGCCACCCGGCCAATACGTGGCACCATCACATCGCAGGCCGCCAGGTTTATCGATATGTATAGCTTGGGGTGCGAGCGCAGTAGCTGTCCGAGCTGTTCAAGCACACGCTGCAGGACAAAGTCGGTGATCTGGCGAATCTGCCCGGTATTCTCCGCCAGCGGAATGAAAAGGTCCGGGCTGGTCAGGGTGCCGTCCGGGCGGCGCCAGCGCACCAAGGCCTCGGCGCCCACACAGCGCCGGCTGTCGAGCTCGATGATTGGCTGGTAGAGCACCTGCAGCTCTCCACGACGCAAGGCATTCTGCAACTCTGAACTCATCGACCGTCGTTGCAGAATCAACTGCAGTACCAACCAACCGATGCAGCAGGCCGCCAGCACGCTACCGGGGAACAGCAACCAGAGCATGCCGTTCATCTTCAACGGCAGACTGGCCCTCGGGGCAATCAGCACCAACTGGTAATCCGGCGACTTGGTCGGCATTCGGTAGATCAGCCGATCACTGAGTTCCAACAGAGACTTGTGGCTGGTCGACCAGGCCGAGGGTGGTGGCCATACCTGTGGCGGGCCGAGCACCGGAATGGCCCGGGCGCCGTTGTCCAGCACCACCACCAGGCTGCCACCTGGGGGCAGGTCCACCACATCGGTCAAATGCCCACGGGAGGTGGAAACCAGAAACTTGCCCCGACCCAGCATCAGTGCTGCCAGGTTCTCGTTCGGCTCGGTGGTGGTGTTAAGCCAGTAGCTGTACGTCGGCCCCTGGATATCTGGCGCCCGCAAGGGAACGAACGCTCGCTCATCACCGCGGTTGGAGCAGGCAACATTGCCATCTACATAAGCCGCTTCATAGATGAACCGCGAGTTCAGGCCAACCTGCTGCAAGGCTGCCAACATTGCCGGGCTGCAGCCGCGCAAGGGTTGGGCCTGCAGCAGATCGACCCCTTCGCGCAGTTGGCCGAACACCTGTTCGAGCCGTTCCAGAAAACGCTCGCCCTGGGCATTCATCTGTTCGCTTTCGCTTTGTTTCATTTGTTGCAGGGCAATGCCGATGCTGGCAGAGAGCAACACCGCGGCGCTGGCCAGCGCTGCCAAAGTGGCCAGCATCCAGGGACGGTAAAAAATTTGGCGCAGCAAGGCGATGAAGGCTGACATCGAAGGCATCCAGTTGATAACCAAGGTATAGCAACGGAATCAATAATCACCCTCACCGTTTGGCGCTTCGCTGCAATCCACCCACGCGCTTTGTAGAAACAGCCTTGTGGCTGCGATGCGACCGCTAAGTCGATACAACTGCGTCGACCCAACTCGCCTCTTCGCAGCGCAAGGCTTTGCAACAAGGACCCCGCCCGCCGTGACTCAACGCATGCGGTTAAGTACCTGCAGCATCGCTGCTGTCTGCGCATCCGGCATACCGTCGAAGCGCTGCGGGCGGAAGCGCATCTGGAAGGCGGCGACCACATGACGTGTGGCGACATCCAGCACGCCGGTCTGCTCGATCTGATAGCCAAACCGTGCCAGCTCCTGCTGGTACCAGCCAACGCTTGGCGGGTTGACGCTGAAGTAGGCTTGCTGCCGTGCCACCGCGTTGGCATCCGGCCAGATACCCAGCCCGGCGTCGGCCAGGCGCTTCCACGGGAACAATGGCCCCGGGTCCAGCTTGCGCAGCGGGGCGATGTCACTATGGCCGATGATATGGCGTGGTTCGATGTTGTTGCGTTTGACAATGTCCTTGAGCAGCGCGATCAGCGCCTGGACCTGCGCCTCGCTGTAAGGGTGCCAGACCCGGCCGTTCGGGGTGTCGGTGAAGCCCGGGTTGACGATCTCGATACCAATGGACGAGGAGTTCAGCCAGGTGCGCCCCTGCCACTGGCTCTCACCGGCATGCCAGGCGCGACGGTTTTCATCTACCAGCTGATACACCGTAGCCGGGCCATCGCCGATCAGGTAATGGCTGCTGACTTCACCATGGGTAAGCAGCGCCAGCGAGCGCTCCAGCGAAGCATTGGTGTAATGCAGGACAACGAACTGGATGCGGTTGTCCTGATTGGCCGAAGGGTGACTGCGGTCGATGCGCAGGCCCGTCGAGCAACCGGCGACAGACAACAGCAAAAAGGAAATCAGGGTTTTTTTAAGCGTGGAAAGCACGTCAGTGGCCTCAGCGTATGAGCGCTACAGTATAACGTGCTCACCTGCGCTGTGCCTGCCGGACAGCGGCTGGCTAACCATGCTCGACGCGATTACGCCCCAGCTCCTTTGCCCGGTACAGCGCTGCATCGGCCCTTTTGAGCACCTGGTCGCTGCGTTCGCCAGAACGGAATGCACCCAGGCCGATGGAGGTGGTGATCACCACCCGTTCTCCCTTGAAGTGGAATGGGCAGGCTTCGACTGTGGCACGCAACACCTCGGCCACTTGCGCAGCGACTGCGGGCGTAGTCTGCGGCAGCAGCATGACGAATTCCTCGCCGCCAAAACGGGCGATGAAATCACGGCCCCGCAGACGCTTGCGCAACTGGTCGGCCACGATCTTGAGGACCTTGTCCCCAGCCAGATGACCATAGTTGTCGTTGATGCGTTTGAAATGGTCCAGATCAAGAATCGCCATCGCCAGATGGCCGCCGTTTTCCTGCCAGTCAAGCATTTCGCGTTCGACTCGCTCGCTCCAGGCCGCACGGTTGGGCAGGCCGGTGAGCGGGTCCAGCAGGGCTTTCTGGCGCTGTTCTTCCAGGTGCTCGCGATAGCCAAGCGCCTCATGCTCCATGCTCGCCACCCGCTCCGACAAGCCTTGCAGGCGACCGGCCAGTTCCTGCTCGCGGCGATCACGCTCGTGCTTGTGCTCGTCCATCGTCACCAGCAAGCCTTCCAGGCGGTTTTCCAGAATGTGCTTGAGGCTGTCTACATCGGCGGCACCTTGCACGCTGCTCTGCAGGCCGTCGACGTGCTCACGCAGTTGGCTATCCAGCTCGCGGGCAGCGGTGCTGTTGTCCGCGTGGCCGGCGCTGGCCTCGTGCAGGTGGCTCTGGAAACCTTCCAGGCGTTCATTGAGCTGCTGCAGGTAGGTTTCGAATTCGTGCTGCCCGCTGTCGGTGATCGCCAGCATGAGTACTGCCAAGTCATCCAGCACCGGGATCAGTTCATACCAGTTCAAGCCGCGAGCAACCCGCTCGCGCATTTCCTGCGCCTGAGCCTTGTGTCGCTCGGGCAGGCTGAGGTCATCGAGCAGACCGATCAGGGTCTGCTCGATGTGCGCGGCAACCTGGCTGTAAGGCGGCTCCACTGCGTAGGGCAGGGCATAGGGGCCGTCTTCACCAAAGGTTTCTTCAAGAGCTTGTAAGGGTTCTGCCTCAGCCAACGACTCGCTGGCGGAAACTTCAGCTTCCGGCAATGGCGTCTTGTCCCTTGGCAACGGGGCTGGCGGCATTTCGGCCGTTTCGATCAGCGCCGGGCCAAATGCCTCCAGCTCAAGCTCGGGCGCTTCGGCCACCTCGGCAGTCGGAACAGCAGGGGCCGGCAACGGTTGTAGCGCATCGACGTCATCGTGCCGCGAGGGCTCGGCACTGCCGGCTGCCTGGGGTACAACCTCGGCAGCAGGTAACGCTACCGGCGCAAGCTCTGCTCCTGCCTGTGCATCTTCCTCGCGGCTTCCAAACAACCGCTGCAGAAAACCGGGTCGGGCTTCTTCACTCGGCTTGCCAAGGGCCGACAGCGCGCGCCCCTGCAAGCCGCTCAACTCGCCCAACAGCGGCGGCAGCTCGCGTGACTGGGCAACCCCGCCCTCGAGCTTCTTCGCCAGTTTTTTCAATGGCCGCGAGATATCGCTGGGCAGGGGCAGGCCTTGCAGTTGGCCAACCAGTGCGGTCAGCGCATCGCTGACCTGGTTCATGCGGGTTTCGCGACGCTGTTCGGAATCCAGTACCGCTTTCTCAAGGCGCGGAATCAAGCCAGCGAGGCCGGCGTCCATGTTGTCGCTGCGAATGACATCGCGCATTTCCTTCATGCACTCGTCTACCACCTTGTCACTGCCTTCAGCAGCCAGGGTGCTGCGCACCAGGCCTCGGCGCAACAGGTCAAGACGGGCATCCCAACGGCGCTCGAGCTTTTCTTGCTGCTCGATGCTTTTAAGGTATTTTTCTTTCCAGCGCTCAGCGTCTTCAGTCATGCCCGGGTCCGCAAACGGTGATGGCAATTAGCTCAAAACCGGCAGCGTATCCACAGTCAATGCATCAGGCAATCGAATCTCGACAGCAACGGGAAGGTGGTCCGAAATTGGCTGCGCCAGCACCTCGACACGCTCCAGCGTGAGGCTTGAACTGAGCAGAATATGATCGAGGCAACGCTGCGGTCGCCAGCTGGGGAAGGTGGCCTCGACTTGTGGGGCGACCAGGCCCAAATCGCGTAGCGGCGAATGCTCCAGCAGGTCAGTGGCATGGGTGTTCATGTCACCCATCAGCACCTGGTGACGGTAACCGCCTATCAGCTCGCGGATATAACCCAGCTGCAGGGCCCGGGTCTTGGCCCCCAATGCCAGGTGCATCATCACCACTATCAGCGCATCTTCGCCTTCGCCAAACCGCACCAGAATCGCGCCACGCCCGGCCGGGCCAGGCAACGGATGGTCTTCGAGCAGTTGCGGCTTCAGGCGGCTGAGCACACCGTTGCTGTGCTGGGCAAAACGCCCAAGGTTGCGGTTGAGCTGCTGGTACCAGTAGGGGAAGGCCCCCAAGTGGGCCAGGTGTTCGACCTGGTTGACGTAGCCCGAGCGCAGGCTGCCACCATCGGCTTCCTGCAGGGCCACCAGATCGAAGTCGCCCAGCAGCCTGCCGATCTTCTGCAGGTTACCGGCACGGCCGTTATGCGGCAGCAGGTGCTGCCAGCTACGCGTCAGGTAATGGCGGTAGCGCTCGGTGCTGATGCCCACCTGGATGTTGAAACTGAGCAGCCGCAGACGGCCATCCTCGGGCAGGCCCGGGGCCTGCAGGTGATGCTCGTTGACCTGCGGCTCGTGCAGGCCAATGCCACGCGTAGCTCTGAAGCGAGGCATGGGTGACGCCGCCTACTTGGCAGCGCGCTCCTTGTCGATCAGCTGGTCGGCGACATTCAGCACGCCTTCCGGTCCGCCGGCAGTCCCCAGGTCGAAGCGGTACTTGCCGTTGACGACCAGGCTCGGTACACCGGTGATCTCATACTTCTTAGCCAATTCCTTGGCCTGTTTGACCTGGCCCTTGATGGCGAACGAGTCGAAGGTGGCGAGGAACTTGTCCTTGTCCACACCTTGAGTGGCGAGGAAGTCGGCCATCTCGTTCTTGTCGGTCAGGCGCTTGTGCTGGTTCTGGATGGCATCGAACACCGCAGCATGAACCTTGTGCTCGACGCCCATGGCTTCGAGGGTCAGGAACATCTGGCCGTGTGCATCCCACGGGCCACCGAACATGGCCGGTACGCGCTTGAAGTTGACGTCCTTCGGCAGCTTTTCAGCCCAAGGGTTGATGGTCGGCTCGAAGTGGTAGCAGTGTGGGCAGCCGTACCAGAACAGCTCGACGACTTCGATCTTGCCAGGCACGGAAACCGGAACAGGGTTGCTCAGCTCGATGTATTCCTTGCCGGCGACAGGCTCGGCAGCCTGAACGGCAGTCATACCGAATACGCTGGCGGCGACCAGCGCAGCGCTGAGAATCAGTTTACGCATGCTTTACTCCTGAGCAGTCATGGGTCGCCACGACGCGACCTGCACTGAGACAGGCCGGGAAGGGCTCGAGTTCTGTAGTGTAACGGCTGCGGACGGAAAAAAGGGCAGCCCGGCCGCCCTTTCATCATTGACCTACAACATTAACCGAAAGTTAATGCAGCCCCTGGATGTAGCTGGCCAACGCTTCGATGTCATGGTTGCTCAGCTTGCCAGCGATGGTGCGCATGGTCATGGCATCGCCATCGTTGGTGCGGTTGCCTTCGCGGAAGTCAGTGAGCTGCTTGGCCACGTACTGCGAGTGTTGCCCGCCCAGGTGCGGGAAGCCGGCCAGGGCGATGCCCGCGCCGTTGGGCGAGTGGCAGCCAGTGCAGGCCGGCATGCCCTTTTCCAGGTCGCCGCCATTGAACAACGCGCGGCCGCGCTCGACCAGCTTGGGATCGGCGGCCCCCACGCTGCCTTTTTGGCTGGAGAAGTAGGCGGCGATATCGGCCAGATCCTGGTCGCTGAATGCGGCCAGCATGCCGGTCATTTCCAGCACGGTACGCTTGCCCGACTTGATATCGTGAAGTTGTTTTTCGAGATAGCGCTGGCCTTGGCCGGCCAGTTTCGGGAAGTTCGGTGCCAGGCTGTTGCCGTCGGGATTGTGGCAGGCGCCACAGACGGCGGTCTTGGCCTGGCCAGCGGCGGCATCGCCTTTGATAGGTTGCGCAGCAGTGGCCGCACCAGCGACACCCAAGGTCAACAGCAGACTCACGACTAGTTTGTTCATCAGCTAATCCAACACGGCTAAGGGTGAAATGTTATGTATCGGGACTGCCGCTCATCCAAAGGATGACCAAACGGTAGTCCTCGGCACTGCAGTCCATGCACAATCCACGCGGCGGCATAGCCTTGAAACCCTGGGTCACGTGCTTCACCAGTACATCCATGCCTTGCGCCAGCCTTGGCTCCCATGCTGCCCGGTCACCCCGTCTGGGTGCCTGTGGCAACTGCCCGGTGTGACAGGCCGCACACGTGCGGTTGTACAACACCTCGGGATCCTGTGTAGCCTGTGCGCTGAAAAACGGCAGGAACATACCGACAGCAAGCAGCCATTTCGCCATGCGGAACGACCTTCAGGGTTGGGGGCCGCGCTGCGTTCTGTTGCGCGAGCTATTGTTCGACACCCCATGCCCGTTCTCCTTCGCTGGGAGAATGAGCACACAAAAACTGGGGCATTATATACTTCCGCCATCCAAACGGAAACGACACCGCTTGCCAGGCTTGGCTCTACAAAGTCAGGCAACACCCACATCGGATATCCCATGCAAGTCAAGAACCCCATCCTCGGCCTCTGCCAGAAAGCCAAATTCGCCCTCAGCGCAGCCAAGGTCGAACAATGCCCGGACGACCAGGGTTACGAGGTGGCTTTTGCCGGCCGTTCCAACGCCGGCAAATCCAGCGCCCTCAATACCCTGACCCATGCCAGCCTGGCGCGTACCTCGAAGACTCCCGGGCGCACCCAGCTGTTGAATTTCTTCAGTCTGGACGATGAACGGCGTTTGGTCGACCTGCCGGGCTATGGTTATGCAAAAGTCCCGATTCCGCTCAAGCAGCACTGGCAGAAACACCTGGAAGCCTACCTGGGCAGCCGTGAGTGCCTGCGTGGCGTGATCCTGATGATGGACGTGCGTCACCCGATGACCGACTTCGACAAGATGATGCTCGACTGGGCCAAGGCCAGCAGCATGCCGATGCACATCCTGCTGACCAAGGCCGACAAGCTGACCCACGGCGCCGGCAAGAACACATTGCTGAAAGTGCAGTCGGAAATCCGCAAGGGCTGGGGGGATGGCGTGACCATCCAGCTGTTCTCGGCACCCAAGCGCCTGGGCGTGGAAGACGCCTACCGTGTGCTGGCGGACTGGATGGAACTGGAAGACAAGCCGGTCGTTTAGTGGTTTGCGCCTGACCCGGGTTTACCCGCGAATGCGGCGGTGTATTCGACATCGCATTCGCGAGTAAACCCGCTCCCGGCAAATTCCGGGCAAAAAAAACCCCGGACTTCGTATGGGGAGGGGGAAGTTCGGGGTCCAAGTCCGGACCGCTAGGGCGGGGTCCAGATATCTGCCAACACTTAACACAACATAGGAGCATCGAAGGGCTTCACCAGCCATTCAGTTACTCTGAGTTCCGCTTCACCGGTTTAGTTCCGAAGCCCATAAAACTATTTGCGATAGTTTCATGAAACTTAAGCACCCCCGGCACTGAGCGGTGCACGGATCCGCGTCACTACGTCGCAGATCCTACACAGTTTTACCTGCTCAATCAGTGAGCTTCGTCCCAATTCGCACCAACGCCTGCTTCGACAAGCAGCGGCACATCCAGCTGCGCGGCCTGGCTCATGTGCTGGCGAATTTCATCTTTCACCTGCTGCACCAGGTCCTCGCGTACTTCAAGCACCAGTTCGTCGTGCACCTGCAGGATCACCCGGGCATCCAGCCCGCTCTCGCTCAACCAGTTATCTACCTTGACCATGGCACGCTTGATGATGTCGGCAGCAGTACCCTGCATCGGGGCGTTGATCGCCGTGCGCTCGGCGCCCTTGCGCAGGGCAGGGTTCTTGGCATTGATGTCTGGCAAGTACAGCCGGCGGCCAAACAGGGTTTCGACAAAGCCTTGCTCGGCCGCCTGGGCGCGGGTGCGCTCCATATAGGCCAGCACGCCCGGGTAGCGGGCAAAGTAGCGGTCGATGTAGTCCTGTGACTGCTTGCGGTCGACGCCAATCTGCTTGGCCAGGCCAAAGGCGCTCATGCCGTAGATCAGGCCGAAGTTGATGGCCTTGGCGCTGCGGCGCTGGTCGGTGGTCACGTCTTCCAGGGCCACACCGAACACTTCGGCTGCTGTGGCGCGGTGCACGTCCAGGTCATTGCGGAAGGCATGCAGCAAGCCTTCGTCCTTGGCCAGGTGGGCCATGATACGCAGCTCGATCTGTGAATAGTCCGCCGCCAGAAGCTTGTAACCCGGACTGGCGATGAACGCCTGGCGGATACGCCGCCCTTCAGCGGTGCGGATCGGGATGTTCTGCAAGTTCGGGTCGCTCGACGACAACCGGCCGGTGGCCGCCACGGCCTGCTGGTAGGACGTGTGGATACGCCCGGTGCGCGGGTTGATCTGCCCCGGTAACTTGTCGGTGTAGGTGCTCTTGAGCTTGCTCAGGCTGCGGTACTGCATCAGCACCTCTGGCAGCGGGTAGCCTTGCAAGGCCAGTTCGTCGAGCACTGCTTCGGCGGTGGATGGCTGGCCCTTGGCGGTCTTGCTCAACACCGGCATGCCCAGCTTGTCGTAAAGGATCGTGCCCAGCTGCTTGGGCGAGCCGAGGTTGAATGTCTCACCGGCGAGCTCGTAGGCACGCAGCTCCAGCTCAGCCATCTTCACGCCCAGCTCACCGCTCTGTACTTTCAACAGCTCGGCATCGACCAGTGCACCCTGGCGCTCGATCCTGGCCAGCACCGGCACCAGCGGCATCTCGATATCCATCAGCACCGGTTGCACGCTCGGCGTCTGTGCCAGGCGGGCCTGCAATGCATGGTGCAGGCGCAGGGTGATGTCGGCGTCCTCGGCGGCGTAGGGGCCGGCCTTGTCCAGGTTGATCTGGTTGAAGGTAAGCTGCTTGGCACCCTTGCCGGCGATGTCCTCGAAGGCGATCGTGGTGTGGTCGAGGTACTTCTGCGCCAGGCTGTCCATGTCATGACGGGTGGCGGTGGAGTTCAGCACGTACGACTCGAGCATGGTGTCGTAGGCCACACCGCGCATCTCGATGGCGGGGGAGCCATTGGCGAGGATGTTGATGTCGTACTTGGCGTTCTGCCCGACCTTGGCCTTGGCCGGGTCCTCCAGCAGTGGTTTCAGCGCCAGCAGCACGGCCTCGCGGTCCAGCTGGACCGGCGCGCCTTCGTAATCGTGGGCCAGCGGCACATAGGCCGCTTCATGCGGCTCGACAGCGAAGGACAGGCCGACCAATTGCGCCTGCTGGGCGTCCAGGCCGGTGGTCTCGGTGTCGAAGGCAAATAGCGGTGCCTGGCGCAGCTTCTCCAGCCAGGCGTCGAAACGGGCCTGGTCGAGAATGGTTTCGTATTTGGCCTCGACCTTGGCCGCAGGCTCCACAGCCGGGGCGACATCATCACCAGCCTTGGCCGCATCGCGCTGCACTTCGGCGACCCAGCTCTTGAACTCCATCTCGGTGTACAACGCCAGCAGCGCCTCGCGGTCAGGTTCACCGCACACCAGCGCCTCGACCTCCACATCCAGCGGCACGTCAACCTTGATGGTGGCCAGTTCGTAGGACAGGAATGCCGCGTCGCGGTGCTCCTCCAGCTTGGCCGGCAAGGTCTTGGCGCCGCGAATGGCCAGCGCTGGCACTTTGTCCAGGTTGGCGTAAAGGTCGCTGAGACCGCCGCCGATGCCGGTCAACAGCCCCACCGCCGTTTTTTCGCCCACGCCCGGCACGCCGGGGATGTTGTCGACCTTGTCACCCATCAGGGCCAGGAAGTCGATAATGTGTTCCGGGCCGACGCCGAATTTCTCGTGCACGCCAGCCACGTCCAGCACGCTTCCGGTCATGGTGTTGACCAAGGTAATGTGACCGTCCACCAGCTGCGCCATGTCCTTGTCACCGGTCGAGATGATCACCGGGCGATCCAGGGCGGCGCTGCTGCGCGCCAGGGTGCCGATCACGTCGTCAGCCTCGACGCCCTCCACGCACAGCAGCGGGTAGCCCAGCGCCTTGACGCTGGCGTGCAGCGGCTCGATCTGGACCCGGAGGTCATCCGGCATGCTGGGGCGGTTGGCCTTGTACTCGGCGAACATGGCATCGCGGAAAGTGCCGCCCTTGGCGTCGAACACCACGGCGAAGAGGCTGTCGGGGTATTGCTTGCGCAGGCTCTTGAGCATGTTCAGCACACCCTTCACCGCGCCGGTCGGCATGCCCTTGGACGTGGTCAGCGGTGGCAGCGCGTGGAAGGCGCGATAAAGGTAGGAGGAACCGTCCACCAGGACGAGGGGCGCTTGGCTCATGAGCAGAATCAACCTTTTCGACGGGTCCGGCGCTAGAATAGCCAGAATCATTGACGACAAAGGGACTAGGTTATCATGCGCACACTCAATCGCCTGTTACTGCTCGGCCTGTTGGCAACCATGCCTGTCGTCACCCTGGCGGCGGACGACGCCCCCTCGGCCGATCCCGAGGTGACCATTCGCACGGAAGGCGATAAAACCATCCAGGAATACCGGCAGAACGGCTTCCTGTATGCGATCAAGATCACGCCGAAAAACGGCAAGCCTTATTTTCTGGTACGCGCTGATGGCACTGATGCCAATTTCATTCGATCCGACCAGCCGGACATGCTGATTCCGTCCTGGAAGATCTTCGAGTGGTAAGCTGACGCGCACCGTTCACATCAACCCGGCACTTCCCGGCGGAAGTGCCCGTATGGGCAATTTTTCATCATGTCAGTCTTCACCCCCGTGACCCGGCCTGAGCTGGAAACCTTTCTGGCGCCGTACGAGCTGGGCCGTCTGCTCGACTTCCAGGGCATTGCCGCCGGTACCGAGAACAGCAATTTCTTCGTCAGCCTCGAACAGGGGGAGTTCGTCCTGACGCTGATCGAGCGTGGGCCCAGCGAGGACATGCCGTTCTTCATCGAGCTGCTCGATACCCTGCACGGTGCCGACATGCCGGTGCCCTATGCCATTCGTGATCGCGACGGCAACGGCCTGCGCGAGCTGTGCGGCAAGCCGGCATTGCTGCAGCCCAGGCTGTCGGGCAAACACATCAAGGCACCCAACAACCAGCACTGCGCCCAGGTCGGCGAACTACTGGCACACATTCACCTGGCCACCCGCGAGCACATCATCGAGCGCCGCACCGACCGCGGCCTGGACTGGATGCTGGCCTCGGGTGCCGAGCTACTGCCACGCCTGACTGCGGAGCAAGCCGCATTGCTGCAGCCAGCGCTGGACGAAATCAGCGCACACAAGGCGCAGATCCTGGCCTTGCCGCGGGCCAACCTGCATGCCGACCTGTTCCGCGACAACGTGATGTTCGAAGGCACCCACCTGACCGGTGTGATCGACTTCTACAATGCCTGCTCCGGGCCGATGCTGTATGACATTGCCATCACCGTGAACGACTGGTGCCTGGATGAGCACGGAGCGGTGGATGTACCACGCGCCCAGGCGCTGCTGGCAGCTTACGCGGCGCTGCGGCCGTTCACTGCAGCCGAAGCCGAGCTGTGGCCGGAAATGTTGCGGGTAGGCTGCGTGCGTTTCTGGCTGTCGCGCCTGATTGCAGCCGAGTCGTTCGCCGGGATGGATGTGATGATCCACGATCCGAGCGAGTTCGAAGTGCGTCTGGCGCAGCGCCAGCAGGTGGCTTTGCACCTGCCGTTCGCGCTGTAGACCGCGTCTGCCTCTTCGCGGGCACGCCCGCTCCCACAGGTACAATGACAAACTCAAGGTTTGAGTATATCCCTGTGGGAGCGGGCGTGCCCGCGAAGGGGCCGGTACAGGCTTACAACTGCTCCAGGCAGCCTGCCAGGTCACCGCCCAGCTTCTCCAGCAAGCGCTCATACCCTTTGCCATCCACCGGATCGGTGCCACCCAAGGCATCCAGCTCGGCCAGGCGCACCGGCAACCCGGCAGTCAGGGTCTCGGCCAATCGCGGCCGCAGTGGCGGCTCGCTGAACACGCAGGTCTTGCCCACTTCCTGAAGACGCTTGCGCATGGCCGCCACATGTTGCGCCCCAGGCTGCACCTCGGATGCCACGCTGAACACGCCCGCGTGCTTCAAGCCATATTCAGCTTCAAAATAGTCGAAGGCTTCGTGGAAGACGAAGTACGGCTTGCTGGCAATACCGGTCACGCGCGCCTTGATACGCCCATCCAACGCATCCAGGCGTTCATCGAAGGCCTTCAGGTTGCTCTGATAGCGAGCCGCATTGGCCGGGTCGACCTGGGCCAGGTCAGCTGCCATTTTTGCCGCGATTACTCGCGCATTGACCGACGATAGCCACAAATGCGCATCCAGGCTGCCTGGGCGGTGATCGTGGTCATGATCGTCATGGTCTGCTTCCTCATGGGAATGGCTGTCCTCGCCAAAGTGGCGCAGCTTCATGCCCGGCAGCGACTGCACAGCCACTGTGGCCTTGCTGCGGCTTCCCAGCACACGCGCAAGGAAGTTCTCCATGTCCGGGCCGATCCAGTACAGCAGGTCGGCATCGCCTACCCGCCGCACGTCGGAGGGACGCAGCGCATAGTGGTGGGGTGAAGCGCCGGGCGGCAGCAGCACGTCAGGGCTGCCAACACCCTCCTGCACGGCAGCGGCAATCTGCTGCAAGGGCTTGATAGTGGTGAGCACACGCACGTCGGCCTGCGCGGATAATGCGATGAAAGCGACAAACAGAGCCAGGAATCGGGACACGGTGGATACTCGAATCTTCAGAAACAGGTAACATAATAACGTCTCTGTCCAGAACCGTCGCTGCCCATGTCCATCACACCGCTGGCCAACCGTCCTCACGACCACTCCCATTGCGTACACAGCGCACTGGCTGAAGCCGACGCCTTGTGCACCCGCCAGGGCCTGCGCCTGACAGCCCTGCGCCGCCGTGTGCTGGAGCTGGTGTGGCAGAGCCACAAGCCACTGGGCGCCTACGACATCCTCGCTGTGCTCAGTGAGCAGGACGGCCGCCGCGCCGCGCCGCCCACGGTGTACCGTGCGCTGGACTTCCTGCTGGAAAACGGCCTGGTACATCGCATCGCATCGCTCAACGCCTTCATCGGCTGCAGCCACCCCGAGCACGTGCACCAAGGCCAGTTCCTGATCTGTCGGGCCTGCCATGTGGCCATCGAGCTCGAGCAGAGCAGCATCAGCGAGGCCATCATCAACAGCGCCAAAGGCGTGGGTTTCACGGTCGAGACCCAGACCGTGGAAGTGGTCGGCCTGTGCGGTAACTGCCGGAGCGCGGCATGAGCGACGCCCTGATTCGCCTGGAGCAGGTCGGCGTCACCTTTGGCGGTGAGGCGGTGCTCGACAGCATCGACCTGTCGGTCGCCCCAGGCCAGATCGTCACCCTGATTGGCCCCAACGGGGCGGGTAAGACGACCTTGGTGCGGGCCGTACTTGGCCTGCTCAAGCCACATCGCGGCAAGGTATGGCGCAAACCCAAGCTGCGCATTGGCTACATGCCGCAGAAAATTCAGGTTGATGCCACACTGCCGCTGTCGGTGCTGCGCTTCCTGCGCCTGGTGCCAGGTGTAGACCGCGCGGCAGCCTTGTCGGCGCTGCAGGAAGTGGGTGCCGAGCAAGTCATCGACAGCCCGATCCAGACTATTTCCGGCGGCGAAATGCAACGCGTGCTGCTGGCCCGCGCCTTGCTGCGCGAACCCCAGTTGCTGGTGCTCGACGAACCGGTACAAGGTGTGGACGTGGTCGGCCAGACCGAGCTTTACAACCTCATCACCCGCCTGCGCGACCGCCACGGCTGCGGCGTACTGATGGTGTCCCACGACCTGCACCTGGTCATGAGCGCTACCGACCAGGTGGTGTGCCTGAACCGCCACGTGTGCTGCTCAGGTCACCCTGAGCAAGTCAGCGGTGATCCGGCGTTCGTCGAGCTGTTCGGCAAGACCGCACCGAGCCTGGCCATCTACCACCACCATCACGACCACAGCCACGACCTGCATGGCTCGGTGGTCGCCCCTGGCACCCATGTTCACGGAGAGCACTGCAAGCATGGCTGATTTTCTTCTCTACGCCTTGCTTGCCGGCTTGTCCCTGGCACTGGTTGCAGGCCCACTGGGCTCCTTCGTGGTATGGCGGCGCATGGCCTACTTTGGCGACACCCTGTCTCACGCCGCGCTGCTCGGTGTGGCCCTGGGCTTTGCCCTGGATGTCAGCCCGGCGCTGGCGGTAACCGTGGGCTGCCTGTTGCTGGCGATTCTGCTGGTGACATTGCAGCAACGCCAGCCGCTGGCCTCCGACACCCTCCTGGGTATCCTGGCCCCCAGCACCTTGTCGCTGGGCCTGGTGGTGCTGAGCTTCATGCACGATGTGCGCATTGACCTGATGGCTTACCTGTTCGGCGATCTGCTGGCCATCAGCACCACCGACCTGGCCTGGATCCTCGGCGGCAGTGCACTGGTCCTGCTGCTGCTCGCTGTGCTGTGGCGGCCGCTGCTGGCGGTTACCGTGCACGAAGAACTGGCTATGGTCGAAGGCCTGCCCGTGGCCGGCCTGCGCTTGGCGCTGATGCTGCTGATCGCAGTGGTTATTGCGGTTGCCATGAAAATTGTTGGCGTGTTGCTGATCACCTCGCTACTGATCATTCCCGCGGCTGCGGCACAGCGTCACGCCCGCTCACCAGAGCAGATGGCCCTGGGTGCCAGCCTGCTGGGTATCACCGCAGTGTGCGGCGGCCTGGCCATGTCCTGGTTCAAGGACACCCCCGCCGGGCCCTCGATCGTGGTCTGCGCCGCGGTGCTATTCTTGCTGAGCCTGGCCCTGCCAAAACGCTGAAACGCAGGGCGTGTGCAGGCACGCCTTGCAACCTTTGCCCGGTAAAGGGTCTGTAAGGCCTATTTTCGAGCGTGCGCACCTGGGTGTAGACTTGCTCGCTTTTTGCGCAAATAGAGAGTCGCAGGAATGAAGCCGTTCGCCTCCCGTTATCTGCTTGTTGCCGCGTTTTCCCTGATCCTGGCTGCCTGTTCCAATGCGCCGGTCGAACAGGCCACCGCACCTGCTCAAGCAGATGCCTGGCAGCAGTTGCAACAGAACATCGCCAGCAATGAGCTGGCTACCGCCGAAGACCAGCTTGCTGCACTGCAGGCCCAGTCGCCGGATGATGCACGCCTGGAGCAATACCAGCGCCAACTGGCCGAAGCTTACCTGCAACGTAGCCAGATCGTTCTGCAGAAGGGCGATGTAAACGCGGCAGCTACCGCCCTGGCCCGCGCCCGGGCACTGATGCCGCAGGCGCCAGCGGTGACCGGCGGGGATGCCGTGACCCAGGCCCGCAAGGCCGAACTGGAAAAGGCTGAAGCTGCGCTGAAAGCCGCCGAAGCCAAGCCCAAGGCACGCATCATCGACCCGACAGCGCCCAGTACCGTGGTGGCCTTGAAGACCACTGACAGCCGGGCGCTGCGCCGCCAACTGGACGACATTGCCGCCGATGTGGTGAGTTACCAGTGCGAAGTGGTATTCCAGGTACCGCGCACCGAGGATGCACCTTGGCTGAAGACCTTGCTGGAAAAACGCGTGCGCAAGATTGACAGTGGGTTTGAGCTGAAGCAGAAGCATCAGATCCAGCGCTCGCTGCCGGCACAGGTGGTGCTGGTCCCGCATCAGCAGTAAACGCTTCGCGGGTAAACCCGCTCCTACATCAGGAGGGGGTTTACCCGCGAAAAGGCCTTATCAGGCAGGAACAGTTTCAGCTGCCGCCTCCCGCTCCCACACCCGGTGGCCTTCAACCGCTTTGACAAAGGCATCCACTGCCTTCTGCTCATCCCCGAGCAGCAGCCCCTTGTCCTCCTTGAGCCCCAACGCTTTCGCCAATTCCTTGGTCAGCACCAGCGCCTTCAGGTGCTTGTAACCCTCCAGCACGAAATGCTTGGCCAATCCGCTAGCCGCCAGCGCATCCGTAGAGGCCTTGCCCGCAGGCACGACAATCCCGTCGAACATGATCGAAGGCATCCCCTCCATCGACGCCGCTACCGGCAGTTGTTTGCCATCCGCCGCCTTCACCGGCGCCGAGGTCGGCCCCAGCAGCATTGGCCGGGCACTGTGCGCTTCCAGGGCCTTGACCAGTTTGTCCACGCTGGCAGCGTCCACGCCATCTGCCACCAGCACAGCAATCTTGCGCCCCTTGATACCCACCGAACCTGGGTGGTTCATCTGGCTCAACGCAGGCGATTGCGCCAGCTGGCTACCCTTCACCTTCACCGTACCCGCTTTCGGCGCAGGGAGGCCCAGGTTGGCCGCAACCGCCGCCGCCAGCTTCAGGTCGATGTTGGCGAGAATTTCATTCACTTCCCGGGCGCGGATATGTTCACGCTCCACTTTGCCCAACTCGAAGCTGTAAGCCTTGATGATGTGCTGTTGCTCGGTCGGGCTCATGCTCTGGAAGAACAGCCGGGCCTGCGAGAAGTGATCGCCGAACGACTCACTGCGCTGGCGAATCTTGTGCGCATCGATACGCTCCTGATAGCTCTCGAAGCCGCCGTCTTGCGCCGCAGGCGGGGTTTCCTTTGGCCAGCCGCCATCAATCGAGTTGGGCTCGTAGGAAGCCCGGCCCTTGTGCACGACGTGCTGGTGCAACGCATCACGCTGGTTGTTGTGGTTCGGCGCTACCGGCCGGTTGATCGGGATCTGGTGGAAGTTCGGCCCACCCAGGCGGCTGATCTGGGTATCGGTGTACGAGAACAGCCGGCCCTGCAGCAGCGGGTCGTTGGTAAAGTCGATACCTGGCACGATATGGCCTGGGCAGAACGCCACCTGTTCGACCTCGGCAAAGAAATTGTCCGGGTTGCGGTTGAGCACCATCTTGCCCAGCGGCGTGACGGGTACCAGTTCCTCCGGGATGATCTTGGTCGGGTCCAACAGGTCGAAGTCGAATTTGTGTTCGTCAGCCTCAGGCACAATCTGCACGCCCAGTTCCCATTCCGGGTAGTCACCGGTTTCGATGGCTTCCCATAGGTCACGGCGCTGGAAGTCGGTGTCCTTGCCCGCCAGTTTCTGGGCTTCGTCCCACAGCAGGGAATGCACGCCCTGGCGTGGTTTCCAATGAAACTTGACGAAGCTGGCCACGCCCTTGGCATTGATCAGGCGGAAGGTATGCACGCCAAAGCCTTCCATCATTCGAAGGCTGCGCGGGATGGCGCGGTCAGACATGGCCCACATGACCATATGAGCCGACTCCGGCACCAGCGAGACGAAATCCCAGAAGGTGTCATGAGCCGAACCGCCGGTCGGTATCTCGTTGTGTGGCTCTGGCTTCACCGCGTGGACAAAATCGGGGAACTTGATGGCATCCTGGATGAAGAACACCGGCATGTTATTGCCGACCAAGTCGAAATTGCCTTCATCTGTATAGAACTTGACGGCAAAGCCCCGCACATCTCGCACCGTATCGCCAGAACCGCGTGGGCCCTGAACCGTCGAGAAGCGGACAAAAACCGGGGTGATCTTTTCCGGATCTTGCAGGAAGCCGGCCTTGGTCAGCTCGGCGTGGTTGCCATAGCTCTGGAAGAACCCGTGTGCCCCGGTACCGCGGGCGTGCACGATGCGCTCGGGGATACGCTCATGGTCGAAGTGGGTGATTTTCTCGCGCATGATGAAGTCTTCAAGCAGCGAAGGTCCGCGATCACCCGCCTTGAGGGAGTTCTGGTTGTCAGCAATGCGCACGCCTTGGTTGGTCCGCAGCGCCTGCCCGGTCGCATCGCTGCGGTCGGCCTCCAGGCTCTGCAGCTTGGCATTGGTGTTGGCCCTGTCGGGGGTCTGGGTACCGGCGGCCTCGCTGTGCTTGGGCGCATCCGTTTTCTTGCTGGGCATGATCGGCTCTCCTCATCAGTCTTAAGGCGTGCCCGTTCAGGGCTTGTCCAAGTAGTGACTGGAGGGCGTTGCCGAGCGTTCAATCAGGATTACCGGTTGTCGCGATATGCCCGATGGATTGGTGCATGACGAAATAAATGCTAAGAACAGCTATGGGAAAAGGCTAAAATGCGCGACCCCAGCTAACCGCTGACCCAAATTTCAATGCGCCCCACAAGGTTCGCTACGTGATCGAGTTCCAACAGGTACATAAAACCTACCGCGTTGCCGGTAGGGAAATCCCCGCACTGAATCCGACCAGCCTGACCATCGAAGATGGCCAGGTGTTCGGCCTGATCGGCCATTCCGGCGCTGGCAAAAGCACCATGCTGCGCCTGATCAACCGCCTGGAAGAACCTTCCGGCGGCACGATCATCGTCGACGGCGAAGACGTCACCGCGTTCAACGCCAGCCAGTTGCGCGGCTTCCGCCAGCAGGTCGGGATGATTTTCCAGCACTTCAACCTGCTGGCCTCCAAGACCGTCGCCGACAACGTCGCCCTGCCACTGGCCCTGGCCGGTGAGCTGTCGCGCAGCGAAATCGACAAGCGCGTCACCGAGCTACTGGCTCGCGTTGGCCTGTCGGACCACGCCAAAAAGTACCCGGCGCAGCTGTCCGGCGGCCAGAAGCAGCGCGTCGGCATCGCCCGCGCCCTGTCCACCAACCCGAAGATCCTGCTATGCGACGAGGCCACCAGTGCCCTCGACCCGCAAACCACGGCCTCGGTCCTGCAACTGCTGGCCGAGATCAACCGTGAACTGAAGCTGACCATTGTGCTGATCACTCACGAGATGGACGTGATCCGCCGTGTCTGCGACCGCGTGGCAGTGATGGACGCCGGTCAGATCGTCGAGCAAGGCTCGGTGGCCGAGGTGTTTCTGCACCCGCAGCACCCCACCACCAAGCGCTTCGTCCAGGAAGACGAGCAGGTCGACGAAGGCGAGCAGCGCGACGACTTTGCCCACGTGCCAGGCCGCATCGTACGCCTGACCTTCCAGGGCGACGCCACCTACGCGCCGCTGCTGGGCACCGTGGCCCGCGAAACCGGTGTGGACTACAGCATCCTCGCCGGGCGTATCGACCGCATCAAGGATGTCCCCTATGGCCAGCTCACTCTCGCCCTGATCGGCGGAGACATGGAAGCGGCGTTCGCCCGCTTCAAGGCAGCTGACGTACATATGGAGGTACTGCGTTGATGGACGCCCTGAATTTCTTTGCCAACGTCGACTGGGCCGAAATCTGGCTGGCCACCGTCGATACCATGATCATGCTGTTCGGCTCGCTGTTCTTCACCGTGCTACTGGGCCTGCCACTGGGCGTGCTGCTGTTCCTCTGCGGGCCAAAGCAGATGTTCGAACAGAAGGGCGTCTATGCGCTGCTGTCGCTGGTGGTCAACATCCTGCGCTCGCTGCCATTCATCATTTTGCTGATCGTGATGATCCCGTTCACCGTGCTGATCACCGGTACCTCGCTGGGCGTTGCAGGCGCCATCCCGCCGCTGGTGGTGGGTGCCACGCCGTTCTTTGCGCGCCTGGTTGAAACCGCCTTGCGTGAAGTGGACCGCGGCATCATCGAAGCCACCCAGTCGATGGGCGCCACCACCCGCCAGATCATCACCAGTGCGCTGCTGCCGGAGGCCCGTCCGGGCATCTTCGCGGCCATAACGGTAACCGCCATCACCCTGGTTTCTTACACTGCCATGGCCGGTGTGGTGGGTGCCGGGGGCCTTGGTGACCTGGCTATCCGCTTCGGTTACCAGCGTTTCCAGACCGATGTGATGGTAGTGACCGTGGTACTGCTGCTGGTACTGGTTCAAGTCCTGCAGAGCGTGGGCGACAAACTGGTCGTGCATTTTTCCCGTAAATAACCCCAATGGGGTCGGCCTGGCCGACCCGTTCGGGGGCCGTCGCGGCCCTCACAAGGAGTGATCAATGAAGAAGCTGCTTGCTGTCGCTGCCGCTGTCGCGGCCTTCTCGGCCCAGGCCGATACCCTTACCGTCGCCGCCACCCCGGTGCCGCACGCCGAGATCCTCAACTTCGTCAAACCACAGCTGGCGAAAGAAGGCGTAGAGCTGAAGGTCAAGGAATTCACCGACTACATCCAACCGAACGTGCAGGTGGCGGAAAAGCGCCTGGACGCCAACTTCTTCCAGCACCAGCCTTACCTGGATGAATTCAACAAGGCCAAGGGCACCAGCCTGGTGAGCGTGGCCGGCGTGCACATCGAGCCACTGGGCGTGTATTCGACCAAGATCAAGAAACTGGACGAGCTGTCCTCCGGCGCCACCGTGGTCATTCCCAACGACGCCACCAACGGCGGCCGCGCCTTGCTGCTGCTGGACAAGGCTGGCGTGATCAAGCTCAAGGACAACAAGAACATCCTGTCGACCGTGAAGGATGTTGCCGAAAACCCGAAAAACGTGAAGTTCCGTGAGCTGGAAGCCGCCACCATCCCGCGTGTGCTGACCCAGGTAGATGCCGCCCTGATCAACACCAACTACGCGCTGGAAGCCAAGCTGAACCCGGAAAAAGACGCGCTGGCCATCGAGGGCAGCGACTCGCCCTACGTGAACATCCTGGTTGCCCGCCCGGACAACAAGGACTCGGACGACATGAAGAAACTGGCGGCTGCACTGCACTCGCCTGAGGTGAAGCAGTTCATCATCGAGAAGTACAAAGGCGCTGTGGTTCCGGCGTTCTGATCCGACCTATCAAGCTCTATTCTTCGCGGGTAAACCCGCCCCTACACACATCGTTGTAGGAGCGGGTTTACCCGCGAAGCTTTTGGGGCTGACTCAATCCCGCTTGACCAGCCCCGGCAACTGCGCCCCCAGCTTCTGGTTGTTGAACGGCGCCCGAATGAACCCACGCTGTCTCCCATCCGGGCCGACAATCGCCAGGTTACCGCTGTGATCCACGGTATACCCCGGCTTGCTGGTATCCGCCGGAATGAACGGAATGCTCAAGGCATTGGCCAGCTTCTGGGTATCCTCGATCGACCCCGCCACGCCGACAAATTCCTTGTCGAAATAGCCCAGATACTGCTTCAGCTGGTTCGGCGTGTCGCGGTTAGGATCCACGCTCACCAACACCACCTGCAGCCGGTCGACGGCATCCTTGGGCAGCTCGCTCTTCACCTGACGCAGCTGGGCCAGAGTGGTCGGGCAGATGTCCGGGCAGTAGGTGTAGCCAAAGAACAGCAGCGACCATTTGCCCTTGAGGTCATCCATCTGCACCGGCTGGCCGTCCTGGTTGGTCATGGTGACATCGGCCACGGCGCGGCTCTGCGGCAGCAGGATGATGCCCGCATCGATCAGCTCGGCAGGGTTGGGCTGGTCACGACCATTAAGCACCTTGTTGACGGTCAGGCCCAGGATCAACGCGACCAGGGCAACGAGGATGAAGACGGTTTTCTGGGTTCGGGTCATAGGTTCAGCAACAGGTAGTGGTCAAGAAGCAACGCAATGAACAGCGCGAACAGGTAGCCGATAGAGTACTTGAAGGTGCCGATCGCCGCGTGCGGCCGGCTGCTACGGTACAACACCCAAGCCCATTGCAGGAAGCGCAGGCCCAAGGCTAGGGCACAGACCAGGTACAGCGGGCCACTCATGTGGATGGCATACGGGAGCAGGCTCACTGCCAGCAGGATCAGGGTGTACAGCAGGATATGCAGTTTGGTGTAGCGCTCGCCGTGGGTCACCGGCAACATCGGGATATCGGCCTTGGCGTATTCCTCCTTGCGGTGGATGGCCAGCGCCCAGAAATGCGGCGGGGTCCAGGCGAAAATGATCAACACAAGCAGCAAGGGTTCGGCGCTGACATGGCCGCTTACCGCCACCCAGCCGAGCAACGGCGGAGCGGCACCGGCCAGACCACCGATGACGATGTTCTGTGGCGTGGCGCGCTTGAGAAAGCCGGTGTAGAGCACCGCATAACCGAGTAATGAGGCCAGGGTCAGCCAGGCGGTGAGGGCGTTGGTGAACACCAGCAGCAGGACCATGCCCAGCAGCGCCAGGGCCAAGGCGAACAACATCGCCGGCAGAGGCTCGACTCGGCCTTGGGCCAAAGGCCGTTTGTGGGTGCGTGCCATCAGCGCATCGATGCGCCGATCCACCACATGATTGACCACTGCCGCGCCACCCGCGCACAGGCCGATGCCCAGGTTGCCGAACAACAGCACGCTCCAGCTGACGCCCGCCCGGGTGGCCAGGAACATGCCCGCCAGCGAGGTGATCAGCATCAGCACCACCACCTTGGGCTTGGTCAGCTCAAGGTAATCGCGCCAGCGGGCCCGTCGTACGCTTAGAAGCGTCGCCACGAGTCGTTCCTCATATGATGGGAAATACCCACCCCGACCACCGGCCGCAGACGCCAGCCATGGCCGACACCCACTCGAACCTTGTCGACCACTCGAATGCGGTAGTTCACCAGCACCATGCTCAGCAGCAGCATCGCCCCGCCGGCATTGTGCGCAACAGCCACCGCCAGCGGCAGGTGGAACACCACGTTGCTGATGCCCAGGCCCACTTGCAAGGCCAGCGCCAGCAGCACCAGCCGCGACAGGCCGGGGAGACCACAGCGGTGCAGCTTCCAGCTGAGCATCAGCAGCACGCAGGTCACCAGCAGCGCGCCCAGCCTGTGGCTGATGTGGATGGCCGTACGCGCATCACTGTCCAACTGCCCGCCAAGGTAATTGGGGCCGACGTGCTGGGTCAGGTGGAAGCCGTTGCTGAAGTCCGCAGCTGGCCACCACTGGCCATGGCAGGTCGGCAGGTCGATGCAGGCCACGGCGGCGTAGTTGGCGCTGACCCAACCGCCCAGGGCGATCTGGCCGATTACCACCAGCAGCGCCAGCGCAGCGATCCGGCGCAGGCTCAGCGGCAGTTTCGGCAAGGGCGCAAAGGCCCGGGACAGACGCAGAGACAACAGGAACAGCAAGCTCAACGTGGTAAAGCCACCCAGCAAGTGCGCCGTGACCACCTGCGGCCATAGTTTCAGGGTGACCGTCCACATACCGAAGGCTGCCTGGGCCAGCACCACACCCAGTAGCAGCATTGGCAGGCGATAAGGCTGCCCATCGCGTGCATGCCGGCGCATTGCCTGGAAAGCGAGCAGGGCGATCACCACGGCCAGGCTACCGGCAAAGTAGCGGTGGACCATCTCGGCCCAGCCCTTGGCAGCTTCCACCGGGTGCTCAGGAAAGTGCAGCTCGGCATGGGCCAACTGCGCTTCACTCTTGGGCACGCTGATAAAGCCATAGCACCCGGGCCAGTCGGGGCAACCGAGGCCGGCGTGGGTCAGGCGGGTATAGGCACCGAGCAGGACGACCAGCAGTGCCAGCAGGGTGGCGAACACAGCAAGGCGAAATCCAGGTCTGGCCATGGCAGGCTCCTAGCCGATATTGGACAGCTTGAGCAGGTGGCGCAGGTCATCCAGCACATGCTTGCCGTTGACCTTGCCGTCGTAGCGCAGCACCAGGTTGCCGTGCGGGTCGACGATCCACAGCTGCGGGCCGGGCTCGGCAACCTTCTGCTGGTAGCGTTGCGCATCCAGCGGGTAGCGCTGCAACTGCGGGTACTCGCGGCCGAGCAGTGCCTGATAGTCGGCACTCAGCGGCTGGGCGGCGGCCAGCGCATGGCTGGCGCGGCTGGCATCACGCCCCAGCCCGACCTGAATCTGCCGAGCCAGGTAAACCAGGCGCTGACAGTCTTCGGTGCAGGCCTGGGGCGCGCTGACCAGCAACTGCCAGCGCTCGTCCTGGCCCGCCACGCCGAGATCGGCACGGCTTTCCCCATTGCCAATCATGGCGCCATGGTAGCTGCGGCCTTCCGGCACCCAGAATTTGAGCTTGTACATGCTGGTGGCCAGAACCATCGGCCCCAGCACCACCAGCAGTATCAGCAAAAGCTGCAAACGCCCACGGGCTCTGGGCTTGCTACGTTCAGACACGTCCAGTGGAGTGGCGGTGGCCATGGCGTTTCTCCTTGTTTTGGTGCCAGCCGAAGTAGAGGTAGAGCAGAACCAGAGCGGTAGCCAGGGCAAACCACTGCACGGCGTAGCCCACGTGTTTTTCGGGGCTCATGGCCACAACCGGCCAGTCCAGGCGATAGCTCGCAGGGCCCGGCTCCAGGCGCAATTCCTGGGCGAAGCCTTCGCGATCAAGCTGTTGCCATAGCTGCGCGGCATCGATAGCGGTCAACAGATGCGGCCATTGCCCGCCGATGGGGTCCGGGTGCAGTTGGAAGGTGCTACCGGGCGCGACATACACAGAGGCATCCAGCGCCAAGGCCTGGGCAGGGGTTTCGAAGTGCACCGGCACCCGGCGGTCCAGCCATGGCAGCCAGCCACGATTGATCAGCAACCACAGGCCGCTGGCTTGGTCGTGGAAGGGCTGCAGCAGCTCGACACCGGCTTTGCCGTCGCGCATGCGGTTGTCCAGCAGCACGCTGTGCTCGGCGTCGAAGCGGCCATACAGGTGCACGCGGCGGAAGGCGTTGTCTTCTTTCGAGAAGAGCTGGGCGGTGGCTATCGGCGCTTCAATCCGCCGTTCTGCATAGGTGGCCAGCAGCACGCGCTTTTCCTCGGCACGGCCGAGTTGCCAGCAACCAAGCGTAATCAGTCCCGGCAGCAGTGCAATCACCGCCAGCGTCGGTACCCAGCCTGGGCGAAACGGCCTCACGAGCGCCTCGCTATACTTATCCACATCACCGCATCCCCCCGGAGTGACGTCATGCTCAAGGCCGCGATTGTCCTGATGCTGTTGGCCACGATTGCCAGCCTGTTCAGTGGCCTGGTGTTTCTGGTCAAGGATGATGAAAACTCGACCCGTCTGCTAAAGGCCCTGACTGTACGGGTGACCCTGGCAGCCCTGACCATAGGCCTGGTCGCCTGGGGCTTGATCAGCGGTCAATTGGTCTCCCAAGCCCCTTTCTGAAGTTCTCACCCGCCCCTACAGGGTTTTCGTATTCACAACACATAGACAAAGATGAACAACCCCACCCACACCACATCGACGAAGTGCCAGTACCAACTGGCCGCCTCGAAGCCGAAGTGTTTTTCCGGGTTGAAATGCCCGCGCAGAATGCGCACGTACATCACAATCAGAATGATCGTGCCCAATGTCACGTGGGCACCGTGGAAGCCGGTCAGCATGAAAAACGTCGCACCGTAGATTCCTGAGCCCAGTGTCAGCCCCAGCTTGGTATAGGCCTCGTAGTACTCGAAGGCCTGCAGCGCGATAAAACTGATGCCCAGGACAATGGTCAGCGCCATCCAGAATTTCAGCGGGCCGCGGTGGTCACGGCGCAAGGCGTGGTGGGCAATGGTGATTGTCACACTGGAACTGACCAGCAGGATGGTGTTGATCAGCGGCAGGTGCCACGGGTCGATCACCTCCTTGGGGGGAGGGAACAGCTTGGGGTCGGGGGTGTGCAGCAGCGGCCAGGTGAATTCGAAGGTTGGCCACAGCATGTGCGTAACACCTTTGGCCCCTTCGCCACCCAGCCACGGCCCCGCCAGTACGCGCACGTAGAACAGCGCACCGAAGAAGGCCAGGAAGAACATCACTTCGGAGAAGATGAACCAGCTCATGCCCCAGCGGAACGAGCGGTCCAGTTGCGGGCTGTACAACCCGGCGCGGCTCTCCTTGACCACTGCCCCAAACCAGCCGAACAGCATGTAGGCCAGAAACAACGCACCCACGAAGAAAATCAGCGGCCCGTGGGAATCCGGGTGGCCCGCCTTCATGTCGTTGAACCAGGTGCCCAGGCCGAATACCGTGATGAACATGCCGATGGTGGCGATGATCGGCCATTTGCTCTGCGCCGGAACATAGTAGTGCTCATGACTTGCCATTGCTGTTCTCCTTCCCTTAACGGGCGCCCTGGACGTCCTGCGCCGCAACGTGCGCGACCGGCGGGTGGCGAGCGGTGATGTCGAACAAGGTGTAGGCCAGTGTCAGGTGCTTCACGCTGGCCGGCAGGTCGCGGTCGACGATGAAGCGCACCGGCATCTCGATGCGTTCGCCGGGCTGCAGCACCTGCTGGGTAAAGCAGAAGCACTCGGTCTTGTGGAAGTAGGCCGCGGCCTCGGCCGGGGTAATGCTGGGTATTGCCTGCGCACTCATCGGCCGGTCGGTCGGGTTGTGGGCAATGAAGATCATCTGGTTCACCGCCCCCGGGTTGACCTCCAGCTGGTCGGCAGTGGAGTAGAAGTCCCAGACCATGTCGCTGGCATTGGTCGACATGAACTGCACCCGCACAGCACGCGTCGGGTCACTGACCTGGCTACCTTCGTATTGGCCGCCGGTCTTGCCGTTGATACCGAAGGCTTTGCACATGACGTCGTAGATCGGCACCAGCGCGAAGCCGAAGGCGAACATCACCACCGTCAGCATCAACAGGCGCGTTACCAGGCGTTTCACCGACAGGCCGTTCATGGCGGGTTCCTATTTCACTTCCGGGGGTGTCTGGAAGGTGTGGTAGGGCGCAGGCGAGGGTATCGACCACTCAAGGCCCTCGGCGCCATCCCAGGGTTTGGCCGGTGCCGGCGCGCCACCGCGGATGCACTTGATGACAATGAACAGGAAGAAGATCTGCGTGGCGCCGAACATGAACGCGCCGATCGACGACACCATGTTGAAATCGGCGAACTGCAGGTTGTAGTCGGGGATGCGCCGTGGCATGCCGGCCAAGCCTACGAAGTGCATGGGGAAGAAGGCCATGTTCATGCCGACGAACGACAGCCAGAAGTGCAGTTTGCCGAGGGTTTCGTCGTACATGTGGCCGGTCCATTTCGGCAGCCAGTAGTAGGCCGAGGCAAAGATGCCGAAAATTGCACCAGGCACCAGTACGTAGTGGAAATGCGCCACCACGAAGTAAGTGTCGTGGTACTGGAAGTCTGCCGGGGCGATCGCCAGCATCAACCCGGAGAAACCCCCGATGGTGAACAGGATGACAAAGGCGATGGCGAACAGCATCGGCGTTTCGAAGGTGAGCGAACCTTCCCACATGGTGCTGACCCAGTTGAATACCTTCACCCCGGTGGGCACGGCAATCAGCATGGTGGCGTACATGAAGAACAACTCGCCGACCACCGGGATACCGACCACAAACATATGGTGGGCCCAGACGATGAATGACAGGAAGGCAATGGCGCCGGTGGCATACACCATCGAGGTATAACCGAACAGCGGCTTGCGCGAGAACGCCGGGATGATCGAGCTGACCGCACCGAAGGCGGGCAGGATCATGATGTAAACCTCAGGGTGGCCGAAGAACCAGAACACATGCTGGAACAGCACCGGGTCACCGCCACCTGCGGCACTGAAAAAGCTGGTACCGAAGTGGATATCCATCAGCATCATGGTTACCACGCCGGCCAGTACTGGCATCACCGCAATCAGCAGGAACGCGGTGATCAGCCAGGTCCAGACGAACAGCGGCATTTTCATCAGCGTCATGCCGGGGGCACGCAGGTTGAGGATGGTGGCAATCACGTTGATCGCCCCCATGATCGAGCTGATACCCATCAGGTGGATGGCGAAGATGAAGAAGGTGACGCTGGCTGGCGCATAGGTGGTGGAAAGCGGTGCGTAGAAGGTCCAGCCAAAGTTCGGCCCTCCGCCCGGGCTGAACAGGGTCGATACCAGCAGCAGGAAGGCCGCCGGCAGCAGCCAGAAGCTGAAGTTGTTCATCCGTGGCAGTGCCATGTCGGGCGCGCCGATCATCAGCGGAATCATCCAGTTGGCCAGGCCGACGAAGGCCGGCATCACCGCGCCGAACACCATGATCAGGCCATGCATGGTGGTCATCTGGTTGAAGAACGCCGGTTCCACGATCTGCAAACCCGGCTGGAATAGCTCAGCGCGGATCACCATGGCAAACGAGCCACCGAGCAGGAACATGATGAAACTGAACCACAGGTACATCGTGCCGATGTCTTTATGGTTGGTGGTCAGCACCCAGCGCATCAGGCCCTTGGCCGGGCCGTGCGCATGGTCGTGGCCGTGGGCGTGGTCGTCGATCACTGCACTCATGTCCTGTCTCCTGCAATCCATTGATTGCCGCGAGTAACCCGGTTCACTTGGCTTCTGCCTGCTTCAGCGCCAGCACGTCCTTCGGCGTCACCATGTCGCCTTTGTTGTTGCCCCAGGCATTGCGCTCGTAGGTGACCACAGCAGCGATGTCGACTTCCGACAGCTGCTTGCCGAAAGCGGCCATGGCCGTGCCGGGCTTGCCATGGAAGACAATGCTCAGGTGGCCTTCCTTCGGCCCGGTGGCAATCTTCGAGCCTTTGAGCGCCGGGAACATTGGCGGCAGGCCCTGGCCTTCGGCCTGGTGACAGGCCACGCAGGTGGTGTGGTAGACCTTGTCGCCGCGCTCCACCAGCTCTTCCAGGGTCCATTCCTTGCTGGTCAGCTCCTTGAGCTTGGCGGCTTCAGCCTTGCGCTCGCCAAGCCAGGTGTCGTAATCCGCCTTGGACTTGACCTCGACCACCACCGGCATGAAGCCGTGGTCCTTGCCGCACAGCTCGGTGCACTGGCCGCGGTAGATGCCTGGCTTTTCGATCCGGGTCCAGGCTTCGTTGACAAAGCCTGGGATGGCGTCGCGTTTGACCGCGAAGGCCGGCACCCACCAGGAGTGGATCACATCGGCAGCAGTGACCAGGAAGCGCACTTTCGCGCCCACCGGCAGCACCAGCGGCTGGTCGACTTCCAGCAGGTAGTGCTCATCCTTTGGCGCCTTGTTGTGGATCTGGTCGGTGGGGGTGGCCAGGTTGCTGAAGAACTCCACGTCCTGGCCCAGGTACTTGTAGTGCCATTTCCACTGGTACCCCGTGACCTGGATGTCGATGTCCGAATCGCTGGCATCGTAGATGTCGATCAGCGTCTTGGTGGCCGGGATGGCCATGGCCACCAGGATCAGGAAGGGAACTACCGTCCAGAGGATTTCCACCCAGGTGTGCTCGTGGAAATGCGCAGCCTGCTGGCCGGTGGAGCGGCGGTGGATGACCATTGACCAGAACATCGCGCCAAACACCACGATGCCAATGATCACGCAGATCCAGAAGATGGTCATGTGCAGGTCGAAGACGGCGTTGGAGACTTCCGTCGCCCCTGGGTGCATGTTCACGGTCCAGGCGGCGTTTGCCTGGCCAAAAACCGACCACAACAGGAGGCCCATCCAGACATGTGGATGTCGCATCATTGCGGGTTCCCCTTCTAATTCTTGTTGTCCCGGAGGCATGGCCTGCGGCAAGAGGGAACGGCGGTCAAGACTGCATGGCTTCGACGACCGAGCCCCTGCTAAAAGCAGTCGGGCCTCATCAACGAATCACGTTCAACGGGAGTATAGACAGCGACCAATGGCACGCAATGAAGCCTGTGAAATGAACTTCATGAAATGACCGAATGGCCGGAAAACCGCGTGCTTGACAGGGCATGGCGTAATAATGGCACGTCGATATGCCTGATAGCGCACACGTTTGCGAGGCTTATAACAAATACGTCTTAGGTATTCTGTATACCGAGCTAATTTAGTGTCTTCCGTTTGAAACGTAATGTCCCTGGAGTTGTCATGAACATCGCTGCTGTACGCGAGCAGGTAAGCCAAGCCCATCAACATGAAGGCCAGACCGGCCAATTGAAACAGCGTCTCGAGCTGCAACTGCCCCACCTGCACCCCTCGATCCAACTGCCTGAGCAGGACGCCCAGGGTACTTTGGCGCGCTTCGTCAGCGCCTACATCGATCAGGTTCCGGAATTGCTGGAGGCCGCCCACGAGGTCGCCCGCGAAGCCGGGATCGAATCGCAGATCAAACCTGTACTGAAAATTGCCGAAGCCTACTTCCTGCAGCCGCCCAGCGTGATGCAAGGGCATGTAGGCCTGGACTGCCTTCTGGATGAAGCCTACCTGGCGCACCGCCTGGTGGAAGAGGTGAATGACTTGTACATCCGCCACTTCCAGCAGCCGTTGATCCCGGTCGACACCACGGTCGCCAACCTGATTGCCCACCAGTTGATTGGCGAAAGCTTTGCCAACCAGCTGGATGAGGTGGTGCACCACTCGGTCGACGAAATGCTTAATGATGAGAGCTTTGCCGTTGAATCGGTGGAGGCTTATCGAGAGAAGCTGAGCAGCCCGGCAACTGGCGCGGCGTGGAAGCGCTGGCCGTGCCTGTCGCGCCAACTGGGTGTCGAGCTGGGTCAGCCGGCCTGATATACCTGTCAAGGCCTAGGTGCATCGGTGGTTCGGCGCAGGCCGTCGTAGGAGCGGGTTCACCCGCGAAAGGGCCGGCCCTGCTGGCCAATCTCCACCCGCCGATCACCGTTGCCGCCGCTACCGTATTCGCGGGTAAACCCGCTCCTACGCCCCAACCCCCGCCGTCGTCCGCAACCGCCCCTCGATCCGACGCTTCAGGCGCCGCTGCTCGATCAACAAGCGCGAACCATTGGCAGAATTACTGCGGCTCCAGTCCTCCAGCAACTCAAGGCACGAGTGGTCGATATAGCTCAGGTTCCCCAGCGGCACATGCAGCGTGGTGCCCGCCGGTACAGTATCCAGCACCTGGGTCAGCGCCGGCACCTTCAGGAAGGTCGCCGCGCCACTGAGGCGCAGCTCCATGTGCCCATCCTTGGCTAGGCTCACCAGGTTGATCTTCAGCCGCGCCGCCTTGAACGCCAGCTTCAGCAAGGTCAGGGCAAAGCCCAGCAGTACACCGGTCAGCAGGTCGGTAAAGATAATCGCCAGCGCAGTCGCCGCGTAGGTAAACATCGGCATGCGCCCATAACGGCCCAGCCCGCGGAACGCCTTGAAGTCGACCAGTTTGACCCCGGTAAACACCAACACCCCCGCCAAGCTCGCCACCGGTATCTGCTGCAGCACGCTGCTCAGCGCCACCACGAAGGCCAGCAACCACAAGCCATGGAAGATTGCCGACGCCCGGGTTTGCGCCCCCGCCTGGACGTTGGCCGAGCTGCGCACGATTACCCCGGTCATCGGCAGCGCACCCAGCACCCCGCACAGCATGTTGCCGATGCCCTGGGCCGACAGTTCGCGGTCGAAGTCCGAACGCTGGCCGCTGTGCATGCGGTCCACTGCTGCGGCCGACAGCAAGGTTTCGGCGCTGGCAATGAACGCCAGGGCAAAGGCGGCGACCAGCAGGGTAGGGTCGGCCAGTTGCAACAGGTCCTCCGGACGAAGCCAGTCGATGGCCTCGGACAGGTCGGCCGGTACCTGCACGCGGTTCACCGGCAAGGCCAGCCACATGCTGATAGCGGTCATGCTGGCCACGCCGAGTAATGCACCCGGCACGAAACGCAGCCGCTGCGGCCGCAAGCGCTCCCAGCCCCACATGATGGCGATGGTCCCCAGGCCCAGCGCACCGGCCATCCAGCCGGCGCCGGTGCTCTCCTGTGGCAGGGCAGCCGACAAAGTTGCCGGGAACGCCAGCAGGTTCTGCAGGCCCGACGGTTGCGGTGCGGTGTCGAACATCACATGCACCTGCGAAAGCACGATCAACACGCCAATCCCGGCGAGCATGCCGTAAACCACCGCCGGCGCGGTCACGCGGAACCAGCAGCCCAGGCGCAAGCGACCGGCAAGCAACTGCAACAGGCCGGCCAGCAACAGGATTGGCCCGAGCATGGCCATGCCGTGCTGGCGTACCAGCTCGAACACCAGTACCGCCAGACCGGCAGCAGGGCCGCTGACCTGTAGCGGCGATCCAGCAAGGAAACCGACGACAATACCGCCGATAATCCCAGTAATCAGGCCTTTTGCCGGCGGCATGCCAGAAGCGATCGCAATGCCCATGCACAACGGCAAGGCCACCAGGAAGACCACCACCGACGCCAGCAACTCACGCGGCAGGGCCGCTTTCAACTGTGTAATGTTCACCGTGTTTCTCCTTTCTCTAGTCGCACGGCCATTCCCCTGGCCGTGGGCACGTTTGCCCCTGACAAGCGCGCAGGCGCGGGCCGCCAGCGAGCACGCCGGCAGGGCAGTCAGGGAATTCAAGGCAGCCGAAGGCCGCGCCACACCCCTGAAGGGTGCAGCCGGCTATCAAGGTTCTAGCGGCGGACGGGTCGCTTAGTAGCGGCCTCTCGGAGTGGCGCAGGGAACGGGTTCACCCGCGGCCAAGGGCAGGAAGCTGTCGCTGGCGGCGTCGTAGGCTTCGATCTTGCTGGTCTCGATGTCGTACACCCAACCATGAATGAACAGCTCACCGGCTGCCAGGCGCGAAGCCACCGAAGGATGGGTGCGCAAGTGATGCAGCTGGGCGATGACGTTCTCTTTGGTCAGCACTTGCATCGTCTCGTGTTCGCTGCCGCAGGAGCAGTTGTTCTCGACCACGGTGCGGGCCACTTCAGCGTGGCGCAACCAGGCGCCAACAGTAGGCATCTTGGTCAGCGACTGCGGGTTCAGTACCGCACGCATGGCGCCACAGTCGGAGTGGCCACAGATGATGATGTGGTGCACTTTAAGCGCCATTACGGCGTACTCGATGGCGCTGGAAACGCCCCCGTTCATCTGGCCATAAGGCGGTACCACGTTACCCACGTTACGGGTCACGAACAGGTCGCCTGGCGAGCTCTGGGTGATCAGCTCGGGAACGATGCGCGAGTCGGCACAGGTGATGAACATGGCGCGTGGGGTTTGCGCGGTGGCGAGCTTCTTGAACAGCTCTTGCTGATCAGGGAAAACATCATGGTGAAAGCGCAGGAAGCCGTCGACGATGTGCTTGAGGGCAGCATCGGCGCTTTCCGCGGGGACCTGCGGTACGACCTTGGATGGGTCCTTGACGGGCATGATTCATCCTCTTGACGGTGTGTAGGTAAATCCATTTTACCGGTGAAAGATTCAGGCTATGCAGGGTTTTAGATGACACGCACGGGCCATAGATCACAGTCGGTGTGGACTTGTTACCTACGCTAGCGGGGAAAACTTAACTGAAACTTAATTCGAAGGCTCTAGAACGGGCGTTCCAGATGAAAAAGGCGGGAACTGGATAATAGCAAAAAAACATCAGTTGCCAATATGTATTAGCGCAATTATTGGTTGTTATTAGTTGCGTTGTGAGCAATGCGCAGCCCCCTGTGGGGGGTGGGGTTCATGTCAGAACAGCGCCATCTGCCCACCCGGTGGGCAAAACGCCGAGCAATCCAGCGCCTGCGCCTCGCGCCCTTCGAAATCCAGCCGTTTCATTGCCTTGGCAAAGCGCTGCGCCAGCAACTCGGCAAATACTCCTTCACCACGCATGCGCACGCCGAACCGGCTGTCATACAGCTCGCCACCGCGGCTCTGGCGGATCAGGCTCAACACATGCGCCGCCCGCTGCGGGTAATGGTCCTGTAGCCACTGCTCGAACAGCGGCGCCACTTCCAGCGGCAGGCGCAGCATCATGTAGGCCGCACTCTGTGCGCCAGCCTCCTTGGCCGCCTCCAGCAGGCGTTCCAGTTCACTGTCGTTGATCATCGGAATCATCGGCGAACACAAAACACCCACCGGTACGCCCGCTTCACGCAATACCCGGATGGCCCTCAACCTCGCACCGGGTGAGGCTGCTCGGGGTTCGAGCACCCGTTTGAGGCCGTCGTCCAGCGTGGTCAGGCTGATCATCACCCGTGCCAGGCGCTGGCGGGCCATCTCGGCCAGCAGGTCGAGGTCGCGCAGCACCAGTGAACCCTTGGTGACAATGGTCACCGGGTGACGAAAACGCAGTAACACTTCGAGCAAGCGCCGGGTCAGTAACTGTTCGCGCTCGATCGGCTGGTACGGGTCGGTGTTGGAGCCCAGATTGATCGGCGCGCACACGTAGCCCGGTTTGCTCAATTGCTGTGCCAGCACCTCGGCGGCGTTGGTCTTGGCAATCAGTTTGGTCTCGAAATCCAGGCCGGGAGAAAGGTCCCAGTAGGCGTGTGAGGGGCGGGCATAGCAGTAGATGCAGCCATGCTCGCAGCCACGGTAAGGGTTGATGGAACGATCGAAAGGGAGGTCGGGTGAAGTGTTGCGGCTGATCACCGACTTGGCTGTCTCGATCCGCACCTCGGTACCCTGGGTTTGCGGCACTTCCTGGTACCAGCCATCATCTTCCGACACCGAATGACCAGGGGCAAAGCGGTTGTGTGGATTGTGCGCCGTGCCACGGCCCTTTTGCGGTACTGGAGGAATCATGGCTCACCCGAATACTGTATTAATATACAGTATCGTGCACACCGGGATCTTACCAGCACCTCTGGTCTGACTACTTCAGGCCATGCCAGCGCACATACGCTGCCTGGCTCGATTGCCGCCCATCCCAGACAGACAGCGCTTAGGGCTGCAGCACTGCACCAAACAACGTCTGCGCCAATTGCTGCAACGCACTGACAACAGAATTCAGCGGGAAGTAATCGCGCAGCGCTTCGGCAGGAAAGTCGCTGCACGATGCACACCGCAGGTACTCGAAATCCCAGGGTACCTGTCCATGCCAGCCCGGGCATTGCACCCGGGCGGCATGACCGTATTACTCAGCCGGCTTTTTCAGCTTCGGATTTGGGAAGAACTGCACGGTCTGCACCTTGGCCGGCGGGGCTTTCGGCGCCAGGTGGTTGACCCGCGTGCCCAGTTCCTTCGGCACCGACAAGCCCTGCTCGTTGAGGGTGTCGGTAAAGCCGCAGGCCACACACTCGCGGTGCGGTACGCCGTCTTCGTTCCACATCATCAGCTTGTCGGGCTCGCTGCACGCCGGGCACACGGCACCGGCAATGAAGCGCTTCTTGGTCTTGTTCACAGCTACCTCACTCATGCTGCAGCGTCCTCGGTGAGACCACTGTGGCGCAGCAATGCATCGATGGAAGGCTCACGGCCACGGAAGTCGACGAACAGCTCCATCGGCTCGCGCGAACCACCACGGGCCAGGATCGCCTCGCGGAAGGCACGGCCGGTCTCGGCGTTCAGCACGCCTTCTTCCTCGAAGCGCGAGAAGGCGTCAGCCGACAGCACTTCGGCCCACTTGTAGCTGTAGTAGCCCGCCGCGTAACCGCCCGCGAATATGTGCGCAAAGCTGTTGGGGAAGCGGTTGTAAGCCGGCGGGCGCATGACCGACACCTCGTCACGCACACCTTCGAGCACCTCCAATACGCTGCGGCCGTCGCCATGGCTGGCGTGCAGCTCGAAATCGAACAGCGAGAACTCCAGCTGGCGCACCATCATCATGCCCGACTGGAAGTTTTTCGCGGCCAGCATCTTGTCCAGCAGGTCCTGGGGCAGGGCGGCGCCGGTTTCGTAGTGACCAGAAATCAGTGCCAGGCCTTCCGGCTCCCAGCACCAGTTTTCCATGAACTGGCTGGGCAGCTCGACCGCATCCCAGGCCACGCCGTTGATGCCGGACACGCCGGCATGCTCGATGCGGGTCAGCATGTGGTGCAGGCCGTGACCGAATTCGTGGAACAGGGTGGTGACTTCATCGTGGGTCAGCAGCGCGGGCTTGCCGGGCGCGGCCGGGGTGAAGTTGCACACCAGGTTGGCCACCGGGCTTTGCAGCTGGCCGCCGGCGGTGCGGCGACGGTCACGGGCGCCGTCCATCCAGGCGCCGCCACGCTTGTTGGCGCGGGCGTACAGGTCGAAGAAGAAACGGCCAACGTGCTGACCGTTTTCCTTGATCTCGAACAGGCGTACGTCCGGGTGCCAGCTGTCGAAGCCTTTGAGCTCGGCGATTTCGATGCCGTACAGGCGCTGCACGATGCTGAACAGGCCGCCCAGCACCTTGTCGATCGGGAAGTAGGCGCGCAGGGCTTCCTGCGACACGCTGTAGCGCTGCTCGCGCAGCTTCTCGCCAAAGTAGCCGGCGTCCCAGCTGGCCAGCTCGGGGCAGCCTTGTTCGGCAGCGTAGGCCTTGAGCTGTTGCAGATCCTGGGCGGCGAACGGCTTGGAACGCTTGGCCAAGTCACGCAGGAAGCTCAGCACCTGGTCGCTGGACTCAGCCATCTTGGTGGCCAGGCTCAGCTCGGCGTAGTTCTTGTAGCCCAGCAGTTCGGCCAGCTCCTGGCGCAGGTCGAGGATTTCGCGCATCACCGGGCCATTGTCGAACTGGCCGGCATTCGGGCCCTGGTCGGAGGCGCGGGTGCAGTAGGCGGCGTATAGCTCTTCGCGCAGGGCGCGGTCGCTGGCGTAGGTCATCACCGCGTAGTAGCTGGGGAATTCAAGGGTGATCAACCAGCCGTCCAGGCCCTTGGCCTGGGCTGCAGCGGCCATCTGCGCCTTGGCCGAATCGGTCAGGCCGGCCAGCGCAGCTTCGTCGGTAACATGCTTGGTCCAGGCCTGGGTGGCGTCAAGCAGCTGATTGGAGAAACGGCTGCCCAGCTCGCTGAGCTTGCTCTGCACTTCGGCGTAACGCTGCTGCTTGTCCGCCGGCAGGTCGATACCCGACAAGCGGAAGTCACGCAAGGCGTGCTCGAGGATAGTCTTTTGCGCCACGTCGAAACCGGCAGCCTCAGGGCTGTCGATCAGCGCCTGGTAGGCTTCGAACAGCGCGCGGTTCTGGCCCAGTTCGGTAGAGTAGGCGCTCAACGCCGGCAGGCACGACTCGTAGGCCTCACGCAACTCGGCACTGTTGCACACCGCATTGAGGTGGCTGACCGGGCTCCAGGCGGCGCCCAGGCGGTCGTTCAGTTCGTCCATGGCCAGCACCAGGCCGGCCCATGTAGGGTTCTTGCCCTGCTTTTCGAGGATCTCGGCAATGGCTTTACGGTTGTCGGCCAGGATCGCTTCGATCGCCGGCAACACGTGTTCGGCACGAATTTGCGAGAAGGGCGGCAGATCGTGGGATTGCAGAAGCGGGTTGTTCGCAGTCACGGTTTGGATACCTTGGCAGAAGAAACACTGCCCCATCTTAATTACAATCGACGCCGACCGCAGCAGGCAGCCTGCCTATCGGCACAGATGAGAGACGCTATCATGGCCATTCGCAGCTTCCAGCAACACACTCCGAAAGTTGGGCCCAGGGCCTTCGTCGACCGTTCGGCGGTGGTGCTGGGCGACGTGGAGATCGGTGAAGACAGTTCGGTCTGGCCGTTGACCGTGGTGCGCGGCGACATGCACCGCATCCGCATTGGCGCGCGCACCAGCGTGCAGGACGGCAGCGTGCTGCACATTACCCACGCCGGGCCTTTCAACCCGGACGGTTTCCCGCTGATCATCGGCGACGAAGTGACCATCGGGCACAAGGTGATGCTGCATGGCTGCACCCTGGGCAACCGTATCCTGGTGGGTATGGGCAGCACCATCATGGATGGTGCCATCGTCGAGGACGAAGTAATCATTGGCGCTGGCAGCCTGGTGCCGCCGGGCAAACGCCTGGTCAGTGGCTACCTGTACATGGGCAGTCCGGCGAAACAGGCCCGGCTGCTGAACGACAAGGAGCGCGCATTTTTCTCCTACAGCGCCGGCAACTACGTGAAGCTCAAGGACCAGCACCTGGCCGAAGGCTACGATCAACCTGAATGACCGCATTCGCGGGCATGCCCGCCCCCGCAGGTTGAGTGGCCCCTTCAAGGCCTGCGCTTTACCTGTGGGAGCGGGCATGCCCGCGAAGAAGGCCACGCAGCACTCAAGTGGAACCCTGTACATGCACCAGCAAAACATCCTCTTCGACCTCGACGGCACCCTGACCGACCCACGCCTGGGCATCACTCGCTCGATCCAGTACGCCCTGGCCAAGCTGGGCATCGACGAACCGGACCTGGCCCGCCTCGAACACTTCATCGGCCCACCCCTGCTGCAGGCTTTCATGCAGTTCTACAGCTTCGACGAAGCCAAGGCCTGGGATGCGGTGAACTTCTACCGCGAGCGCTTCCGCGTGACCGGTCTTTACGAAAACCTCGTGTTCGAAGGTGTGCCGGAGTTGCTTGAGGCCCTGAACGGGCAGGGCCGCACGCTGTACATTGCCACCTCCAAACCATGGGAGTTCGCCCGCGAAATCGCTCGGCACTTTGCGTTCGATCATCACTTCAAGGTGATCTACGGCAGTGAACTGGACGGCACGCGCACCAACAAGGTCGAGCTGATTCGCCATTTGCTGGATGAAGAAGGGCTGGACCCGGCGCAAACCCTGATGATCGGGGACCGCAAGCATGACCTGATCGGCGCGCGCAGCAACGGGCTGCAGGCCGTCGCGGTGGGGTACGGGTTTGGCAGCCGGGAAGAGCTGATGGCAGAAGAACCCGCTTTCCACTTCGCCACGGTAGCCGATTTGCACCAGGCTTTTAGCAAGGCTTGAGGGCCAGCAGGGCTGCTCTGCAGCCGGCCCTCCCACATTGATCGGCGTCCGCAGGGCCTTTGTGGGCCTTGTGGCGCGAGGGGCCGCAAAAGCGGCCCAAAAATCTCAACGGCTAACCATCAGACGCTGCAGCGCCGCTTTCCTTGCTTCAATCGGCAACCGCCCCAAATGCTCGACCCGCGCGTAGAACCGAACCCAATTTCCACCCACCTCACGAAACAGCGCCGCAAACGCCGGCACCCACTGGTCATATAGCCCGAACGGCAACAACTTGGCATTACTCATCGGCCCATACATCCAGGCGTCATAGCGCTTGTCACCGCCCCACTGGCCATCACGCACCTGCCGGTATTCACGCCTCAAACGCTCAAACTCGGCCTGCTTGGCCCGGCGCTTGTGTGCATCATCCAACGGCCCCGCATAAATCGCCTGCAATCGCTCCCGGCTGGCCAACACCAGGCGGATAAACTGGTCGCGCTGCTTTCCCTGATCCCCGCCAACCGCCGCCAGCCCACGCGCCACACGCCATTGCCGCGTGCCTTCCTGCTCGACGAACGAGGCAAACGACTCATTGAACTCGGTATCGTCCAGCACATAGAAGCGCTGGTGGGCCAATTCATGAAAGATCAACGTAGCCAGGCGCTCATCGCCCCAGCCCACCATCGACGACAAAATCGGGTCATCGAACCAACCCAGGGTCGAATAAGCTTCCACGCCGCCCACGTACACATCCAGGCCATCCTGACGCATCAACGCCGCCGCTCCTCGCGCCGCGCCTTGCTGGTAGTAGCCGCGGTACGCTACGCACCCGGCAATCGGAAAGCAGTGCGTTACCGGTTGCAACGACAACTCGGGCGTGGCGAACACATTCCACACCACGTAGGGGCGTCCAAGGTCGGCGTATACCCGATAGCTGCGGTTGTCTGGCAGTTTCAATTGCTGGCTGGCAAACAGCCGCGCCTGTTCGGCCTGTTGCAGGTGCGCGCGCAAGGGTGCAGGGGTAGCAGGGTCGGCCAATACCTGCTCTACAGGCTGCCGCGCCCGCAGCAACTGCCACTGGCCCTGCGCCAGCTGCCCGTAGTAGGCGACATTGCTGCAACCGTTCAGCAGGAACGCCGCAAACAGCGGAACCAAACGGGTGAAAATGCGGTCGAGTGCCCCAAGGCCTGAGCGCTGCATAAGAAAAAGTCGAAGCATCCGGGACTGTCTGACTCGCTCAAGACCATTTCGCTCCAAGACTATCTCGCCAATGGGGAGTTTCGCCATGCGTGCATTATTGGTCGCCGGCTCAGTGTTGTTGATCTCTGCCTGTTCAACATTGCCAGACCCAGACCCGAACCAGGCCTGGATCGACCTCACCCGCTACGACAATACCTCGCTGGATGCCGTGCAGGTCGATGAGCGTGACTGGGCTGACAGCCGCTATTTCGAGGTTCAACCCGGCAGCCACGAACTGACCGTGCGCTATCAGTTTCCGGTTAACCCCAGCAATATCGGCCCCGTCGATGAGCCACTGTGGCGCGATTGCCAGGTCAAGCTGACCTTCAAGGACTTCAGCGCCGGGCAGCGTTATCAGCTGCAGGCTGGCAGCATTGGCTTCCGCCCTTGGATAAAACTCTACGACCACCAGCAAAAACTGCTGGGTCAAGGGCTGCCGGCGGGTTGTCAGCGCACCTGAACCGCACAAACGGCGCTATGCTTGTTACTTGTAAATCGCAAGTGGGAGTTTTGCCATGCGCCAGCCCATGATGCTGATCGCCCTCAGTACACTGGGGGCTTGCGCCAGCCCCTTGCCGCCCGTCGACCCCAAGCAGGCCTGGGTCGATCTGTACACCATGACCCCCGGTCGGGTGATCATGGCCGACCGCCTCGACGGCAAGCGCCTGGACGATGGCCGGTACTTTCAGGTGACACCGGGCAAGCATGAACTGGTGGTGCGCTTCGATTATGAAATCTACTCGGGCGGCCTCATGTCACAACCCAGGGACCGAACCTGCTACCTGACCGTCCGCTTTGACAACTTCAAGGCCGGCGAGCGCTATCGCCTGGAAGCGCGGGCGCCGGTGATGGAGCCGCAGGTGCTGCTGTATGACGCCAACCGCAAGGTGGTGGTGAACGAGCCTAGCGAAGTGTTCTGCATCCCGTGAGTGTGGGGCTGCTTCGCAGCCCGGGGCCCTGATGCTTATCGATCGTTCTTTTGATAGATGATCTTCTTCGTCCCACCATCGCAGGTCCCGACGACCATGTTCTGGTCCTTGACCTCGCTGTTGGGCACGATCTCCAGCGTGTAGGACGAAACCCCTTGGGCCTGGATCTTGGCCTCGATCTCGGCTTTCAGCTCCTCGCATGGCTTGACGGCCGCCAGCGCAGACGTGGCGACAAGGGAAGCCAACACAGCGATAGCTACGCGAATCATGGAACGGCTCCTGGAAAGGGCAGTGGCGCTGCCGACGTTCTTTAGACTACAGCAAACCACTACCGTTGCACCGTTTCACCCCACCAGCGCCGCATCCAGGCTGATCTTTGCATTCAAAACCTTGGACACCGGGCAGCCTTCCTTCGCCTTGTTGGCAATCTCCAGGAACTGAGCCTCGCTGGCCCCGGGTACCTTGGCCCTAAGCACCAGATGCACCGCGGTAATGGCAAAACCGTCAGCTTGCTTGTCGAGCGTCACCTCTGCAGCCGTGTCGATCCGCTCTGCGGTAAGCCCCGCCTCGCCGAGCATCATGGATAGCGCCATCGAGAAACAACCGGCATGGGCCGCGCCAATCAGCTCCTCCGGGTTGGTGCCGGGTGTGCCCTCGAAACGTGTGTTGAAGCCATAAGGGTTCTGCTTGAGTGCGCCGCTTTCGGTAGAAAGCAGACCTTTTCCATCCTTCAGGCCACCTTGCCAGATCGCCGATGCTGTCTTTTTCATGATGCCTCCTGGTCACTTGGTTGCTTACCTAGGGTTCAGAGGCCTGCCGCCTGCCGCAAGTTCAGAGCAATATGCTTGCAGGCATTGAATCCAACGAACGCGCCCATACAGAGTCAAAAAGGCCTCTGGCCAACCACTTTTGCGGAGGCTCCATGACGCAGCTGCGTGACCTGAAGATTTCCACCCTGGACCTGGTGCCCGTACGCGCCGACGCTGGCCCCGCGCAATCGCTGCGCAACTCGCTGGACCTGGCGCAGCATGTCGAGCGCTTTGGCTATAACCGCTTCTGGGTAGCCGAGCACCACAACATGGACGGCATCGCCAGTTCGGCGACTGCGGTGCTGATCGGCTACCTGGCCGGGGGAACCTCACGTATTCGCGTGGGCTCTGGCGGGGTGATGCTGCCCAACCATGCGCCACTGGTGATCGCCGAGCAGTTCGGCACCTTGGCCAGCCTGTATCCGGGGCGTATCGACCTTGGCCTGGGCCGTGCACCGGGTTCGGACCAGATGACGGCCTATGCCCTGCGACGCGACCGCGCTGGCGGCCCGGACGACTTCCCGGACGATGTCGAGGAGCTTTCGCGCTACCTCGGGCCACGCACTGATGATCAAAAAGTGATCGCCGTACCGGGGTACGACACCGACGTGCCGATGTGGTTGCTGGGATCCAGCCTGTTCAGTGCCCAGCTGGCGGGCATGCGCGGCATGCCCTACGCCTTCGCCTCGCATTTCGCGCCACGCTACATGCACGAGGCCATTCGCGTGTACCGCAACCATTTCAAGCCCTCGACCACGCTGGACAAGCCGTATGTGATGCTGGGCATTCCCATGGTGGTGGCGCAGA
The DNA here is from genome assembly GCF_043103905.1 of Pseudomonas sp. yb_2. Taxonomy (NCBI): domain Bacteria; kingdom Pseudomonadati; phylum Pseudomonadota; class Gammaproteobacteria; order Pseudomonadales; family Pseudomonadaceae; genus Pseudomonas; species Pseudomonas sp. yb_2. Next base: position 65,025 of record NZ_JBICKH010000024.1, on the reverse strand, counting down.
CCGACGAGAAGGCCGAATACCTGGCCACCTCGGTCTACCAGCGCATCCTGGCGCTGATTCGCGGACAGAGCCTGATGCAGAAGCCACCCGTGGAAAGCATGGATGGGCTGTGGTTGCCCCATGAGCGAGAGACGGTGGGCAGCTTCCTGGGGCTGGCCATGATCGGCAGCCCGCGGAAGGTAAAGGCCAAGGTAGAAGTGCTGCTGGAACAGACGGGTGCGGATGAGCTGATCTTTACCTGTGACCTGTATGAGCATGCGGACCGCATTCGGTCATATGAGCTGATGGCGCAGGCCCTCAAGACCGAGTGACCCTCGTCGCGGGCTCGCCCGCTCCCATAGGTTGACTTGGGAGCGAGCAAGCCCGCGAATGAGCAAACACATTAGCCGCGGCGGTAAACAATCTCCTTGGTACCGGCCTCGCAGCTACCAATCACCTTGCCCGCCGGCTCGCCTTTTTTTACGACCTCCAGCTTGTAGCCAGTAACCCCTTTGGCATCCAGCTTGGCCGCAATTTCCGCCTTCAGTTCCTCGCACGGTTTGCCCGCTGCCAGCGCACCACCGGCCAGGGTCATCAGGCCCAGCGCCAGAATCAGTTTGTTCATCACTCGCGTTCCTTGTGCAGATGAAATCAGAAGGGGCCCCATCAAGGCGCCCCTTTTCTGAATACCTCATCACGCCGGGATCATACAACCCGACGTTGTTTCAGCTATTGGCGATACGGAAGCCGACCTTCAGCGTGACCTGGAAGTGCGCCGCTTTGTTGTCGCGGATATGGCCGCGGGTATCGACCACTTCGAACCATTCCAGGTGCTTGATGCTTTTAGCGGCTTCGGCCAAAGCATTGTTGATCGCCTCTTCGATACTGGTGGGCGAAGACCCGACCAGTTCGATTTTCTTGTAGGTGTGATGATCGGTCATGAGTGCTCTCCATGGTTGACAGTGAGATTCAGCCTAGCAGCGCAGGCCTGGTTTACCTGCGAGCGGTCACTGTCAGCGAAAGTTCGATCGCACTTTCACGCAGCCCAAGGGTCGCAATCCTTACAGCCCATACTGCAAAGGAGAGTCAACATGCACCGCAACTCGCTGCGTAAAACATCCCTGGAAAGCATGGAAGCGGAGATCGAGAGCCTTCTGAAAAGCTTGGAAAACCTCAAGCATGATGCGTCGGAAGAGTCCCAGAAGTCGGTGAAGGCAATCCGCAGCAACGCTGAAAGCGCACTGCGTCATTCGCGCAGCCTACTGAGCGATGCGTACGAGGAAGTGAAGCAGCGCACCCGCCAGACCGGCAAAGCCACCCGGGACTACGCCCAGGAACACCCCTACACCACCGCCGGTGTGGCCATTGGTGCGCTGGGCCTGCTGGCGGCCTACCTGATATGCAAGCGAAACTAAGCGCTCTGCCGCGCAAGTTCCGCCCTTAACCACTGCGCCAACTGCTCGGCGCGCCCGTCTGCGGCGCGCCGTGGCACCCACAATGCCAGCGCCGCCTGGGTAGGTGAAAAGCCCCAAGGCGCACTCAATCGGCCCGCCCGCAGGTCATCGGCGACCAGCGGCTGCGGTGCTATCGCCACGCCCAATCCGGCCACGGCAGCCTCCAGCAGGTAATACAGGTGCTCGAAGGCCTGGCCATAGTGAATGGCCGCCGGCTCCAGGCCCTGTTGCACCGCCCAGGTCGGCCAGGCTTGTGGGCGTGACGTGGTGTGCAGCAAGGCTTCGCCCAGCAGTGCCTTGGCGGGCGCGCCCTGCAAGCGCTGGAAACCTGCGAAATGCGGGCTGAGCACCGGCCCGATGCATTCCTCGGCCAGCACATGCACCTGCATGTCCGCTGGCCACGGTGGCTCGGCATACACCAGCAACGCATCCAGCCCGGGCCGCCGCGGGTCAAGGTCGCCCTCACCCGCCGACAGGTGCAAGCGCAGCTCAGGCAAATCCGCCTGCAACCGCCCCAGCCGCGGAATAAACCACCGCGCCAGCAGGCTGCCCGAGCAGCCCAGCACGAATGGCGCCTCGCTCACATCACGGCTGAGCTCGGAACACACGCTGCGCAGCCGGTCGAAGGCCTCACCGCTGGCATCGCGCAGACGCATACCGGCATCTGTGAGTTTGATGCCACGCCCGTCCTTGACGAACAGGGCTACGCCCAGATGCTCCTCAAGCACCTTGATCTGCCGGCTGACAGCGCCGTGGGTGACGTGCAGCGCTTCCGCCGCCTGGCTGACACTGTTCAGCCTGGCTGTAGCCTCGAAGGCGCGCAGGGCATTGAGGGGAGGGAGGTCGTGGGCCATTTTACCTGTGAGTTTTTCTGACAAGTTTACGCAATCTTATCGGTTTTCAGCCGAGCTTGCCGTGGTTAGAGTAAAGCCCATCACTCATTCACTACGCCTTGGAGCGCCCCATGACCCAGTCCCAATACCGCCCCGGCCCCGACGCCAATGGCCTGTTCGGCTCGTTCGGCGGCCGCTACGTGGCCGAAACCCTGATGCCACTGGTGCTGGACCTGGCCCGCGAATACGAAGCGGCCAAGGCAGACCCCAAGTTCCTTGAAGAGCTGGCTTACTTTCAGCGCGACTACATCGGCCGCCCCAACCCGCTGTACTTCGCCGAGCGCCTGACCGAGCATTGCGGCGGGGCGAAGATTTTCTTCAAGCGTGAAGAGCTCAACCATACCGGCGCGCACAAGGTGAACAACTGCATCGGCCAGGTGCTGCTGGCCAAGCGCATGGGCAAAAAGCGCCTGATCGCCGAAACCGGTGCCGGCATGCACGGTGTCGCCACCGCCACTGTCGCCGCGCGCTTCGGCCTGCCTTGCGTGATCTACATGGGTGCCACCGACATCGAGCGCCAGCAGGCGAACGTGTTCCGCATGAAGCTGCTGGGCGCCGAGATCGTGCCGGTTACCGCCGGCACCGGTACCCTGAAAGACGCCATGAACGAAGCCCTGCGTGACTGGGTTACCAACGTCGAAGACACCTTCTACCTGATCGGCACCGTGGCTGGCCCACACCCGTACCCCGCCATGGTGCGCGACTTCCAGTCGATCATCGGCAAAGAGACCCGTGCCCAGTTGCAAGAGAAGGAAGGCCGTCTGCCAGACAGCCTGGTTGCCTGCGTCGGCGGCGGCTCCAATGCCATGGGCCTGTTCCATGAGTTCCTCGAAGAGCCGAGCGTGCAGATCATCGGCGTTGAAGCCGGTGGCCACGGCGTACACACCGACAAGCATGCCGCCAGCCTGAACGGCGGCGTACCGGGCGTGTTGCACGGCAACCGCACCTACCTGCTGCAGGACCAAGACGGCCAGATCACCGATGCCCACTCGATTTCCGCAGGCCTGGACTACCCGGGCATCGGCCCGGAGCACGCCTATCTGCATGAGGTGAAGCGCGTCGAGTACGTCAGCATCACCGATGACGAAGCATTGGATGCGTTCCACGCAACCTGCCGTCTGGAAGGCATCATTCCAGCCCTGGAAAGCTCCCACGCCTTGGCCGAAGCGATCAAGCGCGCACCGAAGCTGCCCAAGGACCACCTGATGGTCGTGTGCCTGTCGGGCCGCGGCGACAAAGATATGCAAACCGTCATGAACCACATGGCCGCCCAGGAGAAACAGGCATGAGCCGTCTTGAACAACGCTTCGCCGAGCTGAAGGCCGAAGGCCGCTCGGCACTGGTCACCTTCGTCACAGCTGGCGACCCGGGCTACGACGCCTCGTTGCAGATCCTCAAGGGCCTGCCGGCTGCTGGCGCCGACGTGATCGAGCTGGGCATGCCGTTCACCGACCCGATGGCCGATGGCGTGGCCATCCAGCTGGCCACCCTGCGCGCCCTTGAAGCTGGCCAGACCTTGGTCAAGACCCTGCAGATGGTTCGCGAATTCCGTGTGGATAACCAGACCACGCCGATCGTGCTGATGGGTTACTACAACCCTATCCACCGCTTTGGCGTGGACACGTTCGTGACTCAAGCCAAGGAAGCGGGCGTCGATGGCCTGATCATCGTCGACCTTCCGCCAGAGCACGACGCCGAACTGGCTACCCCGGCCCAGGCCGCAGGCATCGACTTCATCCGCCTGACCACCCCGACCACCGACGACGCGCGCCTGCCGCGCGTGCTGGAGCGCAGCTCCGGGTTCGTCTACTACGTGTCGGTGGCTGGTGTGACCGGTGCCGGTTCGGCGACCACCGAGCATGTGACCGAAGCCATTGCCCGCCTGCGCCGGCATACCGATCTGCCGATCAGCGTTGGCTTCGGCATTCGCACGCCGGAACAGGCTGCGAACATTGCCCGCTTGGCGGATGGTGTGGTGGTGGGCTCGGCACTGGTCGACAAGATCGCCCAGGCCAAAAGCGCCGATCAGGCGGTGACCGATGTATTGAGCCTGTGCTCGGCATTGGCTGAAGGGGTGCGTGGCGCACGCCGCTAAACCGCGTCGTCTGCTTCGCGGGTAAACCCGCTCCTACGGGGCCAGCGCCACCCTCTGGCTCTGCGATATCGTTGTAGGAGCGGGTTCACCCGCGAAGAGGCCAGCACAGGCAACCCCCGCCTAGCCCCCAAAAACCGATAGATTCAATGGCCGCACGGCCCCCATCCAGATCGCATGATCCCGGTGATCCGCCAGTTCATCCCCGGTTTCCGGATGCATGAATACCACCAGGCCCTTGCGGTACAGCGCCAACCAAGGCAAAACCACCCCCACCACTTCCGGCCCGAACGCCAGCTGGCAACTCCAGTCTGGATGCGGCCCAACCGGTTTCTGGTGCATGCGCCCCATGGTCACGGGGAACAGCCGCGCCGCCTCCTCGCACAGTTCGCGGGCCTGCTCCATGGTGGCTGCGTCGTAATAAACGTGGGCGTGGTAACCCTTGATCCTCTGCACGATAACTCCTGATTGCGGTCCAACCATCACCACCTGCAACGGGAGTGATGCAGTGAAAAACGCCGAAACCCCAGTGTTCAAACTGGTCCTGTTCGGGCCTGAAAGCAGCCTGGGCAATGCCCTGATGGTCGAGCTGCTGTCGCGCCAGCACGAAGTCATCGCCGTGGTCGACGACCTCAACCGCCATTCGCCGCGCCCGGGCCTGCACTTCAAGATAGGGGGGCTGGGTGATGCCCACCAGGCGGAGCAGGGCGCAGCGGGCGGCTCGGCGGTGATCGCCCTGTTACCAGCGCTGGCGCCGGGTGACCTGCCGGGGCAGGCACGCTTGAGCGAGGCGCTGGTGGCGGGGCTTGCGCGTACGACTATACGCCGGCTGCTGCTTGTGGGCGATTTCGATGTGCTGGATGAGCCGAGCAAGTACAGCGAGGTGGAGCGGGAATGCGTGGCCCAGGTGGTTGATGGGTTGCAGCGCAGTGCCTTGCACTGGACGCTGATCAATGCACCGCAGGAACTGGCCGGGTTGGGCATGGAGCATTTTCGCAGTACCGAAGGCACGCTGGAGCCTGGGCTGGCTGAGCCGTTGCGGCGCTTGGCCAGGATCGCAGCGGGGATGGTGGACATGCTGGAGCTGGACTTGCACCGGGGCGAGCACCTGAACTTCGTGGTCTAAATTGCCGGGGGCTGCTGCGCAGCCCATCGCGACGCAAGGCCGCTCCCACATGGGCCGGCGTGTGCAGTGCCACTGTGGGAACGGCCTTGTGTCGCGATGGGCCGCAAAGCGGCCCCAAAATCTCAAAGGCTGCGCTCCTGCTCCAACCAATCCACAAACCGCTCGATCAACGCCCCACGCCGCTTGCGCGGCGGTAAGACTACGTAATAGCCGCGTTCCGAGCGCAAACTCCCCTCCAGCGGCCGGCACAGCAACCCTTGCTCCACCAACCTGTCCACCAGGTGCGCCCAGCCAATCGCCACCCCTTGCCCGGCAATCGCTGCCTGAATCAGCAAGGTATAGTTATCAAACCGCAGCTGCCCCGCCGGCGGTGAGCTTTCCACACCAAACCCACGAAATACCCCCGCCCAGTCAAACCAGCGGCTGGCCTGCTCGCCCTTCAAATGCAGCAGCGGCAATCGTTGCAAAGCCACAGCTGACAAGGCTTTGCCATGAATCAGATGGGGGCTGCACACCGGGAACACTTCCTCATCGAATAGCCAGCGGCTTTCTCCTTGGTGAAAGCGTCCATCGCCAAACAGCACCGCCACATCAATGTCCGGGCGCAACATGCCCTGGCTGCGCTCACCCGTCACCAGGCTCACATCCACCTGTGGATAAGCCTCATGAAAGCGCTGCAGCCTTGGCATCAGCCAGAACGCCGCAAAGGCAAAGTCGGTGGCGACCTGCAGCACTTCGCGCTGGCCGCGCCCGCCGGCCTGGGCAATACCGTCATCCATGGACTGCAGCCCCTGATGCACCTGTTCGAACAGCAACTGGCCAGCCTCGGTCAGCTCGATGCCCCGGTAAATGCGGTCAAACAGGCGCGTGCCCAACTGTGCCTCCAGGCGCTTCACCTGCTGGCTCACTGCCGGCTGCGTGGTACCCAACTCCAGCGCCGCAGCGGTAAAGCCACGCAGGCGCGCAGCAGCCTCGAATACGCGCAAGGTATCCAGCGACAACCCGGCAAGGTGCTCAAACATAAGCTTGGCTAATCCCAGTCATTGCCCGCCATGGGCTTTACCCATGTTATCCACAGTCGCATCTTGGTAGGCAAGCGGTTCGCATAACCCTCAACGATGGAAGCCACCATGACGCGTCCGAATATCCTGTTCATCATGGCCGACCAGATGGCCGCGCCCTTGCTGCCGATCTACGGCCCTTCGCCCATCAAGATGCCGCACCTCGGCCGTCTGGCCGAGCAAGCCGTGGTGTTCGACTCGGCCTACTGCAACAGCCCACTGTGCGCGCCATCACGCTTCACCCTGGTCAGCGGTCAGTTGCCCAGCCGCATTGGCGCCTACGACAACGCGGCCGACTTCCCTGCCGATGTGCCGACCTACGCCCATTACCTGCGTCGCCTGGGCTACCGCACCGCGCTGTCGGGCAAGATGCACTTCTGCGGCCCGGACCAGTTGCACGGCTATGAAGAACGCCTGACCAGCGACATCTACCCGGCCGACTACGGTTGGGCGGTGAACTGGGACGAACCCGATGTGCGTCCAAGCTGGTACCACAACATGTCCTCGGTGCTGCAGGCCGGTCCGTGCGTGCGCACCAATCAGCTGGATTTCGACGAGGAGGTGGTGTTCAAGGCGCGCCAGTACCTGTACGACCATGTGCGCGAAAACGATGGCCGGCCATTTTGCCTGACCGTTTCGATGACCCACCCGCATGACCCCTACACCATTGCCAAACGCTACTGGGACCGCTACGAAGGTGTGGATATCCCCATGCCCCGTGCCGAGTTCAGCCAGGCAGAACTCGACCCGCATTCACAGCGCCTGCTGAAGGTCTACGACCTTTGGAACAAGCCACTGCCTGTGGACAAGGTTCGCGATGCCCGCCGCGCCTACTTCGGCGCGTGCAGCTATATCGATGACAACATCGGCCAATTGCTGCAGACCCTGGAGGAATGCAACCTGGCCGATGACACACTGATCGTGTTTTCCGGCGACCACGGCGACATGCTTGGCGAGCGTGGCCTCTGGTACAAAATGCACTGGTTCGAAATGTCGGCGCGGGTGCCGCTGCTGATCCACGCGCCGAAGCGCTTCGCGGCGGGCCGGGTCACTGCCTCGGTGTCGACCTGCGACCTGTTGCCAACCTTGGTCGAACTGGCTGGCGGCGCTGTGGATAAAGACCTGCAGCTGGACGGCCGCTCACTTCTGGGCCATCTGCAAGGGCAGGGCGGTCACGACGAGGTGATCGGCGAGTATATGGCCGAAGGCACCGTCGGCCCGCTGATGATGATTCGCCGCGGGCCCTACAAGTTCGTGTACAGCGAAGACGACCCATGCCTACTCTATGACCTGAGCCGCGACCCGCACGAGCGGGAGAACCTCACCGGCAGCCCGGACCACCAGGTGCTGCTGCAGGCATTTGTCGATGAAGCGCAACAGCGCTGGGACATCACCAGCCTGCGCCAGCAGGTACTGGCCAGCCAGCGCCGCCGCCGGCTGGTGGCCGAAGCGCTGGCCATCGGCAAGCTGAAAAGCTGGGACCACCAACCACTGGTGGACGCCAGCCAACAGTACATGCGCAACCACATCGATCTCGATGACCTCGAACGCAAGGCACGTTATCCACAGCCCGCCCCCCTGGATTGAGAAGAGAGGCCGCCATGCACAAGTTCTCCGCCGCCGTGTTCGCCCTGGCCCTGAGTGCCACCACGGCCCACGCCGCAGACAGCGATGCGCAATGCAGTACCGTGAAAATGGCCGACCCCGGCTGGAGTGATATTGCCTCGACCAATGCCGTGGCACGCCTGTTACTGGAAAGCCTGGGTTACCAGGTGAAGATCGACAGCCTGGCCGTACCGATCATCTACGGCGGCCTCAAGGACGGCCAGGTCGACGCCTTCCTCGGAAACTGGATGCCGGCGCAGCAAGGCTTCCATGACAAGTTCATCGCCAATGGCGATGTGCAGCAGCTGTCGCGCAACCTGGAGGGAACCGAGTTCACCCTCGCAGTGCCCGACTATGTGTGGAATGCCGGGGTGAAGGACTTCGCTGACCTGCAAAAACACGCCGGGCAGTTCGACAAAAAACTGTACGGAATCGGCTCCGGCGCCCCGGCTAACCTGTCGCTCAAGGCAATCATCGACAAGAATGAATTCAAGCTCGGCCAGTGGAAGCTGGTGGAGTCCAGCGAGCAGGCGATGCTGGCCCAGGTCGACCGGGCGGTGAAGAAGCAGCAATTCATCACCTTCCTTGGCTGGACCCCGCACCCGATGAACGTGAAGCTGAAAATGCATTACCTGACCGGCGGGGAAAAGTGGTTCGGCAGCAAGGGCGAGGTATACACGCTGACGCGCAAGGGTTATCCACAAGCCTGCCCGAATGCCGCGAAGCTGCTGGGTAACCTCAAGTTCACACTGGACATGGAAAACAGCATCATGGCCGAGGTGGTAGACAAGAAGATCAGCTTCGATGAAGCGGCCAAGGCCTGGGTGAAAGCGCATCCTGAACGGTTGGATGGGTGGTTGGCCGGAGTTACCACCAAGGCCGATGGGGATGCCCTGGAGGCCGTCAAAGCCAAACTGTAATCTCACAAAGCAACACACCAACCCTGTGGGAGCGGGCGCGCCCGCGAACACCGGCAAAGCCGGTGCCAAGCAACGCGTTGGCTTTTTCGCGGGCATGCCCGCTCCCACAGGGCTTGGCGACCCCTTAAGGATTGTGGATAACCCATGCATCGCCTCTCTTTACTGCTGCCCTTCCTCACCTGGCTTCCCCGCCAATCGGGCCGCAGCCTGCGCCAGGACCTGCTGGTAGGCCTGAGCGGCGCCATCCTCGCCCTGCCGCAATCCATCGCCTACGCCCTGATCGCCGGCCTGCCCGCCGAATACGGGCTTTACGCCGCCATCGTGCCGGTACTGATCGCCTGCCTGTGGGGTTCTTCCTGGTACCTGATCTGCGGCCCGACCGCTGCCATTTCCATCGTGCTCTACGCCAGCATCAGCCCGCTGGCCGTGGCCGGCAGCGCTGACTACATCACGCTGGTGTTGCTGCTGACCTTCCTCGGCGGCATTTTCCAGCTGCTGCTCGGGCTATTGCGCTTCGGCGCGCTGGTCAACTTCGTCTCCCATTCCGTGGTGCTCGGCTTCACGCTGGGTGCCGCCATCGTCATTGCCTTGGGCCAGCTACCCAACCTGCTGGGCATGGCCCTGCCCAGCCAGGCCACCGCGCTGATGACCGTGCAGGACCTGGCCAGCCACGCAGGCGAGGTCGACCTACCTTCCTTGCTGCTGGGCCTGGCCACCGTCGTGATCGGTGCGGCCTTCAAACTCTGGCGCCCACGCTGGCCGAGCCTGTTGATAAGCCTGATCCTGGTCAGCTTGCTGGCCTGGCTGCTGCCGGGCTTCTTTGGCCATGTACCGCGGGTGGCAGCGTTCACCGGGCAACTCCCGCCTTTCAGCCCGCTGCCTTTGCTGGACGTGGAGCTCATGTTGCGTCTGCTGCCCAGCGCCGTTGCGGTAGGCATGCTGGGGTTGGTCACCAGCCTGTCGATTGCCCGCTCGCTATCGGCACGTTCAGAACAACTGATCGACCCGGACCAGGAAATACGCGCACAGGGCCTGTCGAATATCGCCGGTGCATTTTTCTCTGGTTACCTGTCTGCCGGTTCCTTCACCCGCTCGGGCCTGAGCTACGAGGCGGGCGCCCGTTCACCGATGGCCGGGGTGTTTTCAGCGCTGTGGGTGGCGTTGTTCGCCGTGACCGGCGCCGGCCTGATCGCGCACCTGCCGATACCGGCCATGGCCGGCAGCATTCTGCTGATCTGCTGGGGGTTGGTGGACCACCGAGGGATCCGTGCATTGTTCCGGGTCAGCCGCTCGGAGTTTCTGGTGATGGCGCTGACGGCTGCAGCGACATTGCTGCTGGAGCTGCAGACGGCCATCTATGCCGGCGTGCTGGCTTCGCTGTTCTTCTATTTGAAGCGCACCTCACGACCACGGATCCAACAAAGCCGTGAAGGGGACGCGGATGTATTGCGGGTAGGTGGGTCGATTTTCTTTGGTGCGGCGCATTACCTACAAGTGCGCTTGCAGCGCTGCCAAGGGCCGCATGTAGTGATCGATGCCCGGCAGGTGAATTTCATCGATTACTCGGGTGTGGACATGTTGCACCGCGAGGCGCGGCGGTTGCGGCGATTGGGGGGGAGTTTGACCTTGCACCGGGCCAGGCCGCAGGTGATCGAGGAGTTGCAGAAGCTGGAAGGGGTGGAGTTGTGCCCGATCCGGTTTGAGGAATGAGGTTGGGATTCTGGGGCTGCTTTGCAGCCCATCGCGACGCAAGGCCGCTCCCACAGAGGATCGGCGTACGACGTACTTTGTGGGAACGGCCTTGCGTCGCGATAGGGCCGCCAAGCGGCCCCGGCCAGCTCAGCCCCGAGCGAGTTGCCGGCGCAGTTCAGCCAACACCGGCGCCGTATCCGGCCTCACGCCACGCCAGATAAAGAAGGCTTCAGCTGCCTGCTCAGCCAGCATCCCCAACCCATCCAGTACCTTGGCAGCCCCCAGCTTGGTAGCCCACTGGCAAAACGGCGTCGGCTCCTTGCCATACATCATGTCGTAGCAAACCGTACGACCCGCCTCGACCAGGCTGTCGGCAATCGGTGGCAACTCCCCGGCCAGGCTCGCCGAGGTGGCGTTGATGATTACATCCACAGGCTCCTGCAACCAGGCAAACCCGCTGGCCACAACCGGCCCCAGTTCATCGAACTCGCGCGCCAGCTGTTCGGCCTTTTCCACGGTACGGTTGGCAATCACCAGCGACTGCGGCTTGTGCGCCAGAATAGGCTCCAGCACGCCGCGCACGGCGCCACCGGCACCGAGGATGAGAATGCGCTTGCCCGCCAGCTCGACCCCGGCATTCACCGTCAGGTCGCGCACCAGGCCAGCGCCGTCGGTGTTGTCGCCCTGCAGGGTGCCATCAGCCAGCTTGCTCAGCGTGTTCACTGCGCCTGCGCGCCGGGCACGTGGGGTCAGGCTGTCGCACAGGCGGAAGGCCTCTTCCTTGAACGGCACGGTGACATTGCCGCCACTGCCTTGCTTGAAGAAGCCGCGCGCGCAGTCGCTGAACTCGTCCAGCGGCGCCAGCAGCGTGGCATATTCCAGGTCCTGACCGGTCTGCTCGGCGAACAGGCGGTGGATCAGCGGCGACTTGCTGTGGCCGATGGGGTTACCAAAAACGACGTACTGGTCCATGACGGCTCCTTGTTTATCCACAGGCTTACTGGCCGAGCCAGTCGCGGTCTTGCAGGAAGTACTCTGTCAGGCGCGCTTCTTCACTGCCGGGTGCAGCCTTCCAGTCGTAGCCCCAGCGCACCTGAGGCGGCAGCGACATGAGGATGGACTCGGTACGGCCACCGGATTGCAGGCCGAACAGGGTGCCACGGTCGTAGACCAGATTGAACTCCACGTAGCGGCCGCGGCGGTATTCCTGGAACTCGCGCTGTTGCGGGGTGTAGGGCGTGTCTTTGCGGCGCTGGACGATCGGCAGGTAGGCGTTGATGTAGGCATCGCCGATGGCGCGGATGAAGGCGAAGCACGTGTCGAAGTCCCACTCGTTCAGGTCATCGAAGAACAAGCCGCCGATACCACGTGGCTCACCACGGTGCTTGAGGTGGAAGTAGCGGTCGCACCAGGCCTTGTAGCGTGGGTACACATCGGCGCCAAACGGCGCGCAGGCCTGCTCGGCCACTCGGTGCCAGTGAACGCAGTCTTCTTCGTTGCCATAGTATGGCGTCAGGTCAAAGCCGCCGCCGAACCACCATACAGCCTCTTCACCTTCCTTTTCGGCGATGAAGAAGCGAACGTTGGCGTGGGAAGTGGGCACATGCGGGTTGTGCGGGTGTATCACCAGCGACACGCCCAAGGCTTCGAAGCCACGGCCTGCCAGTTCGGGGCGGTGGGCACTGGCCGACGGCGGCAGGCCGCTACCAAACACATGGGAGAAGTTGACCCCGCCTTTTTCGATCACGTTGCCATCACCGATAACCCGCGTGCGGCCCCCGCCACCGGCTTCGCGCACCCAGGCGTCCTCGACGAAGCGGGCACCGCCGTCTTCTGTTTCGAGGGCAGAGCAGATGCGGTCTTGCAGGTCGAGCAGGTAGGCTTTCACGGCCTCGGTGCGGCTAGTCATCGGGTCACCAGGAACGGGCAGGGAAGAATTCGCCGCGTAGCATACCACCGCCAGCGCGCGCCGCAGTTGACGACGACCAAGCAAAGGCGTCCGATAGAAGGCCTTTCCCGATCCCGACTACAGGAGTGCGAGATGGCCAAGCGTATCCAGTTCAGCCAGCATGGCGGCCCGGAAGTGCTGCAGTTTGTGGAATTCGAACCCACCCCGCCCGGGCCACAGCAGGTGCGTGTGCGTAACCATGCGATCGGCCTGAACTTCATCGATACCTACTTCCGAAGCGGGCTGTATGCGCCGCCGTCCCTGCCTTCTGGCCTGGGTACCGAAGCGGCAGGTGTGGTAGAGGCCGTGGGCGAAGGCGTGTCCCGGCTGAAGGTAGGAGACCGTGTGGCACATGCCGGCGGCCCGCTGGGCGCCTACAGCGAGGTGCATACGCTACCGGAAGCCAACCTGGTCAAGCTGCCGGACACCATCAGCTTCGAGCAGGCGGCAGCGGTGATGCTCAAGGGTTTGACCGTACAGTACCTGCTGAAGCAGACCTATGAGGTGAAGGCGGGTGATGTGATCCTGTTCCATGCCGCAGCCGGTGGTGTAGGGTCGCTGGCTTGCCAATGGGCCAAGGCCCTGGGCGCCAAGCTGATCGGCACCGTGAGCTCTGCCGAGAAGGCCGAACGGGCCAAGGCGCTGGGGGCTTGGGCGACCATCGACTACAGCCGTGAAGACGTGGCCAAGCGCGTACTGGAGCTGACCGACGGCAAGAAATGCCCGGTGGTGTATGACGGCGTGGGTGCCGACACCTGGCTGACCTCGCTGGACTGCCTGCGCCCGCGTGGGTTGATGGTGAGCTTTGGCAACGCTTCCGGTGCGGTGAGCGGGGTGAACCTGGGGATCCTGGCGCAGAAGGGCTCGCTGTATGTCACCCGGCCGACCTTGGCCACATATGCCAACAATGCCGAGAACACCCAGGCCATGGCCGATGACCTGTTTGCGATGATTGGCAGTGGCAAGCTGGCTGTGGATATCCAGCAGCGGTATCCGCTGAGTGAGGCGGCCAAGGCGCAGGCGGAGTTGTCGGCGCGCAGGACTGTGGGGTCGACCGTACTGATTCCCTGAGCCACACACATTCCCTGTAGGAGCGGGTTTACCCGCGAAGAAGCCACCGCGATGGATGGCACCGGCTTTGCCGGTGTTCGCGGGCACGCCCGCTCCCACAGGTACTGAGTCGGCCTCGATAGCAGCGCTATGCCTTGGAGGCTGGGCGTGACGGCGATGGCGTCGACTCGATGCCATCGAGTATCGCCTCGATCACACCCTCTGCCATCTCAATCGCATGCAGGTTCGACCAGAACATGCCACGGCCTTCTTCACGCATGTAGTCCAAAGCTTTGTAGCCGGTTTCGTAAGCGCTGCGCAGGTATAGGGCTACGTGGACCAGAGCGTCCTCGGCAGAAATGTTTGGGTTGACGGTGAAGAGTGGATCGTGGCCGGCATCGCAGCGGCCGAAGGGGCGGGTGGAGGTGCAGGGTAGGGGTGGATCAGGAACAATCTTCTTCATCACTAGATCTCGCTTCATGGCCCCACCCAGTCGTTACCACACGAATGGGTGGCAGCTGTACGCAGGGTGGTAAACCGGGTGGGAGATCTAAAACCCAGCAGGCACGAAGCCTCCTGCGAACAGCCGCCATGGACTGCCAAGATCACCCAGAACCCGGGTTACCACACCCGATCGCCAAGTTGTTCGGCGACGGTTTGAGCCTAGGGGCAGAGGTTCCCACTGAGAAGGTGATGGCAGAGGACGCGGGTCGTAGGATATTTCCGAAGTGCCCAGCTGGACAGACATTTTGGCAATAATCAGAAAACCCTGATCACCTAGAAAGCCACAGAAGGCCCATCTACAGCACGCGAGAAAAAGATCCCGGCTTGACCGTACAGATTCGGAAACGTAGCATTTCTGCTTGAGGAAGTGCTGGTGCGCCGGTTGAGTTTCAAGTTATCCGGGCGAGTGCATCCCCGCCATTTAGGCCGCTTAAGCGGCCTTTATTTTTTGGCTTGTTTCTATCCCCTTTCGGGATGATGGAATAGAGCTCTGCCTTGGGCTTGCGGGCCGTCAGTTCAAAAATCGCCTCATCGAAGACCTCGTTACCATAGCCATCATCGCGACCAAACGTGCTGCGAAGGGCAGTCATGTGCGTGACACTTTCGGGAGCGGGCATGCCCGCGAACACGGGCGAAGCCCGTGCCTGGCACCGAGTTGTATTCTTCGCGGGCGCGCCCGCTCCCACAGGGGCCCGAGTCCCGAGCCAGGCCTGTGGATTGGTATCAACCCGGGCGAACGACTTCGCCGGTTGCCAGGTCGCGAATCACACTCGGGTTCTTCCGCCCGCCCAGCGCCCCGCCAAGCACCAGGTCCAACTGGCCATGGAAGTACTGCTCAACCCGCAAGCGGGTCTTCGCCGCCGGGCGCCCGCCGGGGTTGCACGAGGTGGAAATCAGCGGCCCCACCAGTGCGCACAGTTCACGCACCACCGGGTGATCACTGACCCGCAGCGCCACCGTGTCATGCTGCCCGGTCACCCACTCGGGCAACAGGTCCTGATGCGGCACCAGCCAGGTGTTCGGCCCCGGCCAGGTGCTGCTCATGCGGTCGATCCAGTCCTCGGGGAAGTCCTCGAACAGGAAGTCGAACTGGCGGATGTTGTCAGCGATCAGAATCAGCCCTTTATCCACAGGACGCGACTTCAGCGCCAGCAGGCGATACACCGCGTCCTCGTTCCATGGGTCGCAGCCCAGGCCCCAGACCGCTTCCGTCGGGTAGGCGATCACTGCGCCTGCCCGGATCTCACGTGCGGCTTGTTGCACACGAAAACTGCTCACCATTGCTGTTTCTCCGCCTATATACCTTGCATGTGAGCAGTGTACTTAGCCCGCGCGGGCAAACCAACGCCCGGCTTCATTGCTGACACGGCCTTCCAGCTCCAGCTCGGTCAACTGCGCCAGCACGTCGGCCAGCGGCTGCTCGCTGCAGTGGGCCAGGCTTTCACTGGTCTGGGGTGCGGCATGCAGCAGGGCGAGCAGGGGGTGGTCGAACCTGTCCACAACCGCAGGCGGCAGGTTCTGCCAGCCCTGCAAGCTTTCCAGGATCTGCTCCACAGTTTCCACCAGCAGCGCCCCATCACGAATCAGCTGGTGGCAGCCCTTGGCCCCCGGGTGATGAATGGAGCCCGGAATGGCGTACACCTCACGGCCTTGCTCTGCGGCCAGGCGCGCCGTGATCAGCGAGCCACTGGCGAGGCTCGCCTCAACCACCAGTACACCTAGCGACAGGCCACTGATGATGCGGTTGCGCCGTGGGAAGTTTCCAGGCAGCGGCCCGGCATCCAGGGGATACTCGGAAACCAGCGCACTGCCGTTGTCGATCATCGCCTGCGCAAGGTCCCGATGGCGCTGTGGATAAAGTTTTTGCAAGCCCGTACCGAGCACGGCAATCGTGCCGCCGCCAGCCTGTAACGCGGCCCGATGAGCGGCACCGTCGACACCTACCGCCAGCCCGCTGGTAATGGTGAAACCAGCCTGCGCGAGGTAGCGGGAAAATGCCCGGGCGGTGTCGAGCGCCGGGGGTGTGGCACGTCTGCTGCCCACGATCGCCAGCTGAGGACGATCGAGCAAGGCTGGTTCGCCAGCGACAAACAGCAGCGGCGGGGCATCGTCGATTTCTGCCAGCAAGGCTGGGTAGCCTGGGCCGTCCCACATCAGCAAATGCTGGCCAGGGCGCTCCAGCCAAGCCATTGCGGCCAGTGCGCCATCGCGTACCTCGGCACTGCGCCGGGCATCGATGGTGGCTTGGGGGATGCCCAACGCTCGCCAGGCCGAAGCGGGAGCACTGAGCGCGGAGGAGGCACTGCCGAAGGCTTCGAGCAACGTTCGAAAGCGCCGCAGTCCAGCCTCGGGGAGGCGATGCAGGCGTAAGCGTGCCTCCAGTTCGGCAGGCGGGCAGGGCGACGAATGGTGACTGGGCATTGAGATCATCCTTGATCGAAAGGGGGCCAATTACGTGGCACAACCTGTGGATAACTCTGTGAGTAACACTTTGAAAAGCTGTCCATTGATTGGGGGCTATCAAGCCCATAGTCACCCTAGACGAGCTTGCCAGGTGCCGAAATCCCCGTTTCCCTTTATTATGTGTGCTCAGTTTTCAACCGAACGCACAGTGACTGCCTGACCTTATGGCCATCTTGAACATTCTCGAATTCCCGGACCCGCGCCTGCGCACCCTCGCCAAACCGGTGACGGAGTTCGACGACGCCCTGCGTCAGCTGATCGACGACATGTTTGAAACCATGTACGAAGCCCCTGGCATCGGCCTGGCCGCTACCCAGGTGAACGTGCACAAGCAGGTTGTGGTCATGGACCTCAGCGAAGACCGCAGCGAACCGCGCGTCTTCATCAACCCGTCGGTCGAAGAGCTCACCCATGACATGGGCCAGTACCAGGAGGGCTGCCTTTCGGTACCGGGCTTCTACGAGAACGTCGACCGTCCGCTGCGTGTCCGGGTCAAGGCCCAGGACCGCGACGGCAAGCCTTTCGAACTGGAATGCGAAGGCCTGCTGGCGGTGTGCGTACAGCACGAATTCGATCACCTCAACGGCAAGCTGTTCGTCGACTACCTGTCGCAGCTCAAGCGCGACCGGATCAAGAAGAAGCTGGAAAAGCAGCATCGCCAGCAAGCCTGATCCCCACCTTCCTGAAGGCTTGCTCCGGCAAGCCTTTTTCTTTTTTGAAGCGAGAACTCCATGCGCATCGTCTTTGCAGGCACTCCAGAGTTTGCCGCCGAACACCTCAAGGCCCTGCTCGACAGCCCCTACGAGATCGTGGCCGTCTACACCCAGCCCGACCGCCCGGCCGGCCGTGGCCAGAAGCTGATGCCAAGTGCGGTCAAGGCACTGGCCGTGGCCCATGACATCCCGGTGTTCCAGCCGCAGACCCTGCGCAATGCCGATGCGCAGGCCGAACTGGCCGCACTGAAACCAGACCTGATGGTAGTGGTCGCCTACGGCCTGATCCTGCCGCAGGTGGTGCTGGATATCCCGCGCCTGGGTTGCATCAACAGCCACGCTTCCCTGCTGCCACGCTGGCGCGGTGCCGCGCCGATCCAGCGTGCCGTGGAAGCTGGCGACGCCGAAAGCGGCGTGACCGTGATGCGCATGGAGGCCGGCCTGGACACCGGCCCGATGCTGCTCAAGGTAGTCACCCCGATCAGCGCCGAGGACACCGGCGGCACCTTGCACGATCGCCTGGCCGAAATGGGCCCGCCCGCAGTGGTTCAGGCCATCGCCGGCCTGGCTGACGGTTCGCTGCAAGGCGAAATACAGGACGATGCCCTGGCCACCTACGCGCACAAACTGAACAAGGACGAAGCGCGTATCGACTGGACCCGCCCGGCTGTCGAGCTGGAACGCCTGATCCGCGCCTTCAACCCATGGCCGGTGTGTCACAGCACTCTGGATGGTGAAAGCGTCAAGGTGCTGGCCGCCAACCTGTCCACAGGCCAAGGCGCCCCAGGCGAGATACTTTCCGCCAGCAAGGACGGCCTCGTAGTTGCGTGCGGTGACCAAGCCCTGAGCCTGACCCGCCTGCAACTGCCTGGCGGCAAGGCATTGAGCTTCAGTGACCTGTTCAACAGCCGCCGCGAGAAGTTCGCCGCCGGCAAGGTGCTGGGCCAATGAACCCACGCCTCGCCGCCGCCCGTGCGCTGGCCGCTGTGCTCAGCGGCAAGGCTTCGCTGAACAGCTCGCTGCCGGCGCAACTGGACAAGGTAGATGAACGCGACCGCGGCCTGACCCAGGACCTGGCGTTCGGTACCGCACGCTGGCAGCCACGCCTCGACCTGCTGGCCGCACAGCTGCTGCAAAAGCCCTTCAAGGCAGCCGATGCCGATGTTCAGGCGCTGCTGCTGGTCGGCCTGTACCAGCTGTTCTACACGCGCATTCCGGCCCATGCCGCCATCGGCGAGACCGTGGGCTGTGCCGACAAACTGAAGAAGCCGTGGGCCAAGGGCCTGCTCAATGCCGTGCTGCGCCGTGCCCAGCGCGAAGGCGAGGAGCTGCTCGCCGGCATGGAGCGCGACCCGGTGGTGCGTACCGCGCACCCGCGCTGGCTGCAGAAGGCGCTGAAAGCCTTCTGGCCAGAGCAGTGGGAGGCCATCTGCGTCGCCAACAATGCCCACCCTCCGATGATTCTGCGGGTCAACCGCCGTCACCATAGCCGCGATGCCTACCTGGCACTGCTGGCCGAAGCCGGCATCGGCGCCAGCGAATGCCAGTACAGCCGGGATGGCATCGTGCTGGCCGAAGCCTGCGACGTGCGCGGCCTGCCAGGCTTCGCCGAAGGCTGGGTGAGCGTGCAGGACGAAGCTGCGCAGCTATCTGCCGACCTGCTGGAACTGGCCCCCGGTCAACGCGTGCTCGATGCTTGCTGCGCACCGGGCGGCAAAACCTGCCACCTGCTGGAGGCCGAGGCTGGCCTGGCGCACATGGTGGCCATCGATCTCGAAGCCAAGCGGCTGACCCGCGTGCGAGAAAACCTCGACCGCCTGCAGCTGGACGCCGAGCTGATCGCCTGCGATGCCCGCGACACTGCCAGTTGGTGGGACGGCAAGCCATTCCAGCGCATTCTGCTCGACGCGCCGTGCTCGGCCACCGGCGTGATTCGCCGCCACCCGGACATCAAGCTGACCCGCCAAGCCGACGACATCCCGGCTTTGGCCACGCTGCAAGGCGAGCTGCTCGATGCCCTGTGGCCGACCTTGGAAGTGGGCGGCATGCTGCTATACGCCACCTGCTCCAGCTTGCCGACCGAAAACACTGAAGTGATCAAAGCCTTCCTCGCCCGCACCCCGGGCGCCCGTGAGCTGGACCTGGCGACCGAAGCCGGCCTGCGCCAGCCCCACGGCCGTCAGCTGCTGGCCCAGGAAGGCGGTCACGACGGTTTCTACTATGCCAAGCTGATCAAGATCGCCGCCTCGCGCGGATAAGAACAAAGGATAGGGAGTAGCGCATGAAGATCATCATCCTCGGCGCAGGGCAGGTAGGCGGTACGCTGGCTGAACACCTGGCCAGCGAAGCCAACGACATTACCGTGGTCGACACCGACGGCGACCGCCTGCGCGACCTCGGCGACCGCCTGGACATCCGCACCGTCCAGGGCCGCGGCTCACTGCCGACGGTGCTGCGTCAGGCCGGTGCCGACGACGCCGACATGCTGGTGGCGGTAACCAACAGTGACGAGACCAACATGGTTGCCTGCCAGGTGGCCTATTCGCTGTTCCATACCCCGACCAAGATTGCACGGGTGCGCGAATCGTCCTACCTGACCCGCGAAGAGCTGTTCGACAACGACCATATCCCGGTCGACGTTCTGATCAGCCCCGAGCAGGTGGTGACCAATTACATCAAGCGCCTGATCGAACACCCAGGCTCGCTGCAGGTGATCGATTTCGCCGAGGGCAAGGCCCAGCTCGTGGCAGTGAAGGCCTACTACGGCGGCCCGCTGGTCGGCCAGCAATTGCGCCAGATCCGCGCGCACATGCCCAACGTCGACACCCGCGTGGCGGCCATCTTCCGCCGCGACCGGCCGATCACCCCGCGTGGCGACACGGTGATCGAAGCCGACGACGAGGTGTTCTTCATTGCCGCGAAGAAGGATATCCGTGCGGTGATGGGCGAACTGCGCCGCATCGACGAAACCAATAAACGCATTGTCATCGCCGGCGGCGGGCAGATCGGCGAGCGCCTGGCGGAGGCCATCGAAAGCCGATATCAGGTGAAGATCATCGAGATGAGCCCGGCGCGTTGCCGGCACCTCTCCGATACCCTGGAAAGCACTGTGGTGCTGCAGGGCAGCGCCTCGGACAAAGACCTGATGCTCGAAGAGAACATCGCCGACGCCGATATTTTCCTGGCCCTGACCAACGATGACGAAGCCAACATCATGTCGTCCTTGCTGGCCAAGCGCCTGGGCGCAGGCAAGGTGATGACCATCATCAACAACCCGGCTTATGTCGACCTGGTACAGGGTGGCGATATCGACATTGCCATCAGCCCGCAGCTCGCCACCATCGGCACACTGCTGGCGCACGTCCGTCGTGGCGACATCGTCAGTGTGCACTCGCTGCGCCGTGGTGCAGCCGAGGCTATCGAGGCGGTGGCACACGGGGACTCGAAGTCGAGCAAGGTGGTCGGCAAGGCAATCGAGGACATCACGCTGCCACCGGGCACCACTATTGGTGCGATCATCCGTGATGAAGAGGTGATGATTGCCCATGACGACACCATGATCGAATCAGGGGACCATGTGATCCTCTTCGTTGTGGATAAAAAGCATATTCGCGATGTGGAGAAGCTGTTCCACGTCGGCTTGAGTTTCTTCTAGGAGAAAAGAGCATGCGCGAATCGCTGGAGAAGATGCTGGCCAAAGGTGTGGATAACCCGCTGCTGAGGTTTGGCCTGGGCAAGGCCTGGCTGGATGAAGGCAACGGCGCTGAAGCAGCGGTGCACCTGGCGCGCTGTGTAGAGCAGGATCCGAAATACTCGGCAGCATGGAAGCTGCTGGGTAAGGCCTATCAGCTGCAGGGCGAGCTGGCGGCGGCGCGCAAAGCGTGGGAAGACGGGATCGTGGCGGCGCAGGCCCATGGTGACAAGCAGGCCGAAAAAGAAATGACCGTATTCCTGAAGAAGCTCAACAGAGCAGCGGGTTGACGCGGCCCCTGTAGGAGCGGGTTTACCCGCGAATGCGTCGGAAAAACCAACACCGCATTCGCGGGTAAACCCGCTCCTACCAGAGGGCGGTGAATGGCTTAATACCAGCGCGGCTCGCCAGCCGGGCGCTTCTTGAAGCGCTTCATGCTCCACATGTACTGGCTGGGGTACTCGCGCACATAGCGCTCGACCACCTTGCTCATCGCCGCCGCCGACACATTCACGTCGGTGCTGTACATCTCCTCTGGCGCCGCCTCCAGGAACACCTTGAAGCCCGAGCCATCCGGCAACCGCAGCGCATGCAGGAATACACCTACCGCCTTGCCACCGGCCAGCATGTTCGGCACGAACTTGCTGGTCAGCGCCTGGGTGCCGAGGAACGGTACGAACACGCCCGCCGATTCCGCCGGCTCCGGGTCGGCAGGAATACCCACCTGGCCACCACGGCGCACTTCCTTGATCACGCTGAGGATGCCTTCCTTGGTCGACGGTGCCACGCGATTGCCCATCTGCACGCGCTGCTCGCGCAGCAGGTCATCCACCGCCTTCAACTTCGGCGGGCGGTAGAAGATGATCGGTTTGCACTGGTTGCAGTAGAAGTGGTTCAACACTTCCCAGTTGCCCAGGTGGCTGGTGATGCCGACCACCCCTTTACCTGAGGCCAAAGCCTGCTCCAGCACTTCCAGGCCATGCACTTCCTTGACCAGCTCCAGCGAGCGTTGTGGCGGCCAGATCCAGGCACAGGCACTTTCGACAAAGGATTTACCGATATCCCGCAGCGCCTGGCCCACCAGTTGCTCACGGGCAACCGGGTCCATCTCCGGGAAGCACTTGGCCAGGTTGATCCGTACCACGTTGCGCGAACTGTTGGGGATTTTCCACATCAGCCAGCCAATACCGGCGCCGACACGCTGCACAGCGCCCCAGGGCAGCTTGGCAAACAGGCGCAGCACCCCGACCATCAGGGCGCCCTTGAACTTTTCCACAGGCGAATTCCTTATTTCAGCAAGGCGCGCATTGTAACCCCTCAGCGCAACAAGGCGGCGTAGCGATCGCAGTCGGTGGTGTGGTCCATGACCATGCCGGTGGCCTGCATGAAGGCGTAGCAGATGGTCGGACCGACGAACGTGAAGCCAGCTTTCTGCATGGCCTTGCTCATTGCCTTGGCTTCATCGGTGACCGCCGGCACGTCGCTGCGCTGCTTGAAGTGGTTGATCTTCGGTGAGCCGCCGACGAACGACCACAGCCATTCGGCAGGGTTATCCACAGCCAGCCAGGCCTGGGCGTTGCGCCTTGCGGCCTTGAGCTTGAGGCGATTGCGGATGATGCCTGCATCCTGCATCAATTCTTCGATGCGTTCGTCGCTCATGGCCGCCAGCTTTACGGGGTCGAAGCCGTACATCACCTGGCGATAACGCTCGCGTTTGCGCAAAACGGTAATCCACGAAAGCCCCGCCTGGAACCCTTCGAGCAAAAGCATCTCGAAGAGCAACGCCGGGTCGCGCTGTGGCATTCCCCATTCCTGGTCGTGGTAGGCCTGGTACAACGGATCGTCGGTACACCAAAAGCAGCGTGGCATAAGGCTCCAATGAGTAGAGGGCGAGGCGAATCAGGTTATACTCCCGCTCTTTACATCCGCATCCCCAGATACAGGTGAATTTCGTGAGCCAGCCTACGCCAGCCGTGCGTACCTTCCAAGACCTGATCCTTGCCCTGCAGAACTACTGGGCAGCTCAAGGTTGTGTGGTACTTCAGCCCTACGATATGGAAGTAGGCGCCGGCACTTTCCACACCGCTACATTCCTGCGCGCCGTGGGTCCAGAAACCTGGAACGCCGCCTATGTGCAGCCTAGCCGTCGTCCTGCCGACGGGCGGTATGGCGAAAACCCCAACCGCCTGCAGCACTACTACCAGTTCCAGGTGGTGCTCAAACCGAACCCGGCCAACTTCCAGGAGCTGTACCTCGGCTCGCTGAAAGCCATCGGCCTGGATCCGCTGGTGCACGACATTCGTTTCGTCGAAGACAACTGGGAATCGCCGACCCTCGGCGCCTGGGGTCTGGGCTGGGAAATCTGGCTCAACGGCATGGAAGTCACCCAGTTCACCTACTTCCAGCAGGTTGGCGGCATCGAGTGCTACCCGGTCACCGGTGAAATCACCTACGGCCTGGAGCGCCTGGCCATGTACATCCAGGGCGTCGATTCGGTGTACGACCTGGTGTGGGCCGACGGCCCGTTCGGCAAGGTCACCTATGGCGACGTGTTCCACCAGAACGAGGTGGAGCAGTCGACCTACAACTTTGAACATGCAAACGTCGACAAACTGTTCGAACTGTTCGATTTCTACGAAAGCGAAGCCAACCGCCTGATCAAGCTGGAGCTGCCGCTGCCGACCTATGAAATGGTCCTGAAGGCCTCGCATACCTTCAACCTGCTGGACGCCCGCCGCGCCATCTCGGTAACCGAGCGCCAGCGTTACATCCTGCGTGTACGTACCCTGGCCCGGGACGTGGCGCAAAGCTATCTGCAAGCCCGCGCACGCCTGGGCTTCCCGATGGCCACCCCTGAACTGCGTGACGAAGTGTTGGCTAAGCTGGAGGCTGCACAATGAGTGCTCAAGATTTCCTGGTAGAACTGGGCACCGAAGAGCTGCCACCCAAGGCCCTCGCCAGCCTTGGCGACGCCTTCCTGGCCGGTATCGAAAAAGGCCTGCAGGCTGCTGGCCTGAACTACACCGGCAAGCAGGTGTACGCCGCGCCGCGTCGTCTGGCCGTGCTGATTCGCCAGCTGGACGTGCAGCAACCTGACCGCAGCATCAACATCGACGGCCCGCCCCTGCAGGCTGCCTTCAACGCCGAAGGCGAGCCGACCCAGGCTGCGCTGGGCTTCGCCAAGAAGTGCGGTGTGGAACTGGCCGAGATCGACCAGAGCGGCCCCAAGCTGCGCTTCTCCCAGCACATCCCGGGCAAGGCTACCGTTGGGCTGCTGCCGACCATCGTCGAAGATTCGCTGAACGACCTGCCGATTCCCAAGCGCATGCGCTGGGCGGCCAGCCGTGAAGAGTTCGTGCGCCCGACCCAATGGCTGGTGATGCTGCTGGGCGATCAGGTGGTCGATTGCACCATCCTGTCGCAGAAGGCCGGGCGTGAATCCCGTGGCCACCGCTTCCACCATCCGGAAAACGTGCTCATCACCACCCCGGCCAACTACGTCGAAGACCTGCGCAAGGCCTACGTCCTGGCCGACTTCGCCGAGCGCCGCGAGCTGATCAGCAAGCGTACCGCAGAGCTGGCCATGCAGCAGGAAGGCACGGCCATCGTGCCACCGGCGCTGCTGGACGAAGTGACCGCACTGGTCGAGTGGCCGGTGCCGCTGGTGTGCTCGTTCGAGGAGCGTTTCCTCGAGGTGCCGCAAGAAGCCCTGATCACCACCATGCAGGACAACCAGAAGTACTTCTGCCTGCTGGACAGCGAAGGCAAGCTGCTGCCGCGCTTCATTACCGTGGCCAACGTCGAAAGCCGCGACCCGAAGCAGATCGTGCAAGGCAACGAAAAAGTCGTGCGCCCGCGCCTGACCGACGCCGAGTTCTTCTTCAAGCAGGACAAGAAGCAACCACTGGAAACCTTCAACGAGCGCCTCAAGAACGTGGTGTTCCAGGCTCAGCTCGGCACCGTGTACGACAAGGCCGAACGTGTTTCCAGGCTGGCCGCCTTCATTGCTCCGCTGATCGGCGGCGACGCCCAGCGCGCTGGCCGTGCCGGCCTGCTGTCGAAGTGCGACCTGGCCACCGAGATGGTCGGCGAATTCCCTGAAATGCAGGGTGTTGCCGGTTACTACTACGCGCTCAACGACGGTGAGCCGGAAGACGTAGCCCTGGCCCTGAACGAGCAGTACATGCCGCGCGGTGCAGGCGCCGAGCTGCCGCAGACCCTCACCGGTGCTGCCGTGGCCATCGCCGACAAGCTCGACACCCTGGTGGGTATCTTTGGCATCGGCATGCTGCCTACCGGCAGCAAGGACCCGTACGCCCTGCGCCGTGCTGCTCTGGGCGTGCTGCGTATCCTGATCGAGAAGCAACTGGACCTGGACCTGACCGGTGCGGTTGAGTTTGCAGTCAAGCAGTTCGGCGCCAAGGTCAAGGCCCCCGGCCTGGCCGATCAAGTACTGGAGTTCATTTTCGACCGCCTGCGCGCGCGTTACGAAGACGAAGGCATCGACGTGGCCACGTACCTGTCGGTACGCGCACTGCAGCCAGGCTCCGCCCTGGACTTCGACCAGCGCGTACAAGCCGTGCAGGCGTTCCGCAAACTGCCGGAAGCCGAGGCCCTGGCCGCGGTGAACAAGCGCGTGTCGAACCTGCTGAGCAAGGCCGAAGGTGCCATCGCCGAGCAGGTCGAGCCGAAGTACTTCGACAATGCCAACGAGTTCTCCCTGTACTCGGCCATCCAGCAGGCCGACCAGGCCGTGCAACCGATGGCTGCGGCACGTCAGTACAGCGAATCGCTGGCCCGCCTGGCGGCCCTGCGTGACCCGGTCGATGCCTTCTTCGAGGCGGTCATGGTCAACGCCGAAGACGCCAAGGTACGTGCCAACCGTTATGCCCTGCTCAGCCGTCTGCGCGGCCTGTTCCTGGGCGTGGCTGACATTTCGCTGCTGGGGTAAGCCTTGAAACTGCTGATTCTCGACCGTGACGGGGTGATCAACTACGACTCCGATGCGTACATCAAGACGCTGGAAGAATGGGTGCCGATCCCCGGTTCGGTCGATGCGATCGCGCAGTTGAGCAAGGCGGGCTGGACGGTGGCCGTGGCCACCAACCAGTCCGGCATTGCCCGTGGCTACTACCCGCTGGCAACCCTTGAGGCCATGCACGCGCGCCTGCGCGCGCTGGTGGCCGAGCAGGGCGGTGAGGTGGGCCATATCGTGTATTGCCCGCATGGGCCGGACGAAGGGTGCGATTGCCGCAAGCCCAAGCCCGGCATGCTGCGGGCGATCGCCGAGCATTACCAGATCGGCCTTGAAGGCGTCTGGTTCGTCGGCGACAGCAAAGGTGACTTGGAGGCCGCCCTGGCCGTCGGTGCACAACCCGTGCTGGTGAAAACCGGCAAGGGCGAGCGGACCCTGGAAAAAGGCGTCCCGGAAACTACACTGATTTTCGACGATCTGGCAGCTATCGCCAGAGAACTAATTTAAACAGTGCGCCTTCTGGCGCATTTTTCTCAGGCGGGCATGCCCCGCAATGGTACAAGCCACTATGTCGATCCTGCAGGCGATCAGAATCTTTCTTTTTTACCTGCTGCTGGGCACCAGTTCGCTGCTGTGGTGCTCGCTGAGCTTCTTCGTCGCGCCGTTCCTGTCGTTCCCCAAGCGCTACAAGTTCATCAACGTGTACTGGTGCCGCTGCGCGCTGTTTCTGGTGCGCACCATCCTGGGCATCGACTACAAGATCACTGGCGCCGAGAACGTGCCAGCTGAGCCTTGCGTGATTTTGTCCAATCACCAGAGCACCTGGGAAACCTTCTTCCTGTCCCAGTACTTCTCGCCGCTTAGCCAGGTGCTCAAGCGCGAGCTGCTGTATGTACCGTTCTTCGGCTGGGCCATGGCCATGCTGCGGCCCATCGCGATCAACCGCGACAACCCCAAGGAAGCGTTGCGCCAGGTGGCGAGCAAGGGTGACGAACTGCTCAAGCAGAAGACGTGGGTGCTGATTTTCCCAGAAGGCACCCGTGTGCCGTTCGGCACCATCGGCAAGTTCTCCCGCGGCGGTACCGCCCTGGCCGTGAATGCCGGGCTGCCGGTGCTGCCGATTGCCCACAACGCTGGCAAGTTCTGGCCCAAGACCGGTTGGGGCAAGCGTGCCGGTACAATCGAAGTGGTAATTGGTGAGCCGATGTACGCCAACGGCACGGGGCCACGTGCCATCGCCGAACTCAACGACCGCGCTGCAGCTTGGAACGAAGCGACCCAGCGGGCCATGGGATCGCTGCCGCCAGCGGCGGAAAAACCTCAGGAGCAGATGGCTTGACCTTCTGTGGATAACTTGTGTGCAGTTTTTGGATTAAATGCTTGAATTGATACCTAAGTGTATGAATTTTATAGTTATTTCTTTGTATGAATTTTTTCTGAAAATCGTGCATAAGTTTTTTTGAGGCATAAGAAAACCGGCTTTTACAGCCGGTTTTTTTATGGCATGTGGACATCAGACTTTGTCGATATCTACATCCTTGGTTTCTCTCAGACAGAAGATCCCAACCACCAGGCTGATCCCGGTCACCAGCACCGGGTACCACAGCCCGTAGAAGATATCCCCGGTATAGACCACCAGCGCAAACGATACGGTAGGCAGGAAACCACCAAACCAGCCATTACCAATGTGATAGGGCAGCGACATCGAGGTGTAGCGGATGCGGGTCGGGAACAGCTCGACCATCACCGCCGCCAACGGGCCATAGGTCATGGTCGCGATCAGGATCATCGCCACGATCAGTACCACCACCATTACCTGGTTGACCTGCGCAGGGTCGGCCTTGGCCGGGTAACCAGCCTGCTCGATTGCAGCACGCATGGCGGTTTCGTCAAAGCCGTTGATGGTCTTGTCACCGATGTTGACCACCACTTCACTGCCGGCCACGCTAACCGAGCTGTACGGCAGGCCCTGCTTGACCAGGAAGGTCTTGACCTTGTCGCACGGGCTGTCAAAACGAGCCTTGCCCACTGGGTCGAACTGGAATGTGCAGCCTTGCGGGTCGGCGGTGACCACGATCGGCGCCTGACGGCTGGCAGCGTCGATCTGCGGGTTGGCGTAGTGGCTCAGCGCCTTGAACAGTGGGAAGTACAGTACCGTGGCCAGCAACAGGCCGAGCATCAGGATCGGCTTGCGGCCGATACGGTCGGACAACCAGCCGAAGAACACGAAGAACGGCGCGCCAATCACAACGCTGATGATGAGCAGGGTGTTGGCCTGAGCCGAGTCCATTTTCAGCATCTGGGTCATGAAGAACAGAACGTAGAACTGCGCCGTGTAGAAGGTCACAGCCTGCCCCGCGTTGATGCTGAACAGGGCGGTAAGCACCACTTTCAGGTTTGGCCAGGAGGTGAATGACTCACGGATGGGCGACTTGCTGACCTTGCCCTGAGCCTTCATTTTCACAAAGGCCGGCGACTCGTGCATGCTCATGCGAATCCAGGTGGAGATCGCCAGCAGCACGATCGACAGCAGGAACGGCAAGCGCCAGCCCCAGGTTTCGAACTGGTCGCCACTGATATACCGGCTACCCAGCACCACCAAGAGCGACAACAACAGGCCCAGCGTTGCGGTGGACTGGATGAAACCAGTGTGTAAGCCACGCTTGCCGGGCGGCGCATGCTCGGCCACGTAAGTGGCTGCACCGCCATACTCGCCGCCCAGCGCCAGCCCCTGAAGCATGCGCAGGATCACCAGGATGATCGGTGCGGCGATGCCGATGCTGGCGTAGGTGGGCAACAACCCCACAGCGAAAGTGGACAGGCCCATCAGCACGATGGTGACCAGGAAGGTGTACTTGCGCCCGATCATGTCACCCAGGCGGCCGAACACCAGCGCGCCAAACGGCCGCACCAGAAAGCCCGCAGCGAAGGCCATCAGGGCGAAGATGAAAGCGGTGGTATCGTTCACGCCAGCGAAGAACTGCTTGCTGATGACCGCTGCCAGCGCACCATAGAGAAAAAAGTCATACCACTCGAAAACCGTCCCGAGGGATGACGCGAAAATGATCTTGCGTTCTTCACGGCGGCTGGAGCTACTGGCCGCCGCCCCCTGCTCTTGGATGTAATCCGACATCGTTGCTGTCCTCGGCCCTTAGGCCACAGTGATTATTCTTGTTGTTCCACTGTCGGCGACTTCTGACCGCAAGCCGCCGGTACTGCACGCACCCGGGTCAGGGCGTCGGTAACGCGTCTTGGTTCAGGTAGGTCTGGGTAGCAGCTCCTTTGAGGATCAGTTGCGCCGCCTTTTCGGCGATCATCAGGGTGGGGGAACACGTATTGCCGGAAGTTATCTGCGGCATGATCGAAGCATCGGCTACACGTAGACCGGGGATGCCATGCACGCGCAGCTGGTTATCCACAACGTCCATGGCACCGTTGCCCATGCGACAGGTACCGACCGGGTGGAAGATGGTGGTGCCGATCTTGCCAGCGGCCTCGAACAGGTCTTCCTCGCTTTGCAGCGCCGGGCCCGGCAAATATTCCTTGGGCTCGAAAGCGGCGAGGGCAGGGGCCTGGACGATGCGCCGGGTAAGGCGAATGGCATCGGCAGCAACCCGCAAGTCCTGCGGAGCACTGAGGTAATTGGGGTCGATCCGCGGCGTGCTGTTCATGTCGGTGCTGCAGATGTCGATGCGCCCGCGGCTGGCCGGGCGCAGGTTGCACACCGAGGCAGTAAAGGCCGGGAACTGATGCAACGGCTCACCGAAGCGTTCCAGTGACAGCGGCTGCACGTGATACTGAAGGTTGGCGGTGGCCTGTTCAGGGCTTGAACGCACGAACGCGCCTAACTGGCTCGGCGCCATGGCCAGCGGCCCGCTACGGTCGTAGAGGTAACGCAGGCCCATGCCCATCTTGCCCCACAGGCTGTTGGCCATCTGGTTCAAGGTACGGGCGTTGCGGATCTGGTAGATCAGGCGCAGTTGCAGGTGGTCCTGCAAGTTGCCACCAACGCCTGGCATGTCGTGGCGAACACCAATACCCAAGCTTTCCAGCAACTGACGCGGGCCGATGCCGGAACGCTGGAGGATGCCCGGTGAACCTACCGCCCCAGCACAGAGGATGATCTCGCGGCGCGCCGCAAACTCATGCCAGGCCCCTTGCCAGAGCGCCTTCACCGCCCTTGCGCGGGTGTTGTCGAGCAGTACCTGGTCAACCTGCACGCCGGTCAGCACAGTGAGGTTGGCGCGATCCTTGATCGGCCGCAGGAAAGCTTTGGAAGCGTTCCAGCGCACACCACTGCGCTGGTTGACCTGAAAATATCCACAACCCTGGTTGTCGCCGGTGTTGAAATCGTCGACCTTGCCAATACCGCTCTGCTCGGCGGCATCTCGGAAAGCATCAAGGATCGGCCAGCTGTAACGTTGCCGCTCGACCCGCCATTCGCCCTCCGCGCCGTGGTGCTCGCTGGCGCCTGCAAAGTGGTTTTCGCTGGCCTTGAACAGCGGTAACACATCTTTCCACGCCCAGCCGTCGTTGCCTTGCGCGGCCCAATGGTCGTAGTCGGCGGCTTGGCCCCGCATGTAGATCATGCCGTTGATCGACGAACAGCCACCTAGCACCTTGCCCCTTGGATAACCCAAAGCGCGACCGCCGAGGCCAGGTTGTGCCTCGGTCTTGAAGCACCAGTCTGTGCGCGGGTTGCCGATGCAGTAGAGGTAACCGACGGGGATGTGGATCCAGGGATAATTGTCACGGCCACCCGCCTCCAGCAGCAGCACGCGGCAGGAAGGGTCGGCGGACAAACGATTGGCCAGCAGGCATCCGGCAGGACCGGCCCCTACGACCACGTAGTCGAAGACAGAATCGGCTGATGGCATGTGCAACCTCGCGCCTGTTTTTTATTCTTGTCCCGATCCATCTTAGTGAGTAATTTCGTGGATGAAACACGAGATTTCGCGCAGCCGCTGTGCGTTTTAGCACAGTGGCAAGCCTGTACCGACCTCTTCACGGGCTCGCCCGCAGCTCAGGGATCACGTTACCTTCAGGGTGTTCACCGCACCTGTGGGCATGCCCGTGAAGAGGCCGGAACGAACTGCCATAAAGGACAAGCATGTTCGACTGGAATGATCTGCGGTTTTTCCTCGAGTTGCAGCGCAGCGGCCGCCTGCTGACCGCCGCCAAGCGCCTGAACACTACCCACAGCACCGTGGCCCGGCATATCGAGAGCATCGAGCAGAGCCTGGGGACCGCGCTGTTCGTGCAACATGCCCAGGGGTACGAGCTGACCCCCTCGGGTCAAGCCCTGCTCAAGCATGCCGAAGCCATGGAGAACGTCGCCCTGCTGGCACAGGAGGAAATCACCCAGGCCATCACCCCGCTGGGCAAGATTCGCCTGGGGGTAACCGAAGGCATCGGCATCATGTTCTTCACCCCACGCATGAACGCGTTGTTCGAGCGCTACCCCGGCCTGGAGGTGGAATTGGTAGCGGTGCCGCGCTTCGTCAGCATCCTCAACCGCGAGGCAGAAATCAGCATCCATCTGGAGCGGCCCAACGCCGATCTGCTGATCACCCGCAAACTCACCGACTACCGCCTGGCGCTATACGCCAGCCAGGCCTACCTGGACCGCGCGCCGCCACTGCGCCACCGCGAAGACCTGGCCCGGCACAGCTGGATCGGCTACGTTGACGATTTGCTGTTCAGCCAGGAACTGCTGTTTCTCAACAGTTTCTGCCGAGTACCCAACGTGGTGTTTCGAAGCACCAGCGTGATCGCCCAGCAAGCCGCCGCCCGCGCCGGGCTGGGCATCGCCGTGCTGCCCAACTACATGGCCCGCCACGACCCGACACTGGTGCGCGTGCTGCCGGGAGAAACCATCCAGCGCAGCTACTGGATCTGCACCCGCCGCGAGCTGCACAAGTCTGTGCGCCTGCGGGTGGTGTGGGACTACCTGCTGGCGTTGTGCGCGGCCGAACAAAGCGAGTTGCTAGCCGAGTAGAGCCTTGCCGGCCAACAACAGGGCAGCGGCCCAACCTGCCACGGCAAACATCTGCTGCAGACGCGGCCCGGCCAACCTGGCTGCCAAAGGCCGCGCCAGCAGCAGACCGAGCACTGCGCCGACGGCAAACGGGGCGCCAACCTGCCAGTGCATGACGCCCGCAAGGCTGGCGCTGACCACACTGCCGGTAGAGACCAGGGCAATCACCGCCAGCGAGGTGGAGACGATGCTGGCCATGCGCAGGTTGGTGTAGCGGTTCAGGGCAGGGATGATGACGAACCCCCCACCCACGCCCAGCAAGCCGGACAACAACCCGGACAAGGCACCCGTGAATGCCAGTGCGCGCGCGCAGGGCAGGGTCCAGCGCAAACGACCCTGCAGCGGGTTCAGCACACACGGCTCGATAAAGCGATGAGCGCCATTGGCTTCGCCACACAGTTCTTTGGCCGCCTTGCGCCAGATGCGCAGGCAGGCATAAACCAGCACGCCAGCGAATACCACCTGCAACGGTGCATTCGGCAGGCGGTGCGCCAGCATCAGCCCGAACGGCGCTGCTGCCACACCAACCAAAGCAATGAACAGCGCAGCCCGATAACGCACCAGCCCTTGGCGCAAGCCCAGCACCGCACCAACCGCTGCAGCCAAACCTACAGCCAACAGGCCCACCGGTGCCGCTTCGACCATCGATAGCCCCAGGCCGAACACCAGCAAGGGTACTGCGAGAATGCCACCGCCTGCGCCGGTCAGCGCCAGCACCGCGCCGATGATTGCGCCCAGGCCCGCTCCTAACAGTTGATGCTCGATCACTGCCCACCCTCGGCTACCAGCTGCGGGCGTGCCAACCACTCCCGCCCCTTGAGCATGCCTTGCCAGTACAACGGTGGCAGTGCCTGTGCCTTGAGCTGCCAGGCCAGGCGGGTCGGCTTGCGGCCATCCAGTAACCAGTTGGGGAAGCTCGGGGCCAGCTTGCCGCCATAGGTGAACTCGGCCAGGACGATCTTGCCGCGCTCGACGGTAAGCGGGCACGAGCCATAGCCGTCGTACTGGGCCAAGGTCGCCAGCCTGCCCAGCGCCACCAGCACATTGTTGGCGACCACCGGTGCCTGCTTGCGCGCCGCAGCGGCGGTCTTGGCATTGCTGGTGTTAGCCACGTCACCTAGGGCATGAACGTTGGTGTATTTGCGATGGCGCAGGGTATGCGGATCGACGTCAACCCAGCCGGAGCTATCAGCCAAGGGGCTTTCGCGAATGAAGTCTGGCGCCACCTGTGGCGGTACCACGTGCAGCATGTCGAAGGCCTCGATGCGCGTTTCGCTGCTGCCGTCGGGCAGGGTACGCAAGAATGTAGCGCGCTTTCCCGGGCCGTCTACTGCTACCAACCTGTGGGAGAAGTTGAGGTCGACGGCGTATTTCTCGATGTACTTCATCAGCGCGGGCACATAGTCGGCGACACCGAACAGTACGGCACCCGCATTGTAGAAGCTGGCTTTCACCGCCCCCAAATGGCCATGGCGCAGCCAGTGGTCGCAAGACAGATACAGCGCCTTCTGTGGTGCACCGGCGCACTTGATCGGCATGGGCGGCTGGCTGAACAACGCGCGTCCTTGCTTGAGCTTTTGCACCAGCTCCCAGGTATAGGGTGCCAGGTCGTAGCGATAGTTGGAGGTGACACCGTTGCGGCCCAGGGTCTCGCTGAGCCCATCAATGGCCGCCCAGTCCAGCTTGAGGCCGGGGCAGACGATCAGCTGTTCATAGCTGATGGCGCGACCATCATCGAGGATGACCAACTGGGCCAATGGGTCGAATCCCTTTACCCACGCCTTGACCCAGCGCACACCGCGAGGAATGGTCGACGCCATGGTGCGGGCAGTGCTTGGTGCCTTGAACACACCGGCACCGACCATGGTCCAGCCGGGTTGGTAGTAGTGCACTTCGGCAGGGTCGATCAAGGCGACGTCCAACGATGGGTCGCGGCTGATCAGGCTGGAAGCAGTGGCGATTCCGGCGGCACCGGCACCGACGATGACCACCTTGTGGTGGTCGGTATTGGCAGGGGACAACAAGGCAGGCATGGCGGTAAATCCTGGAAATCTGATTATGGGGGCAGGGCGCTTACAGCTTGTTCAGCGGGATCTTCAGATAGCTCACACCGTTCGCCTCCGGTGGGGGCAGTTGGCCGCTACGCATGTTCACCTGCACTGAAGGCAGGATCAGCACAGGCATTTCGAGCGTCTTGTCGCGCGCTTCGCGCATAGCAACGAAGCTGTCCTCATCGATACCCTGATGGATGTGAATGTTGTGGGCGCGCTGCTCGGCGACAGTTGTGACGTACTGCATGTCGCGGCCACCTGGCAGGTAGTCGTGGCACATGAACAACCGCGTCTGATCGGGGAAAGCCAGCAGGCGACGGATTGAGCGGTACAAGGTGCGGGCATCGGCCCCGGGGAAGTCGCAGCGGGCGGTGCCATAGTCGGGCATGAACAAGGTGTCTCCAACGAACACCGCGATCTCGCCGGCATCTTCGATCATGAAACTCATGCACGCGGGTGTGTGCCCAGGCGTGTGCAACGCACGGGCCTGCAGGTTGCCAATCCGGAAACCTTCCTCGTCTTCGAGCAGCACATCGAACTGGCTGCCATCACGGGCGAAGCCGGGCTCTGCGTTGAACAAGGCGCCAAACACTTTCTGCACCTGGGTAATGTGCGCGCCAATTGCGGTATGGCCGCCCAGCTTTTCCTTCAAATAGGCAGCGGCTGAAAGGTGGTCGGCGTGTACATGAGTTTCCAGCACCCACCGCACACTGGCATTCAGCTCGTTCACACGCTCGATCAGGCGATCAGCCGAAGCGCTGCAGGTGCGCCCGGACTTGGGGTCATAATCCAGCACGCTGTCGATCAATGCGCATTGTCGGGTTTCACGGTCCATGACCAGGTAGCTGATGGTCGAGGTCGCCTCGTCGTAGAAGGCGTCCACGTGAAGGTTGTTGCCGATGATCATCACGTTCTCCAATTTATCCGCCCCGCCTTGTACAGGCGTAGGCAGTGACAGGAGCTTTATCAAGATGCATGCCAGGCTTTTTGCCACTCACTGGCCAGTAAAACCGGCCAGTTGCAGACAGCTGCGGGCAAAACTGGCAGCCCAGGTGGCAGTCGACTGACAGCCAATGGCAGTGTTTGGCAGTCCTTGTTACCCTGCGTCGGTCATCCATACGGTGCCGACATGCCTGAAGCCCATCCTCTCATCCTAGCTCTGGTTTCCTACCTCGAGCACGATGCCCTCCCGACCATCGTGTTGGACACCGACTACAACATCCTCGCCGCCAATGCGGCCTATCGCCGTCAGTTTGGCCGGCATGATCAGGCCCCACTGGGCGAGAAGTGCCACAGGGTTTCGCACCACTACGCGGTGCCGTGCGACCAGGCTGGCGAACATTGCCCGATGCGCAAGGCGTGGGACAGCAAGGTACCGGAGCGGGTATTGCACATTCATCACACACCACGCGGCCCGGAGCATGTGGATGTGGAGTTGCGGCCGATCCTGGATGAGCAGGGCAAGGTAGTGGCCTTTGTCGAACGCCTCACCACCATCACCCTCGCCTCGGCGCAGCCTCAGGAGCAAGGGTTGGTCGGCCGCGCGCCAACCTTCAAGGCCGCGCTGGCCAGCCTGCAGCGTGCGGCACCGGCGCAGATCCCGGTGTTGCTGCAGGGGGAGTCGGGGACCGGCAAGGAGCTGTTCGCCCGTGCAGTGCACATGGGCAGCCCCAGGGCCAACGGCCCACTGGTGGTGGTCGACTGCACCGGCCTGACCGAGTCGTTGTTCGAGAGTGAACTGTTCGGCTATGAGAAGGGTGCGTTCACCGGGGCGAATCAGCGCAAGATCGGCTTGGCCGAGGCAGCCCATGGCGGCACCCTGTTCCTCGACGAAATCGGTGAAGTGCCGCTGGCGATGCAGGTGAAGCTGCTGCGCCTGATAGAGTCCGGCAGTTTCCGTCCTGTGGGTAGCCTGCGCACTGTCCATTCGGATTTCCGCCTGATATCGGCCACCCATAAACCACTTAAACAAATGGTCGCGGATGGCTCCTTCCGTGAAGACCTGTATTACCGCATCAGCGGCTTCCCGATTCGTCTGCCTGCATTGCGCGAACGGGTGGAAGATTTGCCGCTACTCGCACAGAGCCTGCTGCAGCGCATGGCCGGCCAGCCGACGCCCAGGCTGAGTGAAGATGCCTTGCAGCAACTTGCATTGCATCCGTTTCCGGGCAATATCCGCGAGCTGCGCAACATTCTGGAACGCGCGCGTTTGTTTGCCGATGACGGTGTGATCAGGCCAGAGCATTTACCGGAAGACACCGGGCTGACTGGCGCGGCTAAAGGAAGCGGCCGTCGCAATGACTTGGGTGAGCTGGCGCAGGCGCTGGAGCAGTTCAAAGGCTCGCGCAGTGAACTGGCCAGTCATCTTGGCATGAGTGAACGCACGCTGTATCGCCGCTTGAAAGCGCTCGGGCTGAACTGAAAGAACGCCAGACTTTACCGGACCTTTACCTGCGCCCTGACATTGAAAGGGAAAAATCGTGGTCTGATCAGTTAACCGAACCTGGCAATCAATACTTGCCAGGCGATTAACAGGCAGAGGACCGCATCAAAATGAAGAAAGCCCTAACCGTGATCTGCGCCGCGCTCATGCTCAGCACACCGCTGGCAAGCTTCGCGCAACCGGGCCCGCCTGATCGGCATGATGGCGGCCCATCGCACCAAGGCAACCCGCCACATGGTCAACCACAGCACCAGGGCCGACATGACAATGGCCGCGGACCTGCTTACCGTGATCCAAACTTCCGCCCACAACAAGGCATGCCGATACCTCATAAGCAGTGGCAGCGTGGTCATGCCGTTGATCCTCATTACCGTGGGGACCGTTACTGGGTAACTGACTGGAAAGCGCGCCACCTGTATGCGCCACCTCGTGATCATCGTTGGCTGTATGTGAATGGCGACTATGTTCTGGTGGCCATTGCCAGCGGTGTGATCGTGAACATTCTCACCGGCTACTGATTGTTTGCAGGCACTAAAAAGCCCGCAGCAGCGGGCTTTTTAGTGCCTGGCGAATTACACCTGATCAGAAGTCCAGGTTCGACACCGACAGCGCGTTACTTTCGATGAAGTCACGACGCGGCTCGACCGCATCACCCATCAGGGTGTTGAAGATCTGGTCAGCGGCGATAGCATCTTCGATCGTGACCTTGAGCATACGGCGAACGGTCGGGTCCATGGTGGTTTCCCACAGTTGATCCGGGTTCATCTCACCCAGCCCTTTGTATCGCTGAATCGTATGGCGCTTGGTGGTCTCGTTCATCAGCCAATCCAGGCCCTCTTTGAACTCGACGATTGCCTTGCGGCGTTCACCGCGCTGCACGTACGCACCTTCACCCAACAGGCTCGAAAGCTTGGCACCAATGTTGACTACGGTACGGTAGTCATTGCTGCCGAAGAAATCGCGGTTGAAGGTGATGTAGCTGGCCAGACCGTGAGAGGTAATTTCCACTTCAGGCAGCCATACGTTGCGCTCTTTGTCTTCACGCAGGCTGGCGTTGTAAGCCAGGCCAGACTTCTGGCTGGAGTTCAGACGCGCCTGGAACTGGGCCAGCCAGGCCTGCATCACTGCGTGGTCACCCAACTGCTCCAGGGTCACCTCAGGCAGGTAGACGAAGTGCTCGGTCAGCTCTTCCGGGTACAAGCGCGACAGGCGCTTGAGAGTCTTCATGACACTACGGAACTCATTCACCAGCGCTTCCAGCTGCACGCCGGAAACTGCTGGCGCCGATTCGTCCAGGTGCAGGCTGGCATCTTCCAGAGCCGACTGGGTCATGTACTCTTCCATGGCCTCATCGTCCTTGATGTACTGCTCCTGCTTGCCTCGTTTCACCTTGTACAGCGGCGGCTGGGCAATATAGATGTAGCCACGCTCGACCAGCTCCGGCAGCTGACGGAAGAAGAAGGTCAGCAGCAGCGTACGGATGTGCGAACCGTCAACGTCAGCATCGGTCATGATGATGATGTTGTGATAACGCAGTTTGTCGATGTTGTACTCTTCGCGGCCGATGCCACAGCCCAGCGCAGTGATCAGCGTGCCCACTTCCTGGGACGAAATCATCTTGTCGAAGCGCGCTTTCTCGACGTTGAGGATTTTACCCTTCAGCGGCAAGATCGCCTGGGTACGACGGTTGCGGCCTTGCTTGGCCGAGCCACCCGCGGAGTCACCCTCCACCAGGTACAGTTCGGAGAGAGCAGGATCCTTCTCTTGGCAGTCGGCCAGCTTGCCCGGCAGACCCGCGATATCCAGCGCACCTTTACGGCGGGTCATCTCACGGGCTTTACGGGCGGCTTCACGGGCGCGAGCGGCGTCGATCATCTTGCCAACGACGGCCTTCGCCTCGTTCGGGTTTTCCAGGAGGAAATCGGCGAAGTACTTGTTCATCTCCTGTTCCACGGCGGTTTTAACCTCCGAGGAGACCAGCTTGTCCTTGGTCTGCGAGCTGAACTTCGGGTCCGGTACCTTCACCGAGATGATCGCGGTCAGGCCTTCACGGGCGTCGTCGCCAGTGGTTGCCACCTTGTTCTTCTTGGCCAGGCCTTCCTGCTCGATGTAGCTGTTAAGGCTACGGGTCAGCGAGGAACGGAAACCCACCAGGTGGGTACCGCCATCACGCTGCGGAATATTGTTGGTAAAGCACAGCAGGTTTTCGTTGAAGCTGTCGTTCCATTGCAGGGCGACTTCAACACCCACGCCATCGTCACGCTGAACGTTGAAGTGGAACACCTGGGAGTTGACCGGCGTCTTGTTGGTGTTCAAGTACTCGACGAACGCACGCAGACCGCCTTCGTACTTGAAGAACTCTTCCTTACCGCTGCGCTCATCCTTCAGCAGAATGCCAACGCCCGAGTTGAGGAACGACAGCTCGCGGATGCGCTTGGCCAGGATGTCCCAGCTGAAGTGAATGTTCTTGAAGGTTTCAGCCGATGGCTTGAAGTGGATGTGGGTACCCGTGGTTTCACTGTCACCGACAACCGCCATGGGCGCTTGTGGAACACCGTGAACGTAAGTCTGTTCCCAGATCTTGCCGCTACGGCGAACAGTCAAAACCAGCTTCTCGGACAGGGCGTTCACAACCGACACACCTACACCGTGCAGACCGCCGGATACTTTGTAGGAGTTGTCGTCAAACTTACCGCCGGCGTGCAGCACAGTCATGATGACCTCGGCTGCGGAAACGCCTTCTTCCTTATGCACATCGACCGGAATGCCGCGACCGTTGTCGCGCACACTGATAGATTCGTCCGGGTGGATGATGACGGTAATGTCATCGCAGTGACCGGCGAGGGCTTCGTCGATCGAGTTGTCGACCACCTCGAAGACCATGTGGTGCAGGCCACTACCATCATCGGTGTCGCCAATGTACATGCCGGGACGCTTGCGTACGGCATCCAAACCTTTCAGCACCTTGATGCTGGAGGAGTCGTACGTTTGATTTTCGCTCATGCCTTCACTCCCGATGGTCGTGGGTCTGGGTGATACGGCCTTGTTCCACGTGGAACAAAGCAACTGGCGTTTCCGTCTGCCAGCCTTCCCTCAGTAATTCGTGATCTACACAGGTGATGAACACCTGGCAGCGTAATTCTTCAAGCAAGCGGCACAGTGCGCGGCGATGCTGGTCATCCAGTTCGGACGGCAAGTCATCCACGAGATAAATACAGTGACCGCGGCGAGCCTGACTAACGAGGTGGCCTTGGGCAATGCGCAATGCGCATACCACCAACTTTTGCTGACCACGCGACAGGATGTCGGCTGCGTTGTTGCCAGCCAACCGCAAACGCAGATCAGCACGCTGCGGACCGGCTTGGGTATGGCCCATCTGCTGATCGCGAAGGAGGGAGGAGGCGAGCACTTCTTGCAGTTCCCGGTCCTTGTCCCAGCCTCGGTAGTAGCTCAGGGTCAACCCGTCCAGCTCGACCAGTTCGCTCAGGGTTCGCTCGAAGACGGGCTTCAAGGCCTTGATGTAGTTGCGACGGTATTCATCTATTTCCGCGCTAGCCAGGCACAATTCCCGGTCCCAGGCGGCTTGCGAAGCTGGGTCAAGTGTACCATGACGCAACCATGAGTTCCGCTGCCGCAGCGCCTTCTGAAGGCGTTGCCAGGCTGGCAGAAAACGAGGTTCCACGTGGAACACCCCCCAGTCCAGAAACTGGCGGCGTATTTTGGGGGCACCTTCCAGCAGCCGGAAACTGTCTGGGTTGATGAGCTGAAGCGGCAGTAACTCAGCCAATTGCGCGGCGCTGCGCGCATTTTGCCCATCGATGCGGATAGTAAACTCCCCTTGTCGCTCACGGGACACACCCAGGTTACTCGTACCACCCTCCGTCAGCTGAACCTCGCCGAACACAGTACAGGCAGCCTGTTCGTACTGAATAACCGGATTCAGGCGGGTGCTGCGAAATGAACGGGCCAGCCCGAGCAAATGCACGGCTTCAAGCACGCTGGTCTTGCCGCTGCCGTTGGCGCCGTAAAGGATGTTGATGCGGGGGGAGGGTAAGAGTGTCACCGGGTGCAAGTTGCGCACCGCGGTGACCATGATACGTCGAAGGGACATTTCGCCTGCTACAGGTTACAGGCGCATCGGCATGACAACGTAGGAAGAATCGTCATTGCCAGCTTCCTGCAGCAGCGCACTGCTGTTTGAATCGGACAAGATCAGACGAACTTGCTCAGTAGTCATCACGCCCAGCACGTCCAGCAAGTAGCTGACGTTGAAACCAATCTCCAGCGAGCTACCTTCGTAGTCCACGCTGATTTCTTCTTCGGCTTCTTCCTGCTCGGGGTTGTTAGCCTGGATCTTCAGTTGACCGGCTGCCAGCTGCAGGCGAATACCGCGGTACTTTTCGTTGGAAAGAATCGCTGTACGGCTGAAGGCTTCACGCAGCGCCTGGCGGTCTCCGACGACCAGCTTGTCACCGCCTTTGGGCAGTACGCGCTCGTAGTCCGGGAATTTGCCGTCCACCAGCTTGGAGGTAAAGGTGAACTCACCAGTAGTGGCGCGGATGTGATGCTGGCCCAGCACGATGCTGACCATACCTTCAGGATCGGTCAGCAGGCGCGCCAACTCCAGGATACCTTTACGCGGCACGATGACCTGGTGTCGATCCTCCTGCTCGATCGGCGCGCTCATCGAGCAAAGCGCCAGGCGGTGACCGTCGGTGGATACAGCGCGCAACGTGTTGCGGGAAACCTCAAGCAGCATGCCGTTGAGGTAATAGCGCACATCCTGCTGGGCCATGGCGAAGCTGGTTCGCTCGATCAGGCGGCGCAGCTTGCTCTGCTCCAGGTTGCAGGTCAGCGAACCCGGGCCTTCTTCCACAGTCGGGAAGTCATTGGCAGGCAGGGTCGACAGGGTGAAGCGGCTGCGGCCGGCCTTTACCAACAATTTCTGCTCATCGACCTTGATATCGATCAGGGCGTCGTTAGGCAGGCTTTTGCAGATGTCCATCAGCTTGCGCGCAGGAACAGTGATCTCGCCAGGCTCGGCCGGCTCTTCCAGTTGCACGCGGCCTACCAGCTCGACTTCCAGGTCGGTACCGGTCAACGACAGTTGCTGGCCTTGTACGACCAGCAATACGTTGGACAGGACCGGCAAGGTCTGACGGCGCTCGACGACACCGGCGACCAGTTGCAGGGGTTTCAACAGGGCTTCGCGTTGAATGGTGAAATGCATGGTCTAGTCCCTTGCCTTCAATTAGCTGCGCAGACGGCCATCAGGTCGTCAGCGTCCGCAGCAGGTTCTTGTAGTCCTCGCGGATGTCCGCGTCGGATTCCTTCAGTTCATTGATTTTGCGGCAGGCGTGCAGCACGGTCGTATGGTCGCGACCACCGAACATGTCGCCGATTTCCGGCAGACTGTGGTTGGTCAACTCCTTGGACAGGGCCATGGCTACCTGACGCGGGCGCGCGACAGAACGCGAACGACGCTTGGACAACAGATCGGAGATCTTGATCTTGTAGTACTCAGCGACGGTACGCTGAATGTTATCCACACTGACCAGTTTGTCTTGCAGCGCCAACAGATCCTTGAGCGATTCACGAATCAGCTCGATGGTGATGTCACGCCCCATGAAGTGCGAGTGAGCGATAACCCGCTTCAGTGCACCTTCCAGCTCACGGACGTTGGACCGGATGCGCTGAGCGATGAAAAAGGCTGCGTCATGCGGGAGCTCGACTTTGGCCTGGTCGGCCTTCTTCATCAGGATCGCTACGCGGGTCTCCAGCTCTGGCGGCTCGACAGCCACCGTCAGGCCCCAACCAAAGCGCGACTTCAG
The DNA here is from genome assembly GCF_043103905.1 of Pseudomonas sp. yb_2. Taxonomy (NCBI): domain Bacteria; kingdom Pseudomonadati; phylum Pseudomonadota; class Gammaproteobacteria; order Pseudomonadales; family Pseudomonadaceae; genus Pseudomonas; species Pseudomonas sp. yb_2. The sequence goes on along the minus strand of NZ_JBICKH010000024.1, from coordinate 22,497 downwards.
ACGCTCTTCCAGGCCTTCGATTTCCTTGGGATAGCGGTCAGAGGTAAGGATTACCTGCTGGCCACCCTCGAGCAAGGCGTTGAAGGTGTGGAAAAACTCTTCTTGCGAGCGCTCTTTGCGAGCGAAGAACTGGATATCGTCGATCAGCAAAGCATCCACCGAGCGGTAGAAGCGCTTGAATTCGTTGATGGCATTGAGTTGCAGCGCTTTGACCATGTCCGCGACGAAACGCTCCGAATGCAGGTACACCACCTTGGCGTTCGGATTTTTCTTCAGCAGATGGTTACCCACAGCATGCATAAGGTGGGTTTTACCCAAACCCACACCACCATAAAGGAACAGTGGGTTGTAGCCATGCTTAGGGTTGTCCGCAACCTGCCAGGCAGCCGCGCGGGCGAGCTGGTTCGACTTACCTTCGACGAAGGTGTCAAAGGTAAAGGTCCGGTTCAGGTAACTGGTGTGCTTGAGCGCACCTTCAACCTGCACGGTGCGTTGTTCAGCCCGGCCACCACCACTGGGCGGCGCCGCAGCGGGCTCGGCCATGGCATCAAAGCTGTCACGCGAAGACGTCTCGACCAGTACAGGCTCGGCTGCAGCCACGGCAACGGGTTCAACCGCTGCTGCCGGGGCCGTCTTGTGTGCCTGAGTCTGCGCCAGCGAAGCCGCAACGGCAGCGCTGACCGGCGCGTTGGGCGCAGCCCTTGGGGCCGAGCTGCGACGGCTACCTATTAATAAGGAAAGGGCTGGTGCAATGCCGCTACCGTTCTCACCCAACAGCTCGAGCAAGCGACCCAGGTACTTTTCATTGACCCAATCGAGAACGAAACGGTTAGGCGCATAGACGCGCAACTCGTCGCCTTCGGCTTCGACCTGTAGCGGACGGATCCAGGTGTTGAATTGCTGGGCAGGCAGTTCATCGCGCAGAAGCTCCACGCACTGCTGCCAAAGTTCCACTGACACGGATATCCCCTGAGTTTGAAAGCCGGATGAGGCAAAAACAAACCGCCATTGTACCGGTCGAGCGTTCAGTTATCCACATGTGGACACGTTAGGAACCACGACAAAACAGCCATTTATCGACCAAAACGGCTTTTCGCCTCTGTGAATAAGCCCTGTGGATAAACGACCATGAGGGCTATGCACAACCCCACCCCTTAGCCTGTTGATAACTCCCCTGTGGATAACAGGTGTTTTCATCCACAGCTTTCGCTCACGATTGGAACAAGCGCAGCACGGGATCAGAACAAAGTTGTAAAACTCTGTACACCCCGTAATTCATGGGTCAGCGCAGGTTATCCACAGAAGGTTATCCACTTAAGAGTTATAAGTTCTTCAAAAAAGCTTTTTATATGTCTCTTCTTTTTTTTCATGTTGTCCCCGATCCGTGTGTCCGATCAAGCACCCCTTGGGCACTGATCAACAGGCACCGTCCATCACATGCTCTATATGGAAAGACTGGTTGGAAATTGACCTATGGGCTTGCTTTCTCTAGAATCGCCGGTCTCTTAAAAAGGGGGCCATCCCGGCCCGTCGTCGACAAACCAGGTAACACGCCATGAAACGTACTTTCCAACCAAGCACCATCAAGCGCGCCCGCACCCACGGTTTCCGTGCCCGTATGGCTACCAAGAACGGCCGTGCTGTTCTGTCGCGTCGTCGTGCCAAAGGCCGTAAGCGTCTGGCCATTTGATTTTTCGGCACAGGTGGTGAGTCAGGACTTCAGTCGGGAAAAGCGACTGCTTACACCCCGGCATTTCAAAGCGGTCTTCGACTCCCCAACCGGCAAGGTTCCAGGGAAAAACCTGCTGATCCTTGCTCGCGAGAACGGCCTCGATCACCCACGCCTTGGCTTGGTAATCGGCAAGAAGAGTGTCAAGCTCGCCGTTCAACGCAACCGCCTCAAGCGCTTGATGCGCGATTCCTTTCGTCTGAACCAGCAATTGCTTGCCGGTCTGGACATCGTGATCGTCGCGCGCAAGGGATTGGGTGAGATAGAAAACCCGGAATTGCACCAACACTTTGGCAAGCTCTGGAAACGCCTGGCGCGCAGCCGGCCGACACCAGCAGTCACCGCCAATTCCGCAGGGGTAGACAGCCAAGATGCGTAAACTGGCACTCGTTCCGATCCAGTTTTACCGTTATGCCATTAGTCCTCTGATGGCCAATCACTGTCGGTTTTTCCCCAGTTGCTCCTGTTACGCGTATGAAGCCATCGAAAACCATGGCATCTGGCGTGGTGGGTGGCTGGCCGTTCGTCGCCTGGGGCGTTGTCATCCGTGGAATGACGGCGGTTACGACCCCGTTCCACCCGCTCCTTCCTCCCGAACTTCTTCGATAGCCGAGTAATCATGGATATTAAACGCACGATCCTGATCGCCGCGCTGGCAGTCGTGTCCTACGTCATGGTCCTGAAGTGGAACGATGACTACGGCCAGGCTGCCCTGCCGACTCAGAATACTGCTGCCAGCACTGTTGCTCCGGGCTTGCCCGATGGCGTGCCGGCCGGTAACAACGGTGCCAGCGCCGATGTACCGAGCGCCAACGCCGAATCGAGCCCTGCCGAACTGGCACCGGTCGCACTCAGCAAGGACCTGATCCGAGTCAAGACCGACGTTCTGGAACTGGCTATCGATCCGGTCGGTGGTGACATCGTCCAGCTGAACCTGCCGAAGTACCCACGCCGTCAAGACCACCCGAACATTCCATTCCAGTTGTTCGACAACGGTGGTGAGCGTGTTTACCTGGCACAAAGCGGTCTGACCGGTACCGACGGCCCGGATGCCCGCGCCAGCGGCCGTCCCCTGTATGCCGCCGAACAGAAGAGCTACCAGCTGGCCGATGGCCAGGAACAACTGGTGGTAGACCTGAAGTTCAGTGACAACGGTGTCAACTACATCAAGCGTTTCAGCTTCAAGCGCGGTGAGTACGACCTGAATGTCAGCTACCTGATCGACAACCAGAGCGGCCAGGCCTGGAACGGCAACATGTTTGCCCAGCTCAAGCGTGATGCCAGCGGCGATCCGTCCTCCAGTACTGCCACCGGCACCGCGACCTACCTGGGTGCTGCCCTGTGGACAGCTTCTGAGCCTTACAAAAAGGTATCGATGAAGGACATCGACAAAGGTAGTTTGAAAGAAAATGTGTCCGGCGGCTGGGTTGCCTGGCTGCAGCACTACTTCGTGACCGCCTGGATTCCGGCCAAGTCGGACAACAACGTTGTCCAGACCCGCAAGGATAGCCAGGGCAACTACATCATCGGCTACACCGGCCCGGTTATCAGCGTACCGGCTGGCGGCAAGGTCGAAACCAGTGCCCTGCTGTACGCCGGCCCGAAGATCCAGTCCAAGCTGAAAGAGTTGTCCCCAGGCCTGGAATTGACCGTCGACTACGGCTTCCTGTGGTTCATCGCCCAGCCGATCTTCTGGCTGCTGCAACATATCCACAGCCTGCTGGGTAACTGGGGCTGGTCGATCATCGTGCTGACCATGTTGATCAAAGGCCTGTTCTTCCCGCTGTCGGCTGCCAGCTACCGCTCCATGGCGCGTATGCGTGCCGTTGCACCTAAGCTCGCCGCACTCAAGGAACGCTTCGGTGACGATCGCCAGAAGATGTCCCAGGCGATGATGGAGCTTTACAAGAAAGAGAAGATCAACCCACTGGGCGGCTGCCTGCCGATCCTGGTGCAGATGCCGGTATTCCTGGCCCTGTACTGGGTATTGCTGGAAAGCGTGGAAATGCGCCAGGCCCCGTGGATCCTGTGGATTACCGACCTGTCGATCAAGGATCCGTTCTTCATCCTGCCGATCATCATGGGCGCCACCATGTTCATCCAGCAGCGCCTGAACCCGACTCCGCCGGATCCGATGCAGGCCAAGGTGATGAAAATGATGCCAATCATCTTCACCTTCTTCTTCCTGTGGTTCCCTGCCGGTCTGGTGCTGTACTGGGTTGTGAACAACTGCCTGTCGATTTCGCAGCAGTGGTACATCACTCGCCGTATCGAAGCAGCTACCAAAAAAGCTGCTGCTTGACGGGCTAATACGCTAGCCTGTGAATAAAAAACGCCCCCTAGTGGGGCGTTTTTGCTATCTGTCGTTTTTGTCGTAGAGGCTTTCGAGCATGAACACTGTGCGTGAAACCATCGCCGCCATCGCCACGGCCCAGGGCCGGGGCGGTGTGGGAATTGTCAGGTTGTCCGGCCCTCTGGCTGCCAAGGCCGGCCTGTTGATCACCGGCCGCACCCTGACCCCGCGGCATGCCCATTACGGTCCATTCCGCGACGATGAAGGGCTGGTGCTGGACGAAGGGATTGCTCTGTTCTTTCCAGGGCCTAATTCGTTCACTGGCGAGGACGTGCTTGAACTGCAGGGACACGGTGGCCCTGTGGTCTTGGACATGCTGCTGCAGCGCTGTGTACAAGTCGGCTGTCGTCTGGCCCGCCCGGGCGAGTTCAGCGAGCGCGCCTTCCTCAACGACAAGCTCGACCTGGCGCAGGCTGAAGCCATCGCCGACCTGATCGAGGCCAGTTCCAGCCAGGCAGCGCGCAACGCCCTGCGCTCGCTGCAAGGGGAATTCTCCAGGCGTGTGCACAGCCTCACCGAGGCGTTGATTGCCTTGCGTATTTACGTCGAGGCGGCGATCGATTTTCCTGAAGAAGAGATCGACTTCCTCGCCGATGGCCACGTGCTGTCGATGCTTGATGCCGTGCGCAGCGAGTTATCCACTGTGCAGCGCGAGGCCGGGCAGGGCGCCTTGCTGCGTGACGGCATGACGGTAGTCATTGCCGGCCGGCCGAATGCCGGTAAATCGAGCTTGCTGAACCAGCTGGCTGGTCGGGAAGCTGCCATCGTCACTGACATCGCCGGCACTACGCGGGATATCCTGCGCGAACATATCCACATCGACGGCATGCCGCTGCACGTTGTCGATACTGCCGGTTTGCGCGATACCGATGACCATGTGGAAAAGATCGGCGTGGAACGCGCCCTGAAGGCCATTGGCGAGGCAGACCGCGTTCTGCTGGTAGTCGACTCTACTGCGCCCGAGGCCAGCGACCCGTTCGCTTTGTGGCCTGAGTTTCTGGCTCAGCGGCCTGACCCGGCCAAGGTCACGCTGATTCGCAACAAGGCCGACCTGAGTGGTGAGCGGGTAGCGCTGGAACAGTGCGATGACGGCCATGTGACCATTACCCTGAGCGCCAAGGGCGACGACACAGGGCTGCAACTGCTCCGCGACCATCTGAAAGGCTGTATGGGTTATGAGCAGACTGCAGAGAGTGGCTTCAGCGCCCGCCGGCGCCATCTGGATGCCTTGCGCCAGGCCAGCGAGCACCTGGAGCACGGCCATGCTCAATTGACCTTGGCGGGCGCGGGAGAGCTTCTGGCTGAGGACTTACGCCAGGCACAGCATGCGCTGGGGGAGATCACAGGAGCATTCAGCTCGGATGACCTGCTTGGGCGGATTTTCTCCAGCTTCTGCATCGGCAAGTAATCCACAGCCACGCAAGGCCAAGCGCCGCTCCTTAGGGAGCGGCTTTTTTTTGCCTGAAATTCGTTGCAGAAGATGAATGCAGGCCGCTGACCCAAGCACCTGTGGGAGCGGGTGGACCCGTGATGAAGCTCTTACAAGCACCAGATCTCTGTGGATGTACCCATCCTTTCGCGGGCTCGACCGCTCCAACCTGACCATGCCTAGCCGCCAGCGCGATGAATTTTCCCTGCTCGGCTTGAAAACGGTGCTCAGGAGCCCTGTGGAAAAGTCGCCTTCAGCTCAGTTGATAAGCGGGCTTTTTTTCTGAGGAAAAACCCGCCTGTGGGTAAACAGCCATTTAATCCACAGGCTAAATGACGTTATCCAGAGCCCTCATGGCACTCCAGGCACAGGGTTTAATTTCTCTCTACATAGCGCCATTATTGGGATGCAGGACTTTATCCACAGAAGTCGCTGTGTATAAGAATAAACATAAAAACAAAGCTTTTTAAATTTCTTCTCTCTGATTTCTGTTGTTTGCCACTCATCCACAGACTGGTCAAAATTTGCTCAGACGGTTTCTTTACTGGGGGGGAAGTCCCTATACTTGTCCGCTTACCTTCTCTATTCGCAAAAACAGGCACGAGGTGCGTGGTGGATTTCCCTTCCCGTTTTGACGTGATCGTCATCGGCGGCGGCCATGCCGGTACCGAGGCTGCGCTTGCGTCTGCACGCATGGGTGTGAAAACCCTGCTGCTGACCCATAACGTGGAAACCCTCGGTCATATGAGCTGCAACCCCGCCATCGGCGGTATTGGCAAAAGCCATCTGGTCAAAGAGATCGATGCGCTCGGCGGCGCCATGGCGCTGGCCACCGACAAGAGCGGCATCCAGTTCCGCGTTCTGAACAACCGCAAGGGCCCGGCCGTACGTGCCACCCGTGCGCAAGCCGACCGCGCCATCTACAAGGCAGTGGTACGTGAAATCCTGGAAAACCAGCCAAACCTGTGGATATTCCAGCAGTCCTGCGACGACCTGATCGTCGAGCAGGACCAGGTCAAAGGCGTGGTGACCCAGATGGGCCTGCGTTTCTTTGCCGAATCGGTGGTGCTGACTACCGGTACCTTCCTCGGCGGCCTTATCCACATTGGTCTGCAAAACCATTCCGGTGGTCGCGCCGGTGATCCACCTTCGATTGCCCTGGCCCACCGCATGCGTGAACTGCCGTTGCGCGTCGGCCGCCTGAAAACCGGTACCCCGCCACGCATTGACGGCCGCTCGGTGGACTTCTCGGTAATGACCGAACAGCCAGGCGATACGCCGATCCCGGTGATGTCGTTCATGGGCAATGCCGAAATGCACCCGCGACAGGTGAGCTGCTGGATTACCCACACCAATGCGCGCACCCACGAGATCATTGCGTCGAACCTCGACCGTTCACCGATGTACTCGGGCGTGATCGAAGGTGTCGGTCCGCGCTACTGTCCGTCTATCGAAGACAAGATCCACCGCTTTGCCGACAAGGAAAGCCACCAGGTGTTCATCGAGCCGGAAGGCTTGAACACCCATGAGTTGTATCCCAACGGTATTTCCACTTCGCTGCCGTTCGACGTGCAGTTGGAGCTCGTGCGTTCCATCCGTGGCATGGAAAACGCCCACATCGTGCGCCCCGGCTACGCCATCGAATACGACTACTTCGATCCCCGCGACCTCAAGTACAGCCTCGAGACGAAAGTCATCGGCGGCCTGTTCTTCGCCGGGCAGATCAACGGCACCACCGGGTACGAAGAAGCCGGCGCCCAGGGCCTGCTGGCCGGGACTAACGCCGCACTTCGGGCGCAGGGCCGTGACAGCTGGTGCCCGCGCCGCGACGAGGCATACATCGGCGTACTGGTGGACGACCTGATTACCTTGGGTACTCAGGAGCCGTACCGCATGTTTACCTCGCGTGCCGAGTACCGGCTGATACTGCGCGAAGACAACGCCGACCTGCGCCTGACCGAAAAGGGCCGTGAACTGGGCCTGATCGATGACCAGCGCTGGGCCGCATTCTGCGCCAAGCGCGACGGTATCGAGCGTGAGGAACAGCGCCTGAAATCGACCTGGGTTCGGCCGAATACCGAGCAAGGCCAGGCCGTTGTGGATAAATTCGGCACTCCGCTGAGCCACGAGTACAGCTTGCTCAACCTGCTGGCGCGTCCCGAAATCGACTACGCCGGCCTGATCGAAGCGACTGGCGGTGAAGCAATCGATCCACAGGTTGCCGAGCAGGTCGAGATCCGCACCAAGTACGCCGGCTACATCGACCGTCAGCAGGATGAAATTGCCCGACTGCGCGCCAGCGAAGACACACGCCTGCCTGTGGATATCGACTACACGACGATTTCCGGCCTGTCCAAGGAGATACAGGGCAAGCTGAGCCAGACCCGTCCGCAGACGCTGGGCCAGGCTTCGCGTATCCCGGGTGTGACCCCGGCGGCGATTTCCCTGTTGCTGATTCACTTGAAAAAACGCGGCGCTGGCCGCGAATTGGAGCAAAGCGCTTGAGTTCCCTGGTCACCCCTCAACACGCTGAAGAGTTGTCCACAGGTGCGCGCCAGCTTGGTGTCGAGCTGACTGCCGAGCAGCACGAGAAGCTGCTTGGCTACCTGGCTCTGTTGATCAAATGGAACAAAGCCTACAACCTGACTGCTGTGCGCGACCCGGACGAGATGGTTTCGCGCCACCTGCTCGACAGCCTTAGCGTCATGTCTTTTATCCACAACGACCGTGATAACTGGCTGGATGTTGGCAGCGGCGGTGGCATGCCCGGCATCCCGTTGGCTATTCTGCATCCACACAAGCGCGTCACCGTGCTGGACGCCAATGGCAAGAAAACCCGTTTCCTGACACAGGTGAAAATGGAACTCCGGCTGGACAACCTCACGGTTATCCACAGCCGGGTCGAGGCCTTCCAGCCGGCACAACCGTTCGACGGAATCATCTCCCGCGCCTTCAGCAGCATGGAGAACTTCACCAACTGGACCCGCCACTTGGGCGACACCGGGACGCAATGGCTTGCAATGAAGGGGCTGCATCCTGCCGATGAACTGGTAGCATTGCCCGCAGACTTCACAGTGGAAAGCGAACAGGCCCTGACCGTTCCGGGTTGCCAGGGCCAGCGCCATCTGCTGATACTGCGCCGCAAGGCATGACTGGGAACACTCGCAACAATGGCTAAGGTATTCGCAATCGCGAACCAGAAAGGTGGTGTGGGCAAGACAACCACCTGTATCAATCTCGCCGCCTCGCTGGCTGCGACCAAGCGTCGTGTCCTGCTGATCGACCTCGATCCGCAGGGCAACGCCACCATGGGCAGCGGTGTGGACAAGCACGAGCTCGAGCATTCGGTCTACGACCTGCTCATCGGGGAGTGCGACTTGGCCCAGGCTATGCACTACTCCGAGCACGGAGGCTTCCAGTTGCTGCCGGCCAACCGTGACCTGACCGCCGCTGAGGTGGTGCTGCTGGAAATGCAGGTCAAGGAAAGCCGTCTGCGCAACGCCCTGGCGCCTATTCGCGATAACTACGATTACATCCTCATCGACTGCCCGCCGTCGCTGTCGATGCTCACGCTGAATGCTCTGGTCGCTTCCGATGGCGTGATTATCCCCATGCAGTGTGAGTACTACGCACTGGAAGGTCTCAGCGACCTTGTGGATAACATCAAGCGTATCGCCGCCCGGTTGAACCCGGAGTTGAAGATCGAGGGCCTGCTGCGGACCATGTACGATCCGCGTCTGAGCCTGAACAACGATGTTTCGGCACAGTTGAAGGAGCACTTTGGCCCTCAGCTGTACGACACGGTCATTCCGCGCAACATTCGCTTGGCCGAGGCCCCCAGCTTCGGCATGCCAGCCCTTGCTTACGACAAGCAATCGCGGGGCGCGCTGGCGTACCTGGCCCTGGCTGGGGAACTGGTACGCCGTCAACGCCGTCCATCACGCACTGCACAAACAACTTAAGGAATCCGTATGGCCGTCAAGAAACGGGGTCTCGGACGTGGGTTGGATGCACTGCTCAGTGGTCCTTCCGTCAGCGCGCTCGAAGAGCAGGCTGTGAAGATCGACCAGAAAGAACTGCAACACCTGCCGGTCGAGCTGGTCCAGCGCGGCAAGTATCAGCCTCGCCGGGACATGGACCCGGAGGCGCTGGAAGAGCTTGCGCACTCGATTCGCAACCATGGTGTGATGCAACCGATCGTGGTACGCCCGATTGGTGACAACCGATACGAGATCATCGCCGGTGAGCGCCGTTGGCGCGCTACCCAGCAGGCCGGCCTGGACACGATCCCGGCCATGGTCCGCGAAGTGCCCGACGAAGCCGCCATCGCCATGGCATTGATCGAGAACATCCAGCGCGAAGACCTCAACCCACTGGAAGAGGCCATGGCCCTGCAGCGCCTGCAACAGGAATTCGAACTCACCCAGCAGCAGGTGGCTGACGCTGTGGGCAAGTCGCGGGTGACTGTGGCCAACCTGCTGCGCCTCATCACCTTGCCCGATGCGATCAAGACCATGCTCGCCCACGGTGATCTGGAGATGGGGCACGCCCGTGCATTGCTGGGCCTGGACGAAAATCGTCAGGAGGAGGGGGCGCGTCATGTTGTCGCACGTGGCCTCACCGTGCGCCAAACCGAGGCACTGGTCCGTCAGTGGCTCAGCGACAAGCCTGATCCGGTCGAACCGAGCAAACCTGATCCGGATATCGCACGCCTTGAACAGCGGCTCGCAGAGCGCCTGGGCTCGGCCGTGCAGATCCGTCATGGCAACAAGGGCAAAGGCCAGTTGGTTATTCGCTACAACTCGCTTGACGAGTTGCAAGGCGTGCTCGCTCACATCCGCTGAAACAATTCCTGTTGTAGCGTGAAGTCGGAAATCACTACCGAAGAGTTGAATAGGGGTTAATCCACCCCTATACTCTGCGCGCATTTTGTCGGCACAAATTATGCCAAGTCATAGCTGACTTGTTGGTCGACTTCCGAGGAGCAGTTGTGATGGAAATACGCACGCCAAACCGCCTGCCTTTCCATCGCTGGGCGGTTTTTCCGGTACTGCTGGCTCAATTTGTCGTACTGCTGCTGGCAACCTTGGTGTTGTGGCAGTGGAAAGGGTCGGTCAGTGGATATTCAGGCCTTTGCGGAGGTTTGATTGCCTGGCTGCCCAATGTGTATTTCGCCTGGAAGGCTTTTCGCTTCAGCGGGGCTCGGGCGGCACAAGCTATCGTCAAGTCGTTTTACGCTGGCGAGGCAGGCAAGATGATTTTGACGGCAGTGCTTTTTGCACTGACCTTTGCAGGAGTGAAGCCACTGGCGCCGCTAGCAGTATTCGGCGTCTTCGTGTTGACCCTTTTGGTCAGCTGGTTCGCGCCCCTGCTGATGAATAAAAGACTTTCGAGACCTTAGGGCGTTTGAGGCAACCATGGCAGCAGAAACCGCTTCGGGCTATATCCAGCACCACTTGCAGAACCTGACCTACGGTCAACTACCAGACGGCAGCTGGGGCTTCGCCCATTCGGCTGCAGAAGCCAAGGCAATGGGCTTCTGGGCGTTCCACCTGGACACCCTGGGTTGGTCCGTCGCGCTGGGTCTGATCTTCCTGTTGATCTTCCGCATGGCGGCCAAGAAGGCGACTTCCGGCCAACCTGGCGGTCTGCAGAACTTCGTTGAGGTGATGGTCGACTTCGTCAACGGCAGCGTGAAGGACTCCTTCCACGGCCGTAGCCCGGTAATCGCACCACTGGCGCTGACCATTTTCGTCTGGGTATTCCTGATGAACGCCGTCGACCTGATACCGGTCGACTGGATTCCTCAGCTGGCCATCCTGATTTCCGGTGACCCGCACATTCCGTTCCGCGCCGTGTCGACCACCGACCCGAACGCGACCCTGGCCATGGCCTTCTGCGTCTTCGCCCTGATCATCTTCTACAGCATCAAGGTCAAGGGACTGGGCGGCTTCATCGGTGAGCTGACCCTGCACCCGTTTGGCAGCAAGAATATCTTCGTGCAGATCCTGCTGATTCCAGTCAACTTCCTGCTGGAATTCGTCACCCTGATCGCCAAGCCGATCTCGCTGGCACTGCGTCTGTTCGGCAACATGTATGCTGGCGAGCTGGTGTTCATCCTGATCGCTGTAATGTTCGGCTCCGGCCTGCTGTGGCTCAGCGGCCTGGGTGTGGTGCTGCAATGGGCGTGGGCTGTGTTCCACATCCTGATCATCACCCTGCAAGCTTTCATCTTCATGATGCTGACCATCGTCTACCTGTCGATGGCTCACGAAGATAACCATTAAGACCGCCTGGCGTGTCTGATAGCCTTCCCTGCCTGTACGGGGGGAGGGCTTAAAAAGTCCGCAAGGGCATGCTGTACCAAACGATTTGTTTTACCGCTTCAAACTAAAAACCTAACCAATACGACGTAAAAGTCGGGAGGAAAGATGGAAACTGTAGTTGGTCTGACCGCTATCGCTGTTGCTCTGCTGATCGGCCTGGGTGCTCTGGGTACCGCCATTGGTTTCGGCCTGCTGGGTGGCAAATTCCTGGAAGGCGCTGCTCGTCAGCCAGAAATGGTTCCGATGCTGCAGGTCAAAATGTTCATCGTTGCCGGTCTGCTCGACGCCGTAACCATGATCGGTGTTGGTATCGCTCTGTTCTTCACCTTCGCGAATCCGTTCGTTGGTCAGATCGCCGGCTAATCACTCGTCACCACGAGTTGATGGCTGTATGAATTAAGACCGAGCGAGGTGTTGGCGTGAACATTAATGCAACCCTGATTGGCCAATCCGTTGCTTTCCTGATTTTTGTACTCTTCTGCATGAAGTATGTATGGCCTCCGGTCATCACTGCTCTGCAAGAGCGCCAAAAGAAGATTGCCGACGGCTTGGACGCTGCCAACCGCGCAGCTCGCGACCTGGAGCTGGCCCAAGAGAAAGCGGGTCAGCAACTGCGTGAAGCTAAAGCACAAGCAGCCGAAATCATCGAGCAAAGCAAGAAACGCGCTGCTCAGCTTGTCGACGAAGCCCGTGAACAGGCTCGCGTCGAAGCTGACCGTGTGAAGGCTCAGGCTCTGGCCGAGATCGAACAGGAACTGAACAGCGCTAAAGACGCCCTGCGTGCCCAAGTGGGTGCTCTGGCCGTTGGTGGTGCTGAAAAGATCCTTGGCGCCACAATCGATCAAAACGCGCATGCGGAGCTGGTTAACAAACTGGCCGCTGAAATTTAAGCGAGGGCGATCATGGCAGAACTGACCACGTTGGCCCGACCTTACGCTAAGGCTGCCTTTGAGCATGCCCAGGCCCATCAGCAACTGGCCAATTGGTCAGCCATGCTCGGCCTGGCTGCTGCGGTGTCGCAAGACGACACCATGCAGCGCCTGCTCAAGGCCCCGCGACTGACGAGCGCAGAAAAGGCCGCCACGTTCATTGACGTGTGCGGTGACAAGTTCAATGCACAGGCACAGAATTTCATTCATGTTGCCGCGGAAAACGACCGTCTCCTGCTTCTGCCGGAGATTGCCGCTCTGTTCGACCTGTACAAGGCCGAGCAAGAGAAATCCGTGGACGTGGAAGTCACCAGTGCCTTCGCGTTGAACCAAGAACAGCAAGACAAACTCGCCAAGGTTCTCAGTGCACGGTTAGGCCAGGAAGTGCGCCTGCACGCGTCGGAGGATGCCAGCCTGATTGGCGGCGTCGTCATCCGCGCCGGTGACCTGGTAATCGATGGCTCTGTTCGCGGCAAAATCGCGAAACTGGCCGAAGCATTGAAATCTTGAGTTTGAAGGGGCAGCAGAGCAATGCAGCAACTCAATCCTTCCGAAATTAGTGAAATCATCAAGGGCCGCATCGATAACCTCGATGTGAGCTCCCAAGCCCGTAACGAAGGTACCGTCGTTTCGGTATCCGACGGTATCGTGCGGATCCACGGTCTGGCCGACGTCATGTACGGCGAAATGATCGAGTTCCCTGGCAGCGTCTACGGCATGGCCTTGAACCTGGAGCAAGACTCCGTAGGTGCAGTGATCCTGGGTGCCTATGACACCCTCGCCGAAGGCATGAGCGCCAAGTGCACCGGCCGCATCCTGGAAGTTCCGGTTGGTAAGGAACTGCTGGGTCGCGTCGTTGACGCACTGGGTAACCCGATCGACGGCAAAGGTCCTCTGGGCAACACCCAGACCGACGCAGTCGAGAAAGTGGCTCCAGGCGTGATCTGGCGTAAGTCGGTAGACCAGCCTGTACAGACTGGTTACAAATCCGTCGACGCCATGATCCCTGTCGGCCGTGGCCAGCGTGAGCTGATCATTGGCGACCGTCAGATCGGCAAGACCGCCATGGCCATCGACGCCATCATCAACCAGAAAGACTCCGGTATTTTCTGTGTTTATGTTGCAGTCGGCCAGAAGCGTTCCACCGTTGCCAATATCGTTCGCAAGCTGGAAGAAACCGGCGCCCTGGCCAACACCATCGTGGTTGTTGCCAGTGCTTCGGAATCCGCCGCACTGCAATTCCTGGCGCCATACGCCGGTTGCACCATGGGCGAGTTCTTCCGCGACCGCGGTGAAGACGCACTGATCGTTTACGATGACCTGTCCAAGCAGGCCGTTGCCTACCGTCAGATCTCCCTGCTGCTGCGCCGTCCACCAGGACGCGAAGCATACCCAGGCGACGTGTTCTATCTCCACTCCCGTCTGCTGGAGCGTGCATCGCGCGTTTCGGAAGAGTACGTCGAGAAGTTCACCAACGGTGCTGTTACTGGCAAAACCGGTTCCCTGACCGCTCTGCCGATCATCGAAACCCAGGCTGGCGACGTTTCTGCGTTCGTTCCGACCAACGTGATTTCCATCACCGACGGTCAGATCTTCCTGGAATCGGCCATGTTCAACTCGGGCATCCGCCCTGCAGTGAACGCCGGTGTTTCGGTATCCCGCGTAGGTGGTGCCGCTCAGACCAAGATCATCAAGAAGCTGTCCGGTGGTATTCGTACCGCTCTGGCTCAGTACCGTGAACTGGCTGCATTCGCCCAGTTCGCGTCCGATCTGGACGAAGCGACCCGCAAGCAGCTGGAGCATGGTCAGCGCGTTACCGAGCTGATGAAGCAGAAGCAGTACGCGCCGATGTCCATCGCGGACATGGCTCTGTCGCTGTACGCCGCTGAGCGTGGCTTCCTGATCGACGTAGAAGTCTCCAAGATCGGCAGCTTCGAGCAAGCTCTGATCGCCTTCTTCAACCGTGATCACGCTGAACTGATGGCGAAGATCAACGTGAAGGGTGACTTCAACGACGAAATCGACGCAGGCCTGAAAGCCGGTATCGAGAAGTTCAAGGCCACCCAGACCTGGTAAGCCGCAGCGGGGGCTCAGGCCCCCGCTTGCTAACCTGATAGGTGATACATGGCAGGCGCAAAAGAGATTCGCAGTAAGATTGCGAGCATCAAAAGCACGCAAAAAATTACCAGCGCCATGGAGAAAGTGGCGGTCAGCAAGATGCGCAAGGCACAAATGCGCATGGCTGCTAGCCGTCCTTACGCGGAACGTATCCGCCAGGTGATCGGTCATCTGGCCAACGCCAACCCGGAATACCGCCACCCGTTCATGATCGAGCGCCCTGTAAAGCGCGCTGGTTATATCGTGGTGAGCAGTGACCGTGGTCTGTGCGGTGGCTTGAACACCAACCTGTTCAAGGCCCTGGTCAAGGACATGAGCGCAAACCGCGAACAGGGCGTGGAAATCGACCTGTGCGTGATCGGCAGCAAGGGTGCGACTTTCTTCCGCATCTTTGGCGGCAACGTCGTAGCAGCGATCAGCCACTTGGGCGAAGAGCCATCGATCAACGATCTGATCGGCTCCGTCAAAGTGATGCTGGACGCCTACCTGGACGGCCGTATCGATCGCCTCTCGGTGGTTTCGAACAAGTTCATCAATACCATGACCCAGAAGCCGACGGTCGAGCAATTGGTACCGTTGGTGGCAACCCCGGATCAGGATCTCAAGCATCACTGGGACTACCTGTACGAACCCGACGCAAAAGAGCTGCTGGACGGCTTGATGGTGCGCTACGTGGAGTCGCAGGTTTACCAGGCGGTGGTCGAGAACAACGCTGCTGAACAAGCGGCCCGGATGATCGCCATGAAGAACGCCACAGACAACGCCGGTGATTTGATCAAAGAGCTTCAGTTGATCTACAACAAGGCGCGTCAGGCTGCGATCACCCAGGAGATCTCGGAAATCGTCGGCGGCGCTGCCGCGGTTTAACGGTTCACATATTCAGAGGATCCAGCTATGAGTAGCGGACGTATCGTTCAAATCATCGGCGCCGTCATCGACGTGGAATTCCCACGTGACGTCGTGCCGAGTGTATACAACGCGCTTAAAGTACAAGGCGCGGAAACCACCCTGGAAGTTCAGCAGCAGCTGGGCGACGGCGTGGTTCGTACCATTGCGATGGGCTCGACCGAAGGCCTGAAGCGCGGTCTGGATGTCGTCGACACCGGCGCTGCCATTTCCGTTCCAGTTGGTAAGGCCACCCTGGGCCGTATCATGGACGTACTGGGCAACCCGATCGACGAAGCCGGCCCGATCGGCGAAGAAGAGCGTCGCGGTATCCACCAGCCAGCGCCTTCGTTCGCTGACCAGGCAGGCGGCAACGACCTGCTGGAAACCGGCATCAAGGTTATCGACCTGGTTTGCCCGTTCGCCAAGGGTGGTAAGGTTGGTCTGTTCGGTGGTGCCGGTGTCGGCAAGACCGTAAACATGATGGAACTGATCCGTAACATCGCCATGGAACACAGCGGTTACTCCGTGTTCGCTGGTGTGGGTGAGCGTACTCGTGAGGGTAACGACTTCTACCACGAGATGAAGGACTCCAACGTTCTCGACAAGGTAGCGCTGGTCTACGGTCAGATGAACGAGCCACCAGGAAACCGTCTGCGTGTAGCGCTGACCGGCCTGACCATGGCCGAGAAGTTCCGTGACGAAGGTAACGACGTTCTGCTGTTCGTCGACAACATCTATCGTTACACCCTGGCCGGTACCGAAGTATCCGCACTGCTGGGCCGTATGCCTTCTGCAGTAGGTTACCAGCCGACCCTGGCTGAAGAGATGGGCGTTCTGCAAGAGCGCATCACCTCCACCAAGGAAGGTTCGATCACCTCCGTACAGGCCGTATATGTACCTGCGGACGACTTGACCGACCCGTCGCCAGCGACCACCTTCGCCCACTTGGACGCCACCGTCGTTCTGTCCCGTGACATCGCCTCCCTGGGTATCTACCCAGCGGTCGACCCACTGGACTCGACTTCGCGCCAGCTGGACCCGAACGTGATCGGCAACGAGCACTACGAGACCGCTCGTGGCGTTCAGTATGTTCTGCAGCGCTACAAAGAGCTGAAGGACATCATTGCGATCCTGGGTATGGACGAACTGTCCGAAGCCGACAAGCAACTGGTAGCCCGCGCTCGTAAGATCCAGCGCTTCCTGTCGCAGCCGTTCTTCGTGGCAGAAGTCTTCACCGGTTCGCCAGGCAAGTACGTTTCCCTGAAAGACACCATCGCTGGCTTCAGCGGCATCCTCAAAGGTGACTACGACCACCTGCCAGAACAAGCGTTCTACATGGTCGGCAGCATCGACGAAGCGATCGAGAAAGCCAAGAAACTGTAATTCCTGCGCCCCGCAAGGGGCGCTATCAGGTTGAGGCAAGCAGATGGCTATGACAGTCCATTGCGATATCGTCAGCGCGGAAGGAGAGATCTTCTCCGGCCTGGTCGAGATGGTGGTTGCGCACGGTAACCTGGGTGATCTTGGTATCGCTCCAGGCCATGCGCCGCTGATCACCAATCTCAAGCCTGGTCCGATCACGCTGACCAAGCAGGGTGGCGCACACGAGGTGTTCTACATCTCTGGTGGTTTCCTCGAGGTTCAGCCGAACATGGTCAAGGTGCTTGCCGATACCGTGCAACGTGCTGCAGACCTGGATGAAGCTCAGGCTCAGGAGGCCCTCAAGGCTGCCGAGAACGCCCTGAATCTGAAAGGCGCGGACTTCGACTACGGCGCCGCCGCCGCACGTCTGGCCGAGGCCGCAGCCCAGCTGCGTACCGTCCAGCAAATGCGCAAAGGCAAGTAATCGGCCCCGGCTGATAACTTCTGTTGCGATTGAGTAAAAGGGTAGCCTCGGCTACCCTTTTTCTTTTTCTGTTTTCTCCCCCGGTCTTTCACTGACCGCCCAGGATTGGTAGCCAGTAATGTCACTCGATATCGTTATTCTCGCCGCCGGCCAAGGCACCCGCATGCGCTCGGCGCTGCCCAAAGTGTTGCACCCGGTAGCAGGCAATTCCATGCTCGGCCATGTTATCCACAGCGCGCGTCAACTTCAGCCGCAAGGTATTCACGTGGTCATTGGCCATGGTGCCGAGCTGGTTCGCGAGCGGCTGGCTGCTGACGACCTGAATTTCGTCATGCAGGATAAACAGCTGGGTACCGGTCATGCTGTTGCCCAGGCACTGCCAGCGCTGACCGCTGACACCGTGCTGGTGTTGTACGGCGACGTGCCGTTGATCGAAGTGGAGACCCTGCAGCGTCTGTTGGCCAAAGCCAACGATCAGCAGCTGGGACTGCTGACAGTCACCCTCGATGATCCGACCGGCTATGGCCGGATCGTGCGTGACGAGCAGGGCCAGGTAACTGCCATCGTTGAGCACAAGGACGCCAACGACGCGCAAAAAGCGATCAAGGAAGGCAACACCGGCATTCTGGCCTTGCCGGCCGCGCGCCTCGCCGACTGGATGGGCCGCCTGTCGAACAACAACGCCCAGGGCGAGTATTACCTGACCGACGTAATTGCCATGGCAGTTGCCGATGGCTTGGTGGTGGCAACTGAACAGCCACACGATGCTATGGAAGTGCAGGGCGCCAACGACCGCCGCCAGCTCTCCGAGCTGGAGCGTCACTACCAGTTGCGGGAAGGCCGCCGTCTGATGGCTCAGGGGGTTACCCTGCGTGATCCGGCACGCTTCGATGTTCGTGGTGAAGTAAGCGTTGGTCGTGACGTGCTGATCGACATCAACGTGATTCTCGAAGGCAAGGTGGTCATCGAAGACGATGTGCAGATCGGCCCTAACTGCGTGATCAAGAACACGACCCTGCGCAAAGGCGCGGTGGTCAAGGCCAACAGCCACCTCGAAGGCGCCGTGATGGGCGAAGGCAGCGATGCTGGCCCGTTCGCCCGCCTGCGCCCGGGCAGCGTACTGGACGCCAAGGCCCATGTGGGTAACTTCGTTGAACTGAAAAACGCCCACCTGGGTGAAGGGGCCAAGGCTGGTCACCTGACCTACCTGGGGGATGCCGAAATCGGTGCGCGCACCAATATCGGCGCCGGCACCATCACCTGCAACTACGATGGCGCCAACAAGTTCAAGACCGTGATGGGTGAAGACGTGTTCATCGGTTCGAACAACTCGCTGGTGGCGCCTGTGGAAATCAAGGCCGGCGCGACCACCGCAGCCGGCTCGACCATCACCCAGGCTGTAGAAGCGGGTGACCTGGCTGTTGCCCGTGCGCGCCAGCGCAACATTTCGGGCTGGAAGCGCCCGGAGAAGATCAAGAAGAGCTGAGTTATTCACAGCCGTTTCGATCGAAAGCCGACTTATGTGAATAAGTCGGCTTTTTTATTGGCGCGGCTGCGCCTATAGGACCGCCTCAAAGCAGAAGCAAACAATCCACAGGTCAGCGACAGCTTGACGAATCGCGCGTCTTAGGTTTTGATTGCAACCATTAACTTTCGAATCGAAACTTAAACGCACATGTCGAAACGAAACACACCACAACGGCGACACAATATTCTGGCTTTGCTCAGCGAGCAGGGTGAGGTAAGTGTGGACGCGTTGGCCAAGCGTTTCGCCACCTCGGAAGTGACCATTCGCAAAGACCTCGCCGCCTTGGAAACCAACGGCTTGTTGTTACGCCGCTACGGTGGTGCTGTGCCGGTACCGCAAGAGTTGCTCGGTGAACCGGCACAACCCGTCTCTTCCTATAAAAAGGCCATTGCGCGTGCCGCCGTGGGGCGTATCCGCGAACATGCGCGCATTATCATCGACAGCGGCAGCACCACGGCGGCAATGATCCCCGAACTGGGGCGCCAGCCAGGCCTGGTGGTGATGACCAATTCGCTCAATGTGGCCCGTGCAATCTGCGACCTCGAACACGAGCCGGTGCTGCTGATGACCGGTGGCACCTGGGACCCGCATTCCGAATCGTTCCAGGGCCAGGTCGCGGAGCAGGTACTGCGCTCCTACGATTTCGACCAATTATTCATCGGCGCCGACGGCATCGACCTGGGCCGGGGTACCACTACCTTCAACGAGTTGCTTGGGCTGAGCCGGGTCATGGCGGAAGTTGCCCGTGAAGTGATCGTGATGGTCGAGTCGGACAAGGTGGGGCGCAAGATCCCTAACCTCGAGCTGCCCTGGGGCAGTGTGCACACCCTTATTACAGATGAACGCCTGCCAGCAGCAGCGCGCGAACAAATTCAAGCCCGCGGCATCAACCTGATCTGCGCCGCGATCAGCCAGGAGCAATAAAACATGTGTGGAATCGTTGGTGCTGTCGCCGAGCGTAATATCACAGCCATCCTGATCGAAGGCCTTAAGCGTCTTGAATACCGCGGTTACGACAGCGCCGGTTTGGCTGTACTCACCCAGAACGGTGAACTGCAGCGCCGCCGCCGCATCGGCAAGGTCAGCGAGCTGGAGGTTGCTGTTGCTGATGACCCATTGGCAGGCCAGCTGGGTATTGCCCACACCCGCTGGGCTACTCACGGCGCGCCGACTGAAGGCAACGCCCACCCGCACTTCTCGGGCAATGATGTGGCCGTGGTGCACAACGGCATCATCGAGAACCATGAGGAGCTGCGCGAAGAGCTGAAGGGCCTGGGCTATGTCTTCACTTCGCAGACCGATACCGAAGTCATCGTCCACCTGATCCACCACACCCTGAAGAGCATTCCAGACCTGACCGACGCCCTTAAGGCGGCGGTGAAGCGCCTGCACGGCGCTTACGGCCTGGCGCTGATCAGTGCCAAGCAGCCGGACCGCCTGGTGGCAGCACGCAGTGGTAGCCCGCTGGTTATCGGCCTGGGCCTTGGCGAGAACTTCCTGGCGTCCGACCAGCTGGCGCTGCGTCAGGTTACTGACCGCTTCATGTACCTGGAAGAAGGCGACATCGCTGAAATCCGCCGTGATCAGGTCTCTATCTGGGACCAGCAGGGCAACAAGGTCCAGCGCGAAACCGTGCAGTACCACGAAGGTGCCGAGGCTGCCGACAAGGGCGCTTACCGTCACTTCATGCTCAAGGAAATTCACGAGCAGCCAAGCGTTGTTCAGCGCACGCTTGAAGGCCGCCTGGGCAAGGACAACGTGCTGGTCCAGGCCTTTGGCCCGCAAGCTGCCGACCTGTTTGCCAAGGTGCGCAACGTGCAGATCGTTGCCTGTGGCACCAGCTACCACGCCGGTATGGTTGCGCGCTACTGGCTGGAAAGCCTGGCCGGCATCCCTTGCCAGGTAGAAGTGGCCAGCGAGTTCCGTTACCGCAAGGTGGTGGTGCAGCCGGACACTCTGTTCGTCTCCATCTCGCAGTCCGGCGAAACCGCCGATACCTTGGCCGCACTGCGCAACGCCAAGGAGTTGGGTTTCCTTGGCAGCCTGGCGATCTGCAACGTGGGTATCAGCTCGCTGGTACGCGAGTCGGACTTGACCCTGCTGACCTTGGCCGGCCCTGAAATCGGCGTGGCTTCGACCAAAGCGTTCACCACTCAGCTGGTTTCGCTGATGCTGCTGACCCTGGCCCTTGGTCAGGTGCGCGGTACGCTGGAAGCCGGTGTCGAAGCTGAGCTGGTTGAAGAGCTGCGTCGACTACCTACCCGCCTGGGCGAAGCCCTGGCCATGGATGCCACCGTCGAGAAAATTGCCGAGCTGTTCGCCGACAAGCACCATACCCTGTTCCTCGGCCGCGGCGCGCAGTACCCGGTGGCGATGGAAGGTGCTCTCAAGCTTAAAGAAATCTCCTACATCCACGCCGAAGCATACCCAGCAGGCGAGCTGAAGCACGGCCCGCTGGCTCTGGTGGACAACGACATGCCGGTGGTTACCGTTGCACCGAACAACGAACTGCTGGAGAAGCTGAAGTCCAACCTGCAGGAAGTGCGTGCCCGTGGTGGCGAGCTGGTCGTGTTCGCCGACGAGCACGCTGGCATGACCAATGGCGAAGGCACCCACGTGATCAAGGTGCCGCACATTGCCGATGCCCTGGCGCCAATCCTGTACACCATTCCGCTGCAGTTGCTGTCTTATTACGTGGCCGTGCTAAAGGGGACCGACGTTGACCAGCCGCGTAATCTGGCCAAGTCGGTGACTGTCGAGTAACGGGTAGTCAGGTGTTGATCACCTGGTTTTGTTGAATTAAAACTGTCGCCGGTGGAGGGGAGGCTCTCGCTTCCCTTCATCGGGCGGCTTCACCAGCCTCCCCGCGTCACCCCTCCCGATTCAGCCTGATGAAACTCTTCCGTCATATGTGAGAAGGAACCTGCTGCTCTATTGGGCCGAGTCCAAGGCAGATATCTTCGAAGACCTGCGTACCCGCCATGTAATAAAGACATCCGAAGTCAGGAGGCTCGCTGCAGCTATCGGCTGGCCTGAGTGCTATGGTTTCAATCGACATGTTCAAAATCACTCACTGAATGCGGCGTTTCACATCATGAAAAGTAACTGGGATGAAGCTTGCCCAGGCACTCGGCTTGCGCAGTTCGGCTAGTTGGTCATCATCTTGCTGACGATGCTCTTGGGGTTTGCTGTGGAGCTTGATCCAGGCTAGAGGCTGTGCACGGACATGCCCAGACGCTGGGCAATATCGGCGCCAGGCTTGCCTTTCTGGTCCCTTGCTTGACCGCTTCGATCTTGATTCTTCAGGGTAACGCTGACGACTCATGGCACCTCCTGTTTGGGCTCATTATG
>NZ_JBICKH010000023.1:0-4150 GCF_043103905.1 Pseudomonas sp. yb_2 | reverse complement strand
GGTGCGGTTGCAGTGGCCGAACCGGTGGTGCTGTTGGCTGCCACGACGACGGTGGTGCCATCGGTCAGCTTGAAGTACAGCTCCGAGTGGTTATTGATCGGCAGACCGTCTTTGTTGGTCAGCGTGATGGTGTAGGTGATCTCGCCGCCTTCGGTCACCGAAGGGGTGGCAGTCAGCTTGGCCACGACTTCGTCGAGGGTGTCGGTCACTTGAACCGAAGCGTTGCCGCCCAGTTGCAGGTTCTCGAACGCAGCACCAGTGGCGTCCACCGCCGAGTTGATGCCCAAGCTGATCTGGCCAGCGTCCTGATAGACGTCATCGCCTTGCGCGTCGTGAGTGTACGGTGCGCTGGTTTCACCGGCCTTGATGGTGACCTGAGCGTTGTTGCTCAGGGTCACGATCAGGTCGTGGGCCAGCGGCTGATTGACGTGCACAGTGAAGGTCGGTTTGACGTTCTCGGCTACCGAGGTCTGGTCGGCCGTGATGGTGACCTTGACGATGTCGCCTTCGTTGCCTGGAGTGCCTGGCTCGTCAGTGACGGTAGTGCTGACCGGGGTCTTGTCCAGGTTCAGGTTTTCGAACTTCCACGCATCTGCGCCGCTGACGGCGTCGATGGCATTGACCACCGGCGCATTAGTGCCGACATAGACGTTGTCTGGTGCGGTTGCAGTGGCCGAGCCCGTGGTGCTGTTGGCTGCCACGACGACAGTGGTGCCGTCGGTCAGCTTGAAGTACAGCTCCGAGTGGTTGTTGATCGGCAGACCATCTTTGTTGGTCAGGGTGATGGTGTAGGTGATCTCACCGCCTTCGGTGACTGAAGGGGTCGCGGTCAGCTTCGCCACCACCTCGTCGAGGGTGTCGGTCACTTGAACCGAAGCGTTGCCGCCCAGTTGCAGGTTCTCGAAGGTGTGACCGTCTACATCCACAGCGGACGTGATGCCGAGGCTGATCTGGCCCGCATCCTGATAGACGTCATCGCCTTGCGCGTCGTGGGTGTACGGCGCGCTGGTTTCGCCAGCCTTGATGGTGACCTGAGCGTTGTTGCTCAGGGTCACGACCAGGTCGTGGGCCAGCGGCTGGTTGACGTGCACGGTGAAGGTCGGTTTGACGTTCTCGGCCACCGAAGCCTGGTCGGCGGTGATGGTGACCTTGACGATATCGCCTTCGTTACCTGGTGTGCCTGGCTCGTCGGTCACCTCGGTGCTGACCGGGGTCTTGTCCAGGTTCAGGTTTTCGAACTTCCACGCATCTGCGCCGCTGACCGCGTCGATGGCATTGACCACCGGCGCGTTGGTGCCGACATAGACGTTGTCTGGTGCAGCTACAGTCGCCGAACCGGTGGTGCTGTTGGCTGCCACGACGACAGTAGTGCCGTCGGTCAGCTTGAAGTACAGCTCCGAGTGGTTGTTGATCGGCAGACCATCTTTGTTGGTCAGGGTGATGGTGTAGGTGATCTCACCGCCTTCGGTCACCGAAGGGGTGGCAGTCAGCTTGGCCACCACTTCGTCGAGGGTGTCGGTGACTTGAACCGAAGCAGCACCGCCCAGCTCAAGGTTCTCGAACGCAGCACCAGTGGCGTCTACTGCCGAGTTGATGCCCAGGCTGATCTGGCCAGCGTCCTGATAGACGTCATCGCCTTGCGCATCGTGGGTGTACGGCGCGCTGGTTTCGCCAGCCTTGATGGTGACCTGAGCATTGTTGCTCAGGGTCACGACCAGGTCGTGGGCCAGCGGCTGGTTGACGTGCACGGTGAAGGTCGGTTTGACGTTCTCGGCCACCGAAGTCTGGTCGGCCGTGATGGTGACCTTGACGATGTCGCCTTCGTTGCCTGGAGTGCCTGGCTCGTCGGTGACCTCGGTGCTGACCGGGGTCTTGTCCAGGTTCAGGTTTTCAAACTTCCACGCATCTGCGCCGCTGACCGCGTCGATGGCATTAACCACCGGCGCGTTGGTGCCGACATAGACGTTGTCTGGTGCGGTTGCAGTCGCCGAGCCCGTGGTGCTGTTGGCTGCCACGACGACAGTGGTGCCGTCGGTCAGCTTGAAGTACAGCTCCGAGTGGTTATTGATCGGCAGACCGTCTTTGTTGGTCAGGGTGATGGTGTAGGTGATCTCACCGCCTTCGGTCACCGAAGGGGTGGCAGTCAGCTTGGCCACCACTTCGTCGAGGGTGTCGGTGACTTGAACCGAAGCAGCACCGCCCAGCTCAAGGTTCTCGAATGCAGCACCAGTGGCGTCCACCGCCGAGTTGATGCCCAAGCTGATCTGGCCAGCGTCCTGATAGACGTCATCGCCTTGCGCGTCGTGGGTGTACGGCGCGCTGGTCTCACCAGCCTTGATGGTGACCTGGGCGTTGTTGCTCAGGGTCACGACCAGGTCGTGGGCCAGCGGCTGGTTGACGTGCACGGTGAAGGTCGGCTTGACGTTCTCGGCTACCGAAGTCTGGTCAGCCGTGATGGTGACCTTGACGATGTCGCCTTCGTTGCCTGGAGTGCCTGGCTCGTCGGTGACCTCGGTGCTGACCGGGGTCTTGTCCAGGTTCAGGTTTTCGAACTTCCATGCATCTGCGCCGCTGACCGCGTCGATGGCATTGACCACCGGCTGGTTGGTGCCGACATAGACGTTGTCCGGGGCGGCTACAGTGGCCGAACCGGTGGTGCTGTTGGCTGCCACGACGACAGTAGTGCCATCGGTCAGCTTGAAGTACAGCTCCGAGTGGTTATTGATCGGCAGACCGTCTTTGTTGGTCAGCGTGATGGTGTAGGTGATCTCGCCGCCTTCGGTGACCGACGGAGTGGCAGTCAGCTTGGCCACCACCTCGTCGAGGGTGTCGGTGACATCCACTTTCGCGGCACCGCCCAACTCGAGGTTCTCGAACGCAGCACCAGTGGCGTCCACCGCCGAGTTGATGCCCAGGCTGATCTGGCCCGCATCCTGATAGACGTCATCGCCCTGCGCGTCGTGAGTGTACGGTGCGCTGGTTTCGCCGGCCTTGATGGTGACCTGAGCGTTGTTGCTCAGGGTCACGACCAGGTCGTGAGCCAGGGCGGTGTTGATGTGCACAGTGAAGGTCGGTTTGACGTTCTCGGCTACCGAAGTCTGGTCGGCCGTGATGGTGACCTTGACGATATCGCCTTCGTTGCCTGGCGTACCTGGCTCGTCGGTGACCTCGGTGCTGACCGGGGTCTTGTCCAGGTTCAGGTTTTCGAACTTCCATGCATCTGCGCCGCTGACCGCGTCGATGGCATTGACCACCGGCTGGTTGGTGCCGACATAGACGTTGTCCGGGGCGGCTACAGTGGCCGAACCGGTGGTGCTGTTGGCTGCCACGACGACAGTAGTGCCATCGGTCAGCTTGAAGTACAGCTCCGAGTGGTTATTGATCGGCAGACCGTCTTTGTTGGTCAGGGTGATGGTGTAGGTGATCTCACCGCCTTCGGTCACCGAAGGGGTGGCAGTCAGTTTGGCCACCACTTCACTGATAGTGTCCGAGATCTCAACGGTAGCCGGGCCACCCAAGGCCAGCTTCTCGAAGGTGGCACCCGGAACTGTAGCGTCGGTAACACTGAGCGTGATGGAGCCTGCATCAAGATAGACGTCATCGCCCTGAACCGAGGTCTTGTACTCGACTTCGGTCTTACCGGCTTCGATCGTCACGGTGTCGCCGTTAGACAGGGTTACCGTCAACGGACGGTCCAGCGCCTGGCTTACTTTCACAGTAAAGGAAGGCTGCTGGTCTTCGGTCACATTGCCATTGCTGACAATACTTACGGTGACGGTATCGATGCTGTCATTGATGACAGTCGAGGCTGGGGTCGGATTCGGAGTCAGATGTTCGAAGTTGCCGCCCGTGGCGCTCTCGATGGTGACGCTGACGGTCGAGCCGTTGTTGTAGACGTCATTGGCCGGGGTCTGGAAATCGACGCTGCCCTGGGTTTTACCCGCTTCAACGGTAATGGTTTGGCCGTTGGACAAGGTCACGGTTACCGGCGTCTGGGCAGGATTGCTCAGGGTCACGGTGTAGGTGATCACGCCGCCTTCGGTCACGCTTGGCGAGGCGGTCAGGGTCGCAGTAGTGGTGTCGACCGAGTCGGTGATCGTGGTCTGAGCCGGCGTCGGGTTCGGGGTCAGTTGCTCGAAATTACCGCCTG
>NZ_JBICKH010000022.1:0-27693 GCF_043103905.1 Pseudomonas sp. yb_2 | reverse complement strand
GGTCGTCTTGGCAGCTGGTTTGGCCGCAGGCTTGGCGGCAGCGGTCGCCCTGGCAGCTGGTTTGGCCGCAGGCTTGGCAGCAGCGGTTGCCTTGGCTGCCGGTTTGGCCGCACGTTGATCAAGGGCCTTGCCTGCAGCTTCGCGTACTTTACCTACACCCTGAGCCAGCTTGAGGCTGTCCTGAGCATCGCGTTTGAGTTGCTGAATGTAAGAGCGCGTCTGGGTTTGACGTTCCTTGAGAGACTCGAGCAGTTCTTCAAGTTCACCGATGGCTTTTTGCGCCTTGCTTTGCGCCTTGGCTTTACCTGCCTTGGCCGCGTCTTGCAGTTTCAGGCGACCGTTGTGCAGTTTTTCCTGCGCCTTGCCACGCTGCTTTTCCAACTTCGCCAGCAGTTTTTCCGCATCAGCCAGCGCTTGCGAGCAGGCCTCTTCCAAGTGTTCGAGCAAGCTGCCCGAAAGTTGCTGGAGCAGGTGTAACGGCGTACTTACTGGCTTCTTTTTGGCCGACATGGTTTACCTCCTGGCTGACGAGATTGCGGCTCATACTATGCTTCTGCTGCTACCGCCGCTAGGGCATGTTGACCGTAATGTTTACGCCGCGTTGCATGCCTGGGCAAAGTTGTTATCTTGCAGCTGCGTGAAAGTGTAGTTGCTGAATTAATCATTGCTGGTATTTGGGAGTCAGGCGTTGCCTCGATATCTTGTTTTGGGTTTATGCCTGATGGCACCCCTCGCCTTGGCCGACAACGACGACCACGATTTGGCCTACAGCCTGGGTGCCAGCCTGGGTGAACGCCTGCGCCAGGAGATGCCAGGCTTGCAGCTGGATGCACTGGTCGAAGGCCTGAAGCAGTCCTATCAGGGGCAACCCCTGAAACTCGACAAGGCACGCATGCAGGCAGTGCTGCAGCAGCATGAAGCCCAGGAAGGTGACGCCGCTGCGCAAAAGCTGCAGGCCGCCGAAACGCGTTTCATGGCTAATGAACGTGGGCGTTATGGGGTGCACGAACTAACGGAAGGTGTGCTGTACAGCGAATTGCAGGCAGGCACGGGTGCACAGCCAAAAGCGGGCGGCAAAGTGCAAGTGCGCTATGTGGGCAGATTGCCGGACGGCTCAATATTCGACCAGAACCAGACCTCCCAATGGTTCAACCTGGATTCGGTTATCGAAGGCTGGCAGGTCGCCTTGCCGAAAATGCACACCGGCGCCAAATGGCGCCTGGTAATTCCTTCAGCGCAAGCCTATGGCGCCGAGGGGGCGGGAGACCTGATTGCACCCTACACCCCCTTGGTATTCGAGATCGAACTGCTGGCGGTTGGCGACTGACGCCAACCTCAGGCCTGCACTGCACCCTCTTCCTTGTGTGCGTTGTGCAGCACTTCGATCAGGCAGTCTTCAAGCTCGAAGCGCTCATGCAACAACCCGCCCAATTTGGCCAGCTTCTCGGCAAAGCGTTCGGTGTCCTTGCACTCCCCCTTGGTGCAATGGTCATTGAAGGCCAGTGCGATCTGAGTACTGTCGTTGATCCGTGGGTTGATCTCTTCGGCCAGTTTCAGCGCCTTCTTGTCTCCGAACGCCTTGGCCTCGCTGACCAGTTGCTCGCAGACTTCGAAGTGCCACGCCGAAACGTAGTCGACCAGAAGGGCGCAAAAGTCCCCGTTGGTGTCCTTGTCGGCGAAGGCTGGCCTCACATCGCGCAGGGCGCGAAAAGCCTGCACCAGTTCCTGGCGCTCCTCCAGCCAACGGTCGATCAGCTTGTGAACCCCACCCCAGCGTTCCTGGGCGTTCTGACAACTATCGAGCATGGCGATCTCTTCCCTTCTGGGTAGATGCCGCTGCACCTCGCACCACGACCGCGCAGCACAAAGGTGACATCAGCAGGACGGCATCGAGCAGTTGTTTTTCCGGTATGCGTGCTGGGAGATTATTCCCGCGCGTGCTGCCCTTCAAGGTACGCAGCACACAAAGTTCATACAAGTGTTTAATACCCTGTTACATCACCATTGGTCGCGCTAATGGCACAACCTTGCGCCAGGTCATGTTCTTGCCAAGGTGCGGAAACGATACGCCAGCAGGCAACTCAAGGGCAGCACCGCCAGCAGCAGGAAGGCCAACAGGCTCCATTCCGGCAGTGTCAGATCGAGAAAACTCCAGGCAAGCGAACGGCAATCCGGGCCACCCAGCAGCAGTTGCCGTGCCGCCTCACTCCAGGATTGCTCGAACACTCGCCCGATCGGCACCGGACATACCTCATTGACCCCCTCAGCCCCCTGCAACCAGACATGCCGTGCTGCCAGCAAAGCGCCGGCCAGCGAGCAGCCCAGCGCCAGCCGAGCATAACGAAGGATGCCCCGCGTGCCCGGCGCCTGCAGCACGGCTGCGAAACACAGGAGCGCGTACCCGCCAAGCAGCAACCGTTGGCTGAGGCACAATGGGCACGGCATCAGCCCCACTGTGTTTTCCAGACGGAAAGACGCAACCAGTACTGCCAGTGCGACCAGGCAGGCAGGAAGAAAAAAGGTGCGCAAACGGGCCGGCAGCATGGGCGGTGAAGGTCCCGGGGAAAAAGTAGTGGCTTGAAACGGTAGAGGAAAGACACGCTTTGTTTCAAGGCACGACAGCAACGACAAGTCACTGAATCGCGTAGGAAATTTCCAGATATGCCGTAGGAGGCGACGGAAGAAATGGACTTCAGATCAAACTGACAGCGAAAGATAAATTACCTGCCCCCAAAGCCCGCACCTTTGCGCGGGCCTTGGGGTAGGTCAGGCGCGCACGCCTTCTGGCAAAGGCAGCGCCAGCAGGCGCTCGTCCAGCAGGCCAAGGCCCTCCTGGAACAGCTGGTTGCTGCGCTCGGTCTCGCCCAGCCCCGCGAGCAGGCGGGCCAGCTCAGCACAGGCCTCGGGGTTGCGCTCCATGCGCAGGCTGCTTTCCAGGTAGTCACGCGCCTTGCCCCACAAGCGGTTTTGCAGGCTCAGACGGCCCAGGGTCAGCAGCAGGCTGGCATCTTGCGGGTGAGCCTTGAGCCAACCTTCAGCGGTTTGCAGCTGACGCGCCGGGTCATCACCACGCACCAGGCCGTAAAGGCGGGCCAGGTGGCTTTCGTAGTCGCGCTTGAGGGCCGTGCGCAGTACTTGTTCGGCCTCGTTCTGGGCACCTACCTGGCGCAGTTGCTCGGCGTACGCCAGCACCAGTTGTGGCTCCTGGCGCTGGGCTGCGGTCAGCTGCTGCCAGGCGCGCTCCAAGGATTGACGTGCACTGAGCGCATCTTCGCCACGGGTGGTCGCCAGGCTCAGATTCTGGCCCCAGGCGCGTTGTTCCAGAGCAGCCAGCTCGGCGGGCGGCAGCACCTTGCCCTTGCGCAGGTCGGGCAGCAGGCGGATCAGTGCAGACCAGTCGCCGCGCTCCACGTACAGGCGTTGCAGCAAGCGCAGCACCTGGCCGTTGTGCGGGTGGCGTTCCTGCATGGCCAGCAGGGTTTCCAGGGCCCCATCGTTTTCGCCACGGTCCATTTGCAACTGGGCATGGGTCAGGGCAATGGCCAGCTCCGCTTGCGGCTGGCGCTCCAGGGCACGCTCCAGCAGGTTGTCGCTGTCTTCGGTACGGCCTTGCTCGTTGGCAGCACGCGCGGCACCAAGGTAGTACAGCAACGGTTGGCGCTCCGCCTCGGCGGCACGGTGCAAGTGCCGTTGGGCACTGGCCCAGCGGCCTTCGGCAAGATCGAGCTGGCCCTGTTCGATCGCCAGGCGGATACGTCGGCTGCGGTTACGCCGTGACCACGGGTTGACCACACCACTGGAAGTCAGCACCAGGCCGACCAGATAGCGCAGCAACCACAGCAGCAGGACGACCGCCAAAATACCCGCCAAGGCTGCCCACAGCCCCGACTGATAACGGAAGCCACCATAGGAAATCAGTACATAGCCGCTGTGCTTGGCAACCGCGATGCCCAGTGCCGCAGCAACCACGATCGCAAGCACGGCCAACAGGTAGACACGCTTCATGGCTTGCCCCCTTCAGCCTCGGCCGGCAGGTGACGGCGCTGAATATAGGCCTGCACTGCCGCCAGGCTTTCACTAAGGTCAGGGGTAACCACCGACACCGGCTGATCGGCCAAGGCATTGAGGCTGTCGAGCATGGCCTTGCTTTGCGGGTTGTCTGCATTGAAGTTGGCCAGCAGTACGCTGCGGGCGTCGTCCAGCGCCTGCGTGTAAACCTTGGCATCACCATTGAGCGCCGCCCACTGGGCCTGCTCGATAGTCAGGCTCAGGGCCAGGCGCAGCTGGTTCAGTTGCTGCCCGGCCAGCAACGGACGCACGTTTTCATCGGCATTGAAGTCGATCTGGAAGTACTTGGATATTTCTGCCCACCACTGCGACAGCCTGCTGGCACCATCACCGTCGGCGGTCAGGGCGCCAAGCGCATCGGCGTTACTGTCGAACTCGGGGGACTGGGCGCTCAGCTGCTGTACCAGCTCACGCTGCGCAGCCAGTTTCAAGAACAGGCCAGTACGGTCCGGTTGCTGAGTGCTGTTGAGCGTGGCCAGGCTGCGGGCCAGTTGCTCGCGGGCGGCGAAGGCACCCGGGTCGCTCTGCTCGCGCAGGATCTCGTCGGCGCCTTCGACCAGGGCTTTGGCACTGGTGATGTCCTGCAACGCCGAAAGGCGCAGGGTAGCCAGCCGCAGGAGGTGCTCGGCTTCGGCCAGGCGCCACTCTTTGCGGCTTTCTCCCAGCACGGTTTCCAGGCGCTGGCTGAGACGCTGCTGGTCGCCCTGCAACTGGGCTACCAAACGCCGGCGGTCTTCTAGCTCGCTGGCGGCTGGCAGACTGGCCAGTTGCGCACTGATCTGCTGTTCACGTTGCTGCAGCGCCTCGGCGCGCTGGCTCAGCGCCTCGATGTGCTGGCCCTGGTTGAACTCACTGCCCTGCAGTTGACGCACCTGCCAGACACCCCAGCCACCTACCGCCACCCCGGCCGCACCAAGCAGCAAGGCCAGCGCTGCCAGGCCACTGCCGGAGCGCTTGGCAGGTGGGGTGGTAACGGGTTCCGCAGGCGCCTGCGCCGACGGTTTATCGTTATTGGACAAGACAGTCTCGCTCACGTATCCATCCTTTGCATGGGGGCGCACCGCATTCAGCTTAGCGCCTTAAGAGGCAGGTGCAGCGCTACGCTGCACGGCTGCCAGCAAGGCCGTGGCACTGGCGCCACGGCAATCCACAACCTGTTGGGCCCCTGCGGCCTTGGCCTGCTCGGCGACCCGCGGGCTGGGCACGAACAGCGGCAACTGGGCCAACCGCTGCCAATCGGCACCGGCCATCTGCTGCAAATGTTCAAAACCCTGCCCACTGCTGACCACCAGGCCATTGAGGCGTTCCGCTTCAATGCGGCGCATCAGCGTACCCGCCGGGTAGGCCGGCAGGCAGCGACGATACAGTTCCAGATATTCGACACTAGCACCTTGCTCTGCAAGACGCTCTGCCAGCAGTTCGCGACCTCCGACGCCGCGAACGATCAAGACACGCGGTGCCGGCTCGGTAAGTGCCTGGCGCAGGGCCGGCAGTGCCAGCAAGGCTTCGCTGTCATCGCCACGCGGCGGAAAGCAAACCTTCAGCCCAGCACCCTGCAGCACACCAGCGGTTGCCTCACCCACGGTGAACCAGCCTCGCTGCGGTGGCCGGATGCTGGTCTCGGCCAGATGCTCAAGCAACAGCCGGGCGGCCGGCTTGCTGACCACAATGATCGCCTGGAAGTCATGCAAGCCTTCCAGCGACAGCCGCTGTGGGGCTTGCACGGTAATGGGTTCAATCTCCAGCAGGGGCAGGCAACTGCTGCCCACTCCCGCTGCCGCCAGGCTTTGCGCCAGCGCCGCGCAGTCCTCGGCAGGCCGGGTCAGCAACAGGCGCCATTGGCTCACGGGTGACCGGCCTCGCCGTAGACTTCCTTCAGAATGGCCTCGGCGCCCTGCCCCAGCAGGTCTTCGGCCACCTGTACGCCCAGGGCCTCGGCAGCGGCACGGGGTGCACGGGCATCGGCCACCAGCAAGGTCCCGCCGCTAGGCTGGCCCACCAGGCCACGCAGCCACAACTGATCACCTTCAAGAACCGCGTAGCAGGCGATCGGCACTTGGCAGCCACCATTCAGGCGTTTGTTCAGCGCGCGCTCGGCGATCACCCGGTCAGCGGTGTCGACATGGTGCAGTGGCGCCAGCAGTGCATGAATCTCAACGTCGGCACTGCGGCACTCGATGCCCACCGCACCCTGACCACCTGCCGGCAGGCTGTCATCGACGCTGATGGTGGAGGTGATGCGGTCTTCGAAGCCCAGACGGATCAGGCCCGCGGCGGCGAGGATGATGGCGTCGTACTCGCCGGCATCCAGTTTCGCCAGGCGGGTGTTGACGTTGCCGCGCAGAAAACGGATTTGCAGGTCCGGGCGGCGAGCCAGTAACTGGGCCTGACGGCGCAGGCTTGAGGTACCGACGATACTGCCGGCGGGCAGCGCTTCGAGGCTGTCAAAGGTATTGGAAACGAAGGCATCACGCGGGTCTTCACGCTCGCAGATGCAGTAGAGGCCCAGGCCCTCTGGGAAGTCCATGGGCACGTCTTTCATCGAGTGCACGGCGATGTCGGCTTCGTTGTCCAGCAGCGCGGTTTCCAGTTCCTTGACGAACAGCCCCTTACCGCCGATTTTTGCCAGCGGCGCGTCGAGCAACTTGTCACCGCGACTGACCATGGGTACCAGGGTCACCTGCAGACCGGTGTGGGCCTGCTCGAGGCGGGCCTTGACGTATTCGGCCTGCCACAGGGCCAAAGCACTTTTACGGGTGGCAATGCGGATTTCGCGAGTGGACATGAAACGCCCCGATCCAGAGAAATACCGTCGATCATAACAGCATCGCCGGTATCGCTTGCAGATACGGATCAACAGGTCATACGCAGTCAGGTACAGGTGCGGGCCGAGTCCAAGGGCCTCAGAGGGTCTGCATCATCTTGCGCACACCGGCCACATGGCGACGGCTGACGGTCAAGGCATCGCCGTCCAGGCCTTTCAGATACAGCTGAAAGTGACCCAGTGGGGTGCGCTGCAAGCGTTCGATGCGCTCGCGGGCGACCAACGCATTGCGATGGATGCGCACGAAGCGTTCGCCAAATTCGTCTTCCAGGGCTTTGAGTGGCTCGTCAAGCAGCACTTCACCGGCTTCGTGACGCAAGGTCACATACTTGTGGTCGGCAATGAAATAGATCACCTGGGGTAACGGGATCAGTTCGATGCCTTTGCGCGTGCGGGCGCTGATATGGCTGCGTGGGCCGCCGCCTTCATTGGCCGGCCGGGTAAGCGCCGCCAATTGGGCGCGGTTGGGTTTTTCGGCCTTGCGCAAGGCATCGCGCAAGGCGTGGGCCTGGAAGGGCTTGGTCACATGGCTGAGGGTACTGTCCTTGAATGCCTCTGCACCGTATTCATCATCCCCGGAGCAAAACACCACCGCGGGCGGCGCCTCGCGTTCGCACAGGCGAGCGGCAACCTGCAGGCCATCCAGGCCTGGCATGCCGATGTCCAGCAGGACCACATCGGGCTTGAGGCTTTCAATCAGCGCCAAGGCCTCATCGCCGTTGGTGGCGCTGGGCTCCAGCACAGTGTAACCCTCCAGTTCGCCGAGCAGCCGGGTGAGGCGTTCACGGCCTTGGGGTTCGTCATCAACGATCAGGACATTCATAATTGCGCTGGATTCCTGAATGAGTCTCGCACAGGTATAGCGTAGACAGGTGTGGTTCGAGCGACACTGCGGTCACGCTCTAGACCGGTGCGATGGCCAAAGATTCACTCGGCCCGGCAGATTCACTGCCAGTCCTTTGTCCAACTGTAGACGGTCCGTGGAACACTGCCGTTCATTCCTTGAAATCCTTCTCTGCGATTTTCCGGGCATTTCTCTCGACCGGCGCCCTGCGGCAGCCAGCCCAACCCTGCTATCATCGACGCCACTTTTTCGTTCACGCCTGCAATGAGTGAATCCATGAGCACCGAGAAGACCAATCAGTCCTGGGGCGGCCGCTTCAGTGAGCCCGTCGACGCCTTCGTCGCCCGTTTCACCGCCTCGGTAGATTTCGACAAGCGCCTGTACCGTCACGACATCATGGGTTCGATTGCCCATGCCACCATGCTGGCGCAGGTCGGCGTGCTCAGTGATGCCGAGCGCGACACCATCATCGATGGCCTGAAAACCATCCAGGGCGAGATTGAAGCCGGCAACTTCGACTGGCGTGTCGACCTCGAAGACGTGCACATGAACATCGAAGCACGCCTGACCGACCGCATCGGCATCACCGGCAAGAAGCTGCATACCGGGCGTAGCCGCAACGACCAGGTGGCCACCGACATCCGCCTTTGGCTGCGCGACGAAATCGACCTGATCCTGGGCGAAATCACCCGCCTGCAGCAGGGCCTGCTGGAGCAGGCAGAGCGTGAAGCCGAAACCATCATGCCTGGTTTCACCCACCTGCAGACGGCGCAGCCGGTCACCTTTGGCCACCACCTGCTGGCGTGGTTCGAAATGCTCAGCCGCGACTATGAGCGCCTGGTCGACTGCCGCAAGCGCACCAACCGCATGCCACTGGGCAGCGCCGCGCTGGCCGGCACCACCTACCCGATCGACCGTGAACTGACCTGCAAGCTGCTGGGCTTTGAAGCCGTGGCCGGCAACTCGCTGGATGGCGTGTCGGACCGTGATTTCGCCATCGAATTCTGCGCCGCTGCCAGCGTGGCGATGATGCACCTTTCGCGCTTCTCCGAAGAGCTGGTGCTGTGGACCAGCGCGCAGTTCCAGTTCATCGACCTTCCGGACCGCTTCTGCACTGGCAGCTCGATCATGCCGCAGAAAAAGAACCCGGACGTGCCAGAGCTGGTACGTGGCAAGAGCGGCCGCGTGTTCGGCGCCCTGACCGGCCTGCTGACCCTGATGAAAGGCCAACCGCTGGCCTACAACAAGGACAACCAGGAAGACAAGGAACCGCTGTTCGACGCCGCCGATACCCTGCGCGACTCGCTGCGGGCCTTCGCTGACATGATCCCGGCGATCAAGCCCAAGCACGCCATCATGCGTGAAGCGGCCCTGCGCGGTTTCTCCACCGCTACCGACCTGGCTGACTATCTGGTTCGCCGTGGCCTGCCGTTCCGTGACTGCCACGAGATCGTTGGCCACGCGGTGAAGTATGGTGTGGACACTGGCAAGGACCTGGCCGAGATGAGCCTGGACGAACTGCGCCAATTCAGCGACCAGATCGAGCAGGACGTGTTTGCCGTGCTGACGCTGGAAGGCTCGGTGAATGCGCGTGACCACATTGGTGGTACGGCGCCGGCGCAGGTGCGTGCTGCCGTCGTTCGTGGCAAGGCCCTGTTGGCGTCTCGCTAATCCCCCAAGGCGAGGGCTTCGCCCTCGTTCGCGGGCACGCCCGCTCCCACAGGTAATGCACAAGTTTCAAAAACGGTGCAGACCTGTGGGAGCGGGCATGCCCGCGAAGGGCTCAACACCAGACTCAGCGCTTGCCGCTGCGGATCATCTCCATGAAGGCCGGCATCGACGCTTCCTTGTCCGCCAAGATCCGCGGCATGTGCGGGTTCTCCCCCATCAGTTGCAGCAACGCCTTGGCCTGCGGGAAGTCCGCCAGGAAGTCGATGTTCAGCACCTTCTTGCCCACCGCGTTGGCCAGGTCGACCGAGAAGCAGAACATCAGGTCTGCCAGTGTCAGTTGCTCGCCCGCAACATAAGGTGCAAAGCGCCCGTTGCGCTTGAGCGTGGCAAACCCGGCCAGCAGGTCAGCACGCGCTTTCTCTTTGATCAGCGGTTCGACCGACATGCCAAAGAAGGACTCGGCGTAGCAGGTACGCGCAGGCAGCTCGATGTACAACTCGATTTCCTTGAGCAGCTCCCGCACCTTGGCTTGGCCGAACGGGTCGGCTGGCAGCAGTGCCTTGCCGCCCTGGGTCTGCTCGATATAGTCGAGGATCACACTGGTTTCGCTGAGGAAGCCATGCTCGGTTTCAAGCACCGGCACCTTGCCCCGTGGGCTCACTTCCAGCGCCTGTGGCGCCTGGCCGCCATAGAAGGTGACTTCCTCGAAAGGCAGGCCTTTTTCGAGCAGGGCCAGCTTGACCATGTTGTAGTAGTTGCTGACCGAGAATCCATAAAGCTTGAGCATGACGAAACAGCCTCCAGGCCGTAAGGGGTTGGCGTGGCCTTTATAGACTGAACACCTGCCACTGACCAGCGTCATGCACCCCGTCAATGCCCGGGCATTGCCGCCATAGCCATGGCACACTGTTGCATCCCATCCTAGGAGTACCGCGATGAGCGAGCCCACCGACATCGACAATGACGACGACGAAGCCTTCGCCGAGGCAACGCTGACCCAAGCCATCGAAAACCAGATCGAAAGCGGCGAGCCGCCTGCGGCCAAGGCCACGTTCAACAAGCTGACGCTGGTCGGCTATGAGCGTGAAGACATTCTGAACCTGATGGCCCATGTGCTGGCCTTCGAAATCGACAACATGCTGGTAGAGGACCGTGCGTTCAACGGTGAGTGGTATGAGAACGCTCTGCGGGCACTGCCGGAGCTGCCGCCTGAGATGGATCAAGGCGACGACGAATAACCCGGCTACACTCGAAGATCAGGCACCGTAGAATGTGCCGCAATCCTTGTCTGGAAGTCAGGAGTCGCCATGCCTTTTACCCCCGATTTGATCGACGAAATGGAAGTACTCGCGCTGTTCAAACACGACAGCAGCCAGGAAGGCATCAAGATAACCAGCACCGCATCCCCTGCCCTGATCGCGGCTGCGCAACGCCTGCATGAGAAGGGGCTGACCGATCAGCCGGATGGCGGCTACCTGACCAGCCTGGGTCATGACGCCGTTGAAAGTGTCCAATTGCTACAGAACATTCTCAAGGCGCCACAGCCGGCCTGAACATCAGGCTTGCGCAAGATCTGAGACCTTGCGCGGTCCCTGTGGGACCGCGCAGGCTCCAGTCAGTTGGCCGCAGCACTGCGCTTTTCGGCCAGCCACGAGCGGCCGTAAAGGAACACGATGGCCAGCAAGGCCACCGCTTGCGCCGACAGCGAGTAGGCATCGGCATGAATCCCCAGCCAGTCGAACTCAAAGAACGCCACTGGCCGTGTGCCCAGCACACCGGCCTCTTGCAACGCCTTCACGCCATGCCCGGCGAATACTACCGACAGCGCGCACAGCAGTGCGGCGTTGATGCTGAAGAACAGCGATAGTGGCAACTTGGCCGAGCCCCGCAGAATCACCCAGGCCAGGCCCACCAGCAGCAACAATGCCGTCGCGCCACCCGCCAGCA
The DNA here is from genome assembly GCF_043103905.1 of Pseudomonas sp. yb_2. Classification (NCBI taxonomy): domain Bacteria; kingdom Pseudomonadati; phylum Pseudomonadota; class Gammaproteobacteria; order Pseudomonadales; family Pseudomonadaceae; genus Pseudomonas; species Pseudomonas sp. yb_2. The sequence goes on along the minus strand of NZ_JBICKH010000022.1, from coordinate 16,339 downwards.
CCGCCTGATGCCCGGCAGGGCCTGCCTGCAGCCACAGGGTCTCGTAGAACAGGATCACTTCGAACAATTCGCGGTATACCGAGAAGAATGCCAGCACAGCAAAGCCGAAACGCCCGCCACCGCTGACCAGGCTGCTCTTGACGTAGTCCTTCCAGGCGGCAGCGTGACGGCGGTCATGCATCCACACGCCAAGCCACAGCACCATTACCGCGGCGAACAACGCCGTGCAGCCTTCCAGCAGCTCGCGCTGAGCGCCCCCCACATCGATCACATAGGCCGCCAGCGCCCAGGTGGCGAAGCCGGCAACCAGCGCCAGGCCCCAGCCGATGTTGACGCTGCGCACTGCCGACTGCTGCCCGGTATTGCGCAGGAAGGCCAGGATCGCCGCCAGCACCAGAATCGCCTCGAGGCCTTCACGCAGCAGGATCAGCAAACCGGAGATATAGCTCAGCGTCCAGCTCAGGCCATCGCTGCCCAGCAGCTTGGCCGCCTGCTCGAGCTTGGTTTTGGCGTCGGCCAGACGCTGTTCGGCCTGCTCCACGGGCAGGCCGTCCTGCAGGGACTGACGGTAGGCCATCAGCGATTTTTCGGTGTCCTTGCGCGCCTGGGTATCGATGTTGTCCAGCGAGCTTTCCACCAGCTCGAAACCCTCCAGGTAGGCCGCCACCGACAGGTCATAGGCCTGATCGTGGTCGCCTGCGCGGTAGGCCGCCAGGCTCTTGTCCAGTGTGCTGGCAGTGTATTCGAGCAATTGCGCCGGCCCGCGCTTTACCTGCGGCGGCTGGGCACGCTGGGCGCGGAATGCCTCGACGGCCGCAGTGCCTTCGTTGACGGCGACTTCGGCCGGGGTTTGGCGAGCCAGGTCGGCGAGGTTCCAGGTCTTGTCACCTTTGCCCGCTTCCGGCTTGGCGGTGAAGCTGGCGATATACGCGGCCACATCCCAGCGTTGGCGGTCGTCCAGCTGGTCGGCAAACGACGGCATTTCGGTGCCGTCTATACCCAGGGCCAGGGTGTTATAGAGGTCGAACAGGCTTAACTGGTCCAGGCGCGAGACATCGCGCAGGTTGGCGGGTGCAGGCTCCAGGCCCACGCCAGCCGGGCCATCGCCGGCGCCGGTGTCGCCGTGGCAGATCGAGCAGTTCTGTGCGTACAGCGCAGCGCCGCGGGCGGGGTCCGGGGTAATCACCGGGGCCTGGCTGATCTCGTAGGCCACCGCCAGTCGCGCACCCAGCTGCCGGGCCTGTTTGGCGACCGCAGTACCTTCCTGACGCTGGTCGATGGCCTGGCGCAGCGCCTGGACGCCCTGTTCCAAAGCCGCTTGTTCAGTATTTGCGGGCAGGCCTTTGACCAGGTCAGCCAATACCGCACTGAACTCCTGTTGCTCGCGGTATTCGCCCTCGTCGATCACCTTGCCGTCCTGCACGGTCGGCGGGTAGTCGGCACCAATGTAGTCCAGCAAGTGCTGGGCTTTGGCAGCCTCGGCGGGGGACTCGGCCAGCGCCAAGGTGCTGCACAGCGCCAGCACCGGGCCGAGCAATGCAGCCGGCAGCCAGGCAAGCAGACGGGAACGGGTTTTCATGGCCAGTCTCGGAGGAAATGCGAAAGAGAACATTGTTCACTTCCACTTTGCTTCACTCAAGGGTGCTGGGCAGATTTCATGAAAAATCTTGCTACAAATCAGATGAAGTGGAGGGCATAGCGGACCTGCCCTCAAGGACCGCATCAGGGCTTGGCGGTGCCCTTCCAACCCCCACCCAACGCCAGGAACACGGCAATTTGCCCCTGCGCCACTTGACTATTGGCTGCAGCCAACTGCGCACGCATATCGGTGTAGGTTCGCGTGGCCTGCAAATCCGCCAGGAACGACTCACGCCCTGCCTGGTAATACCGGTGCGTCTGGTCCGCGGCTTCCTTCGCCGACTTCTCCGCCTCGGCCAGCGCATCGCGCCGATCGAGCAAGGCGCTGTACTGTGCCAGCCGGGTCTGGGTCTCGCGAATGGCGTTCAGCACCACGCCATCGAAGTGCGCCAGGGCCGCCTGGGTCGAGGCCTCGGCCATGCGAATGCGGGCACGGGTGCCGTTGGTGGGGATGCTCCAGCTGATCTGCGGGCCAAAGCCCCAGCGGTTGGTCGAAGGCTCGCCAAGGTTCTCCAGGATGCCGATGGTGCCAACCTGGGCGCCAATGCTGATATCCGGGTACAACGCGCCGGTAGCCACGCCAATATAGGCGGTGGCGGCAGCCAGCTGGCGTTCGGCCTGGCGCACGTCGGGGCGGCGCTTGAGCAGGGCCGCGCCATCGCCCACAGGAACCAGCTGGTTCAGGTGCGGCAACTCGGCACAATCGGCGGTACCGGCAGGCAACTGGTCGACCGGCTTGGCCAGCAGCGCGGCCAGGGTGTACATGCCCGTCTCGCGTTCGGCCTTGAAGCGTGGCAGTTCTGCACGCAAGGATTTGAACTGGGTCTGCGAGCGAGTGACCTGGGTTTCATCGCCACGCCCAGCATCGCGCAGGCGCTGGTTGAGTTTCACGCTTTGCTCCTGCAAATCGAGGGACTCACGGGCAATGTGGTATTCCTCGTTGGCCGAGCACACCTGGGTATAAGCCTTGACCACGTCCGCCACAAGCGTGATGCGGGCAGTGTCGGCAGCGGCCTGCACCGCGTCGGCATTTGCCTTGGCAGCCTCGGTACCACGCTTGAAGGTGCCCCACAGGTCGAACTGGTACGAAGCACTGATGATGGCCTCACCGATGTTGGCTACCGGCACCTTCTCGGGCTGCAGGAAGGCTTCGCCCGACTCCTGCAAGCGCTGAGCGCCGAGTTTGACGCCACCGTTGAAGCCGCCTTGCGATTCAGCCACCTCCACCTGAGCGCGAGCTTTGGCAATGTTGGCTGCCGCCACGCGCAGTTCGGTGTTGGCACTCAGCGCCTGACGCACCAGCTCGTTCAGCCGCTGATCCTGATACAGCTGCCACCAGTCCTCGGGGACCGGCGCTGACACGACGCTGTCGGCATCCTGGCGCAGCGGGCCGTTCAGGTCATTGCGTTGCACGGCCGCATCCCCAGGCACCTCATAGTCGGGCCCCACCATCATGCAGGCCCCCAGCGACAGGCACAGGCCAGCCAGGATCAGCTGTTTCATGGGCGCTGGCCCTCGATGATCGACACCGTCGCAGTACGCCCGGCGATCATGCGGAAGTCTTGCGGCACTTCGTCAAAGGCGATGCGCACCGGAATGCGCTGGGCCAGGCGTACCCAGCTGAACGCCGGGTTGACGTTGGGCAGCAGGTTGGCGCCACTGCTGCGGTCGCGGTCTTCGATGCCAGCGGCGAAGCTCTGCACATGGCCACGCAGGCGGGTGTTGTCGCCCATCACGCGGATATCCACGGCGTCACCAATATGGATACCCCCCAGCTTGGTTTCCTCGAAGTAGCCGTCGACGTGGTAGGAGGCACTGTCGACCACCGAAAGCACCGGGCGGCCAGCAGTGACGAACTCGTGGTTACGCGGCGCGCGGTCGTTGAGGTAGCCGTCTACCGGGCTGCGCACCACCGAGCGGTCAAGGTTGAGCTGGGCAGTATCGACAGCCACTTGCGCCTCGCTGACAGCCGAACGGGCACGGGCCTCGCGGGACTGGCTTTCTTCCAGTTGCTCGGCGGCCACCAGGTTGCCCAGCTTGCGGTTGCGCTGCGCTTCGCGGGAAGCCTGGGCCAGGGTCTCCTGGCGCTCGCCAAGGGTTGCCTTGGCTTGACGCAGGGCCAGGGTGAAGCGGTCCTGGTCGATGGTGAACAGCACGTCGCCACGTTTGACGGTCTGGTTGTCGCGCACCTCGACCTTCTGGATCAATCCCGACACATCGGGGGCGATCTGGATCACGTCAGCGCGGATATGGCCGTCTCGGGTCCAGGGGGCAAACATGTAGTAGACCACCATCTGCCACACGAGCACGGCGGCGAAGGTCACTACCAGCAAGGTCAGGACCACACGGCCCAAGGTCAGCAAAGGTTTTTTCATGGCAGCATCAGGTTTCGACAAAAGTGGTCCACCGCGCCGAGCAGCACGGCATACAGGGCAACGTTGAATAACGCCCGGTGCCAGACCAGGCGGTAGAAATGCAGGCGCACCAGCACCGCGTGCACCCCCAGGAACAGCAGGTAGGTGCCAAACATCATCACCAGCAGCGTGGGCAGAAACACCCCGCTGATATCCAGTTCACCAATCACAAGGGCGCTCCGTCGAGCCCGGGGGGCAGTTGCGGTTGTTCGGCGGGTTCGAGCATCACCTCCACGCCCGGCAGTAGCGCCAGGCGCAGGCCACTCAGGGCATGCAGCAGGTGGGTGCGGGCATCGCCGCGCTCGTACAGCTCATCCAGGTTCAGCGCCAGGCGAGCGCGTTCCATGTTGCGCAGCAGTGCGGCCGGGGCATGCAGGCGTTCGCCAGCACGCAGGCAGGCGGCGTAGTGCGCACCGACTTCCTCGACCACAGTGTTCAGGCGCTCGCGAGCCTGCTGGCCGGCGCGCGGCATGTACGCCAGCAGGTCGAGCAGGTTCAACCCTACGCGCAGGTCACGCAGTGCCACACCACTGTCTTGGCCGGTTTGCGACAGACGTGGCAGGTGCTGCATCAGGCGGTCGAGCATCTGTACGCCAACCTGGCGGTGTTCGGCCAATGTCGCAGGCTCGGTCATTTCGACGATGTCGCGCCAGGCGAAGCGGGTCATGCGCTTGGCCGCCAGTTCCACGCCGAACGGGCGCATCACCAGGGTCCAGATAAAGGCGAACAGAAGGCCCGCGGGGCCGGCAAGGTTGGAGTTGAGGAAGGTAAAGAAGTCGGCGTCGTAGGCACCCTGGATGCTGATGAAGGTCGACGTGTTGACGATGGTCAGCAAGGTGCCCAGGTAGAAGCGCGGCTGTACGGTCAGGGTGCCTATGCAGATGAACGGCACGGCAAAGGCCAGCACCAGCATCGGGAAGTCGTGCAGGTTGGGCAGTACCAAAAACAGGTACAGACTGGAGAAGATGACCGACATCAGCGTCCAGAAAAAGAACCGGTAGATCTGCGGTGCCGGGTCGTCCATGGCGGCGAAGAAGCTGCACGCAACTGCCGCGAGGATTACCGCACTGGCGCCGTCGTTCCAGCCCAGGCCGATCCACAGGCCGCAGGCGACCACGATCGCCAGAACCGTGGAGGCTACCGAGTAGAGCATCAGGCCACGATCGAAAAACGCTGTCAGGCGGCCCAGCCGCCAGTGGCGATACACCGCACGCCAAGGCTTGGCATCATCGGTACGCAGGGCGTGCTGCAGGGTGCAGCAGTCCTGCCACAGGTCGGCCCATTCGGTCAGGCGGTACAGGGCGTTGGACAACAGCAGCTCGGCGCGCTGGTCGAGGGCGGCTGTAGCGGGCTGCAGGCGGCCGATCTGCTCGTGCAACGTGGCCCAGTGCGCTACCGAAGCGCTGTCGGCGGTGCCTTTGAGCCATTCACGAGCGGCTTCCAGCACGGGTTGAAGCTGGGCGAACTGGGCCGGGGCGCGGCCTTCCAGGGCTACCAGTGCGTCGTCGAGGGCGTCGATCACCGGCAGCAGATGGATCATCCGCCCACGCAATTCGCGGGCGTTCTTCAGGGTATGCGGGCCGGCACCTTCGTGGGCGAGCTGACCGATCATCAGCTCCAGCGAGTTGAAGGTAGTGACCATCGCCCCGCGCATACCGCCGACCTTGTCAGCGCTGGCATCGCGGGCCAGGTAGGTGTCGCTGTAGCGAATCGCCTCGTTGAACCAGTTTCCGGTGGCACCGACTACCACCGGCGCCAGCCGGCGTGGCCAGAAGATAGCCCCGACGACTGCCGCGCAGACAATTCCCAAACAGATTTCCTGCGCACGAGAAGAAGCCACATCGAACACTGCCAGCGGATTATCCACCACGGCCAAGGCAATCATCGGCAGGGTATAACCGGCCAGCATCAGCACGTAGTTGTTGGCCGTGCGCAGGTTCAGCGAAAGGAACAGCAAGGTGCCGGTCCACAGGGCAACGGCGATGCTCAGCAGCAACGGTGACTGCACCAGCGGCGGCACCAGGAAGATTGCCCCGCCAGCGCCGAGCAACGTGCCGACGGCACGGTACAACGCCTTGGAGCTGGTCGGGCCGACGAAGGGGCTGGAGACGATGTACACCGTCGCCATGGCCCAGTAGGGACGCGGCAGTTGCATGAGCAGGGCAATGTACAGGGCAATCATGGACGCGCCGAAGGTGCGCACGCCGTAGAACCAGTCACGGGCCGGAGGGACAGAGCTGAAGAAACCGTTCATGCCACCCCGCCTGCGCTGCCCAGGCCGGCAGCCTCGAAGGCACGAAGCACACGCAAGGCAGCTTCCAGGTCGGCCTGATCGATACCGCCGAGCACATCGCGGCGCAAGCGCACCAGTTCGGCTTCAATGGCTTCGGCCAGGGCACGGCCTTCGGCAGTCAGGCGCAGTGCCTTGGCGCGGCGATCCAGTGGGTCTTCGCTGCGGCACACCAGGCCAGCTTTGCACAGTTGGTCAAGCAGGCGTACCAGCGACGGGCTTTCCAGGCCGGCGGCCTGGGCCACAGCCACCTGGTGCACGCCGTCGCCCAGGCGCACGATCATCAGCAAAGGCGCAGCGCAGGCCTCGGAAATGCCGTAGCCGGTCAAGGCGGTATGACAGATGCGCCGCCAGTGGCGGGCAGCGACTACCAGGCCACTGCTGACTTGCAGGCGCAGGAAATCAAGGGACATGAAGAGAACCAAGTATATTCATAGTTTGCTAACTATCAATATACGCCCCGACATCCCCCTGTCGTCAACAGGGGGCGACGGATAGCCTGGTTAAATGTTGTTCATTTTTCAGTCAGCACTGAAGAGAAATACTCAGGGATGGATCTGGTCTTCCAGCTTCATGGTCAAGGCCAATGTGCTGCCCATCTGCACCGCCCGGTCCCGCCACTCCTGATACCGCACCGCATCACGGCTGCTGAAATGCACCGCCAGCTCCTCTGCCGCTTGCACCACCCCCGCCGCTGCTGCCAGCTCAAGCCAGTACAGCGCTGCCTTGAGGTTGGCCTCTACGTGCAGCCCATGCATCAACCGGTAGCCCATTTCAAAACGACAACGCGCCTCGCCCTGTTCGGCGCCACGCAAGAACCACTGATAGGCTTGCACCAGGTCAACCTGCCATTCCAGGTCACCGTCGCACACCTCCTCCTCATACAGGTCACCCAGTGCGGCGGCGGCATGCAGCATGCCGCGGTCGAAGGCCTGCCGGTAACACTCCGCCGCCTGCACATAGGAAGGGTCGATGCCTTTGCCGAAGTAGTGCTGCTGGCCAAGGTTGAACCAGGCAGCAGCATTGCCCTGCAGGGCCGCCATGCGCAACAGGTGCCCGGCCAGCACGGTATCGGCCCGCCAGTACTTGCCGTTGAGCCAGATCCAGCCGAGGTCGTTCAATGCGGACACGCTGCCTTGCAATGCCTGACGCCGCAGGTCGACGTACACCGCCTGCAGGTCGTTGGCCTCATCCAGGCGGTTGACCAGCAGCGACCGCTGGCTGGGCAAGCCCACACCGGAGAACAGCCGCTGTCGCCGTCCTGCAGGGGCAGGAGGGGCGATGACCCGCTCGGGCAGAAGGCGGGCAAGTAGCGAATGGATATTGCTGGCAACAGACATGTTCATCCTCATTGAACGACGCACAACCCCAACCTTCGGCTGTGATGAGGCGTGATTCTGCGTGATGTCACGTCAAAACCTGTCGCGAACGAACCGGCACGAGGCAACCAAATGCGACTTCCTTGATCTGAGCAGGCTGTGGCCAATTGCCATGCCCCACGCATGCCGCCATCCTATTGCGGCAAGCCTAGACAAGGACGTTATCTTTTGCCGTTCGCCACCACTCGCGCCACCCTCAGCCGACAGTGGGCGCTGCTGCGCCAGTTGCCCAGCCGTTCCCCAGGCATAACCAGCGCCGAGCTGGTCTGGCGCCTGCGTGACGTTGGCTTCACGGTCAGCAAACGCACTGTCGAGCGTGACCTCAACGAGCTTTCGCTGATATTCCCGCTGGAACGCAATGACAAGAGCATTCCATTCGGTTGGCACTGGTCGGCCAGTGCCGTGGGCGAATTGCGCGGTAATTTCGACTTGCTGACACATCTGCGAGGGGATGCGTTGCAGCCATCGCAGGGTGAGGGCGTGGAGCTGGTGGCGCGAATCAGCGATGCACTGGCGCGGCAGTTGCGGGATGCGCCATTGAGCAGCGACATGCAACTGACGGCACTGGAGCATGGGCATCGGTTACGCGGCACGGTAAGTGACGGCTGGCCATTACGCTGGTGGTTGTTGAGCCATGGGGACAGGGTGGTGGTAGAGCAGCCTGCCGGCTTGCGGGAAGAGATTGGCAGGATTCTGAGCAATGCGGCAGCTCAGTACCAGAATTTGTAGCCAGTACAGGGTCTTTCGCGGCGGTTCGGCGCCTCGCGCCTCTTTCAAGGACGAAGATCCCGCAGATGCGGACTCTAGCGTCAATCTGCCGCGAAAAGGCCGGTACTGGCTTACCTGCTAGCGCTGCATCCCCCATCGCCGCACAGTCAACCGCTCCAGCGTATTGAACACCAGTCCTTCCACCAGCAGACCGATCAGGATCACCACCGCCAACCCGGCAAAGACCTTGTCGGTATACAGTTCGTTGCGGTTCTGGAAGATGTACCAACCCAACCCGCCTTTGCCACTGCTGGCACCAAACACTAATTCCGCGGCTATAAGGGTACGCCAGGCAAACGCCCAGCCGATCTTCAACCCCGACAGGATCGACGGCAGGGCTGCGGGCACGAGGATGTGCAATACCAGCCGCAGGCCCTTCAGACCATAGTTGCGGCCCGCCATGCGCAGCGTCTCCGACACACCGAGGAAGCCGGCATAGGTATTCAGCGCCAACGCCCATAGCACCGAATGCACCAGCACGAAGATCAGGCTGTTGTCACCCAGCCCGAACCACAGCAAGGCCAGCGGCAGCAGGGCAATGGCCGGCAACGGGTTGAACATCGAGGTCAGCGTGCCCAGTAAGTCTCGGCCCAATTGGGTCGACACCGCCAGGCTGGTCAGGCCAAAGGCCAGGACGATACCCAGCACATAGCCTTTGAGCAGTATTACCAGCGAAACACCGACCTTGGCGGGCAGTTCGCCACTGATCATGCCATCCCATAGCGCCGTGGCGGTTTGCAGAAAGCTTGGCAGCAGCAGGTCATTGTCCTGGTAGCGGGCAACGGTTTCCCATAGCACAGCGATCACCAGCAATATGACCGCCTTTCTCAACCAGCCTTGCTGCCACAGGCGTTGGGCCAAGGGGAGTTGTCGTTCTACAGGCACACTGAGCAGGGGCTCCAGCTGCACCTCGTATTCCTGGCGTACAGGTGTAGTCGTCATGGCTGAGGCTCCTGTCAGTAAGCGATACGAATATCGTTGAACCCAAGGTTGTCAGGCTGTTCCGGGATATCTGCTTCATCGAACAGCAAACGGTGGATACGCCGGGCACTGGCCTGGAAGTCGCTGCCACCCAGGCTGCCCAGGCCGTATTGATGGCTATGCACCTCGGCGCGCACCCGCCCCGGGTGCGGCGACAACAGCAGGATACGGTTGCCAACCACCAGTGCTTCTTCGATGGAGTGGGTGACGAACAACAGGGTGAACCGCACTTCCTCCCACAGCAGCAACAGCTCTTCCTGCATCTTGCGCCGGGTCAGCGCATCCAGGGCGGCGAACGGCTCATCCATCAACAGGATCTTGGGCTGGGTGGCCAAGGCCCGGGCAATTGCCACACGTGCCTTCATACCACCGGACAACGTGTGTGGATAAGCATCGGCAAAGGCGGCCAGACCGACCTTCTCCAGATAATGCAGCGCCCGCTCCTCCGCCTCCGCACGCTTGAGTTGGCCAGACACCAGCAGTGGAAAGATGACGTTCTGCTTCACCGTTTTCCACGGCGGCAACTGGTCAAACTCCTGGAACACCACGATGCGGTCGGGGCCTGGGCCACGAACTGTCTGGCCCTGCAGCAGAATCTGGCCTTCTTGCGGCTGGATAAAACCGGCCACGGCTTTGAGCAGGGTGGACTTGCCACAGCCGGAGGGGCCGAGCAGTACAAAACGATCAGCGCGGTCGACTTCGAAGCTGACCTGATGGGTGGCCCGCACCACGCGTTGCGCAGTACGGTATTCGAGGCTGAGGTTATCCACCTTGAGCAAAGGCGGCGTTGCAACACGGCTCAGGTTGCTGGCCGTGTGGCCTGGCAATGGGGCGGTCATGATCGGTCAGCTCCCCTGCAGCGGGCGTTCATCCTGGAAGAAGTAATCCTTCCACGATTGCGGCTTGTGCTTGATGGCGCCTACCCGATAGAGAAAATCGGCCAGCTTGTAGGTGTTCTTGGGCGTAACGGTAAATTCGTACTGCGGGTTGTCGATCAGCTTGATCAGCGCGTCGCGGTCGATCTTGGCCTTGGTTACGCGGATATAGGTGTCGGCGGCAGCTGCCTTGTCTTTCTGGGCGAAGTCTGCGGCTTCGGCCAGGGCATCGACGAAGGCCTTGTAGGTCTTGGGGTTGTCCTTGCGGAACTTCTCAGTAGCAAACAGCAAGGTCGGCGAGTTGGGGCCGAGTAGGTCGTAGCTGTTGAGCACCACGTGCACATCTTTGTTGGCCAGCACCTGGTCCTGGAACGGCGGGTTGGAGAAGTGCCCGTTCAGCTCGGTGCCGCCCGCCAACAGTGCGGCGGTGGCGTCCGGGTGCGGCACGGCCAAGGTGTATTTGTCGAGGCGGTTGTATTCCTTGTCGCCCCACTGCTGGGCAGCGGCGTACTGCAGGAAGCGCGACTGCACCGAAACACCCACCGCCGGAACGGCGATACGGTCTTTGTCGGAGATGTCGGCGATGGTCTTCACGTTGGGGTTGCTGCTGACCAGGTAGTACGGGAAGTTGCCCAGCGAAGCCACGGCCTTCACGTTCTGCCGGCCCTTGGTGCGGTCCCAGACGGTCAACAGCGGTCCGACACCGGCGCCGGCGATGTCCACCGAACCGGACAACAATGCATCGTTGACGGCCGAGCCACCCGACAGCTGCGCCCAATCGACTTCGATGTCGATGCCCTGCTCCTTGCCGTGTTTCTCAATCAGGTGCTGGTCACGCACCACGTTCAGCAGCAGGTAGACGATGCCGAATTGTTCGGCAATACGGATCTTGCCTTCGGCCTGGGCCACGGCGGGGGCGGCTAGGCTGCCGACGACCAGGCTTGCGCCCAGGCCGATGCTTGCCGCCAGGCGGCTGATGGATTTGCGCATGATGGTTTCCTCAGTCGTCAGAACGGGGCATCGCCCTGGATGGTGGTGCGGTACAGCTTGCGCCGCAGGTGCGCGGGGCAGCCGGTGGCCAAGTGGATCAGCGAACGGTTGTCCCAGAACACCAGGTCATAGGGCTGCCACTGGTGGCGATAAATGTTCTGCTCCAGCACGCTAAGGGCATACAGCTGCTGCAGCACGTCGCGGCTTTCATCATCAGGCAGGCCGACAATGCGGGTGGTGAAGCCTTCACTGACGAACAGGGCCTTGCGGCCGTTCTCCGGGTGGGTGCGGACTACCGGGTGAATGACCTCCTTTACCTGCGCCAGTTGCTCGGCAGTCAGGGTCGGGCGCCAGTTGCCTTCGAATTTGGTTTCAGCGTAACGGGCGGTATAGGAGTGAGCGGCACTGCGGCCCTCGACCACTTTGCGCAGGGTGTCAGGTACAGCGTCCCAGGCTTTATGCATGTCGGCGAACAGGGTGTCACCGCCTTCACTTGGCAGTTCCTGGGCATGCAGCATGGAACCGAGGCTTGGCAGCTCTTTGTACGACAGGTCCGAGTGCCAGAATTTGCCGGCATCACCCAGGCCGATGTTCTGGCCATTTTCGATGATGTTGGAAACGATCAGGATCTCGGGGTGGCCAGTCAGCAGGAACTGCTTGAGCACATGGATCTGTAACTCACCGAAGCGGCGGCTGAAGGCGATCTGCTGTTCCGGGGTGATACGCTGGTCGCGGAACACCAGCACATGGTGGTCGAGGTGGGCGCGATGGATACGGGTGAAATCCTCGGCGCTGACCGGTTTGGCCAGGTCCAGGCCTAAGATCTCGGCGCCGACGGCACCCGAGAAGGGGCGAACTTCAAAAACTTGCGGCTGGGCGCTGTCGATGGACGACAAGGCGTTCAAGGCGGCTGACATTTTTCACTCCCACGCAATGCGCGACCTCAATGGCGCGCAACGATCAGAAACGCACGGGGATTTCCCGTGTGGGTTCAAGTCGTGCGGCGCATCGATTGGTCGACGGGTACGCAGTGAAAGCGACTATAAAGTCATAAATACAATAATTTAAATACCATTAAGGAATAACAATATCACTGTCGCGGGAGCGTCCTGCAGTCAGATCAGCCCGCCCTGCTCTTCTTCGTCAATCAGGTTATTGAGGCTGCTGAGCGCCTTGCGCGCCGTGGAACGGTTGAGCAGCTTGGCCTGCGCGCCGGCGGGCAGGTCGGTGATCTTGAACACGCCCTTGGCGGTCAACACGTCGATCAGGTCCTCGAGCACGCGGATCATGTCCAGGTCGCTTTGTTTGAGCTGGTTGAGGCTGTTCTCCACGACATCATCGGCAAACCATTCCTGGATATCGGCATGGTCTGAAGGGAGCATTTCGGTGAACTGATCAAACGCGGCTGCTTCCACCCGCAGCAACTGGCCGGCGGCGTTGCGTTGCACGTAGAACATGGCGATGTCCCTCGTCACGTTGTTTCCTTGTTGGTAGACAGCAGCATAGGCAAAGATCGCCGGGCGCGCAGGCCCGGCGCCAGAGTATGCGCTGTTGGCGGGTAGCAGGAAAGAGCCGGGGCCGCTGTGCGGCCCCGGTGGTCTGTCAGCTGTCCTTGTTGTGGATGATGATGGTCGGATCGGCGCCGCTGATCAACGAGTTGATCGTCTGGTTAGACCAGTTGACGCCTTCCAGCTTGATGGTCACGTCGGCGTTGGCGATACCACCTTCGGCGTTGAGCTTGCCTTCGCTGCTGACTTGCAACGTGGTCGTACCCTCCACCGTGGTGAGCTTCAGGTAGTTGTCGATGGTGCTGCCCTTCTCACCCTGCAGCAGGTCCTTCAGATCGATACGGTCACCCTCGGCCTTGTTGAAGTCCTTGATCACGTCGTTACCGACGTCGCCAGCCTTCCACACGAAGGTGTCGGCACCGCTGCCACCGATCAGGATATCGTCGCCCTGGCCACCGATCAGGGTGTCATTGCCAGTACCGCCCAGCAGGATGTCGTTACCTTTGCCACCATTCAGCGTGTCGCTACCACCTTGGCCGAAGAGGATGTCATTGCCATTGCCACCCGACAGGATGTCATTGCCGTCCTTGGCACCGGAGATATCGAACTCGGTGTAGTGCTCGGTGATGTACTGGTGAACATTGCTGGTAGTGACAGCACCGACTTCAACACCGCTCTTCTGTGCAACGTACGTCTGCAGGGCCTGGTAGCCCTCGCTGACGACACCGTTGAGGGTGATCAGGTCACCGAAGATGATGTCGTTGCCGTTACCACTATCAATGGTGTCGGCACCTGGCACCGTTGCTTCGGAGTGACCGAGAATCGCCTTGGCCAAATCGGACGGGTCGATATTGGTCTGTGGCTTGCCGGCACTGTCGTAAGGTTTCAGATCGTTCAGCGTGACATCGCTGTTCAGGCCGATAGCCTGGACTTTGCTCAAGCCATTGGTGCCGCCCAATACTGCGAAACTTTCAGTAGAACCTGCGGCCGAGTAGACGTAGTTCCAGTAATCCGCGTAGCCGGTACCGTCCAGGCTGGAGAATTCATAGGTACCATCACCCTGTGCGTGAAGGGTGCCTACCGTCTTGGTGGAGTCGAGCACCAACTCACCTCGGCGGTTCTCGGTATAAGTCAGCACTTTGACCACACCACTGCTGCTGATCTCGACCTTGTGAGTCGCGTCGGCCCAGGCGCTGAACGTGTCACCCATCTTGTAATTGTTGACGTTGACTACATCGTCCAGGCTCTTGCCATTCTTCCACAGGCTAGGGTTGGTGGACTCATTGCTCTGATAGTAGGTTGGCTTACCGTCGGTAATGAAGTAAGTCAGGTTCTCCGCACCTTTGTTGCTGGTGGCCATGGTGCTGTTGAAGAAGTTGGACGTGGTCTTGAACGCGTCTTCATAGTTGGTACCGCCACCGTAGTAGCCGCCCACCATCGAGTTCAATACCGCCTGCAACTTGCTCAAAGCATCCGGGTCGGCAAGGTTCACTGCCACGTTCTTGTTTACCTGGGTATCGAAGTCGACCAGGAAGATGTTTACGGTACCCGAGGTGTCCGAGCCCAGGCTGGCCTTGAGCGTGTTGAACACCGAGGCCAACTGCGTCTTGGCGTCGGCAATCGACTTGTCGCTCATACTGCCCGAGCTATCGACCATGAAGGCGATGTTGTAGTTCTTGCCCTGAACCACGTTCAGCCCGGATACGTCAGCGACGAAGATGTCGTTGCCTTCACTACCGGTCAGCGTGTCATTACCCGAGGTACCCACACTGGCCTTGTAGGTCGCGCCGTAAACCGTCACCGGGATATTGCCGGTGGTGATGGCCGAGCCGCCCAGGCTTTCGGTGGCAGTCGAGGTAACCGTAATGTCGAACGAGCCTTTGTAATAGGCCGGCGGGGTCAGCGTCAGGCTGCTGAGTTTCCAGCCTGTCACATCGACCGGGGCAGTACCTACCGTGACCGTGTGGCCTGCACCATCGCTCAACACGGTACCTTTCGGGATACCGCTGAGTGTTACGTTCAGGCTTTCGGAGCCGTCAGTGTCGGTCAGGGCGGTGGAAATACCGACCAGTTTCACCGAGCCACCCTCAGGCCCTTCGTTGAGCTTGTAGCCGTCGTAGTAGCTCTGACCATTCACGGTGTGCAGGTCGGACACGCCCAGGCCTGCGTTCGCCATCTCGGTAACGTTCTGGTACATCTTGACGTTCGAGCTGCTCAGGTCGGTAACGGCACCGGAGCCTACCTGGATGTTCAGGTCATAGCTGCCTGGACCGGACTGGTTGGCATGGTAGACCTCGATCGGGTAGTAGCCGCTGGTATTCGGGGTAAAGGTACCCGAAACCCCGCCACCGGCTCCCCAGGTGGCCGTGACTACAGTCTTGCCACCGATGGTGACCACGAAGCTGTCGTCGGCCAAACCACTGAAGGTATAGACCTTGCCGGCTTCCAGGTAGATCAGGCCCGACGTTTTCGAACCGGTGCCAGCGGTGACGCTGCCATCGGACTGCACGTTGGTAGTGGTGCTGCTGGAGTTCGGGCTGCCGGAGTTGGCAAAGACCGTCTTCAGATCCTCGCCGGTAATGCCGTTGCCGCCAGTACCCAGGCCTTTGAGGCTGGTCCAGACTTCCTTGGTCAGCCCTTTGGACTCGATATCGGCGCTGCCGAAGCTCAGGGTCGGTTTGTCGGCAACCGGGCTGATATCGACCTTCATGGTCACTTCGCTGCCCAGGTTGGTGCCATCGTTCGGCTTGAACTTGAACTGGGCGTAGTCAGCCTTCTGGTTACCCACACCATTACCACCGTAGTTGTCCGTACCCGACTGGTTGAGGGCCGGAACGAACTTCAGGTTCTTGGCAGTGATATCAGCCTGGCTGACCACCTGGCCAACGGCCACATTCACCCATGCAGTACCGTTGAAGAACTGCAAGTTGCCGGCGGCCGGGAGCGAGGTAATGGTCACAGACAGGTTAGTGTTGCCGTCGGCATCAGTGACTTTGAAATCACTCCAGGCAAACACGTAATCGGTGTCCTCAACGCCAAATACCGCGCCGCCAGGCGAAACCGGCAGGTGGTCATTGTCGAGAATGGTGGTCGTCACGCTCGATTTGCTGCTATCGACTTGCAGGTTCTCGAAGTTACCACCCGTGGCGGTTTCGATCTTCACGACGAAGTTCTCGGTACCTTCGACCAGTTTGTCGTTGAGGGTAGCGATGTTGAACGTCGTGCCTGTGCTGTTGGCCGGAATCTTCACGGTCGCAACACCGGTGAAGTCATCACCGTTTTGGGCGGTACCGCTGTAGCTAAGGGTGATAGTGACTTCGGACTTGGACGCGTTGCTCAGCGTCAGGGTGTACTGGCCGGTTTCACCCTCGGTCAGAGAAGTCGTGCCGGTAATACCGACGGTGGTGACGTCGCCCTTGTTGCCGGTGCCTGGAGTTCCCGAACCTGGTTCGTCGGTCACGGCGGTGCTGACCGGGGTCTTGTCCAGTGTCAGCTG
>NZ_JBICKH010000021.1:0-2246 GCF_043103905.1 Pseudomonas sp. yb_2 | reverse complement strand
AGGTCGATCAGGAAGGTGCCGTTGGCACCCACGACACCCGTGCCGATCACGGTACCATTGGCATCGCGCACTTCGACAGTGGCACCCGGTTCGCCGCGACCGCTCAGGGCCAGGCCGTCAGCACCAACTGTAATATTGGTTACTGCGTCAGGCGGTGTGATGTCCGGCGCATCGAACTGCAATGGGGCAGAGCTGTTACCGGCGGCATCCACCAGACGCACATCGAGTGCTTCACCATTGGCCTGGGCAGGCGACAGGGTGAGGCTGAACAGGCCGTCGGCACCGACGACACCAGTACCGATGACAGCACCGCCGGCATCGCGTACCTGCACGGTGGCACCGGGCTCGCCGCGACCGGTGAAGGTGACGCCATCGGCCAGGGCCAGGTCAGTCGGTTGCGCGGGCGGCAGCAGGTCGGCCGAGGTGACCGAGCCCGGTTGGGAAACGTTGCCGGCGGCGTCGGTGAGGGTGACTTGCAAGGTGCTGCCGTCGTTGACGGCAGGGTCCAGGGCGATGACGAAGGTGCCATCTGCAGCGACGGTGCCGGTCGCGAGGATGTTGCCGGCCGCGTCACGCACCTGCACGGTGGTGCCCACTTCGCCTCGACCACTGAGCTGGCTGCCGGCGAGGCCGATCACCAAGTTTGTCGGTGCTTCAGGCGGGGTGGTATCGCCGCCGTCGATGTCCGGCGCGGTAAGGTTACTAACGGTGGAGACGTTGCCTGCCGCATCGGTGGCTGTCACTTGCAGCACTTCGCCGTCTACCTGTGGCGGGTCGAGGGTGATGCTGAAGCTGCCGGTAGCGCCAACTACCACGCTACCCAGCAAAGTGGTGCCGTCGGCGGCCAGCACGCGTACGGTGCTGCCCGGTTCGGCACGGCCGGTGACCACGCTGCCGTCGGCATTGATCACCAGCTCGCTCGGTGCGGCAGGGGCGGTGATGTCGGGTGCGGTGATCTGTGCGGGCAGCGAGGAAACGCCGCCGTCATCGATGGCGACCACGTCCAGCAGTTCGCCGTTGGCCTGGGCCGGGTCGAGGGTAACGGTGAAGCTGCCGTCGGGGCCCGCCACCACAGTGCCAATCAGCGTGCCGTTGGCGTCATGCACTTCCACACGGGTGCCGGCAGGTGCGGTACCGCTGATGCTGCTGCCGTCTTCGGCGAATACCAGGTCGCTGGGGCTGGCGGGCGCAGTGGTGAGCGGGACTTCGAATTGCAGTGCCGAGGAAGCGTTGCCGCTTGGGTCGGTCTGTACCAGGCTCAATTGCTCGCCCGGCTGAGCGGCCGGGGCGAGGTCGATCAGGAAGGTGCCGTTGGCTCCCACAACACCCGTGCCGATCACGGTGCCACTGGCATCGCGCACCTCAACAGTGGCGCCGGGTTCGCCGCGACCGCTCAGGGCCAGGCCGTCAGCGCCGACGGCAATGTTGCTCACCGCACCGGGCGGGGTAATGTCCGGCGCATCGAATTGCAGCGGCGCAGAGGCGTTGCCGTCAGCATCCACCAAGCGTACGTCGAGGGCTTCGCCGTTGGCCTGGGCAGGTGACAGGGTGAGGCTGAACAGGCCGTCGGCACCGACGACACCGGTGCCAATCAGGTTGCCGGCAGCATCGCGCACTTGCACGGTAGCACCAGGCTCGCCGCGACCGGTGAAGGTGACGCCATCGGCCAAGGCCAGGTCAGTCGGTTGCGCGGGCGGCAGCAAGTCGGCCGAGGTGACCGAGCCCGGTTGGGATACGTTGCCGGCAGCGTCGGTGAGGGTGACTTGCAAGGTGCTGCCGTCGTTCACGGCAGGGGCCAGGGTGACGATGAAGGTGCCATCTGCAGCGACAGTGCCGGTCGCGAGGATGTTGCCTGCCGCGTCACGTACCTGCACGGTGGAGCCGGCTTCGCCTCGACCGCTGAGCTGGCTGCCGGCAAGGCCGATCACCAGATTGGTCGGTGCTTCAGGCGGGGTGGTATCGCCGCCATCAATGTCCGGCGCGGTGACCGAGCTGGCAACGGAAGTGTTGCCAGCGGCATCGGTCGCCGTGGCCTGCAGCACTTCGCCGTCAACTTGTGGCGGATTGAGGTTAAGGCTGAACACGCCGGTCGGGCCGACCAAGGCAGTACCCAGTTCGCTACCGTCGGCAGCCACGATGCGCACGGTGCTGCCCGGTTCGGCACGGCCGGTGATAACGCTGCCGTCCGCGCTCACCGCCAGTTCGGTTGGGGCGGCAGGGGCGGTGATGTCGGGGGCGGTGATCTG